>NZ_JBOBHU010000017.1:0-120120 GCF_050587665.1 Rhizobium sp. Nf11,1 | reverse complement strand
AAGCGCGTTGCGCTCGTAACGCGGCGTCCAGCCGCGCGCCATGCCGCGGCTCATCAGTCGTTCGGCCAGCGCCAGTTGCCGGCGCAGATGCTTGCAGTCGTCGAGCAGCGAACGGATCGCCGCCTTGGCATCATCGTCATGCCAGGCGAGCACGGCTTCCACTTCCCAAGCATCATCGGGTTCCAACCGATCAGGCTTGGCCTGACGGGATTTCAAAACCGGCCGCATCAGTTCAGCGCCAGCGGCAATTGGACCGGGCGCGGCAGAGGCGGCAGCGGACGGCTGAGTTCCACCTTTTTCTGCCAAGCGGCGCGGCGCTGCTGATCCCGCTCGCGGGCGGCGCGAGAGGCTTCGACGAGGGCAAGGGCGTCGGCGATCACCTGTTCCGCATGTGTCATGACCACCTCCAATGTTCCTGTTTTGTTCTAATTTAGACTTTTAGCTGAAGAAGTCAAGTGCGACGACGAGCGTGTCTTGGAAACGGGAACTAGGATGCGCCGCTGGTCAGAATGCGGCCGCTGGTCAGTCGGCGGCTTCTATGACGGCGATGCCCGCCTCCTGCGCAGCCCTGATGAAGACGGCGCGCACATGATCCGGCGAGAGATCGCCGGTAATCGCATCCAAGCAGGCCTTGACCGCTTCGAAATATTCTTCGCCGTCATCCACCGGCCAGTCACGGAGCAGCGTTCGCGCGGCATCCCACACTGAGTTGATAACGGCATAATGGCCGAGCCCCATGGAGGCCAGGCCTACCGGTCGAAAATTTGCCGTCTGTCTCACTTTGCTACAGCTTTTCCTCATTTCGGCGAGCTAACCGATACTTTGCAATTAGCATGCCGTTGGCAGCGGCCTTCGATCCTTGGCACCATGACCGTGAAAGACACGTCTCTCCCGGCGGGATCCGGCAGGCGACGCTTGAAACGGGAAACGTCTGAAGCTTCTCGAGGGGTTCCGGAACTCTCGCTATCAGCATTAAACGACCGATTATGGTAAATATCAGACTGAACTCATTACACCCACTCATTAAAATGACCAATATCCATGCATATTCTATCGGGCGTGCAGCAACGCGTTGCCTTCTCGGAAGCAACGCCTGGCAACGATCAGGCATTGATTGTCCGGAAGGTGGACGGGAATGAATCCAGATCGTACAATGCCATCTCTTGCACGCGGCGGATCTGGGAGGACGCGCGATGCCTATCTTCATGGACCGGCACTACCTCGAAGGAACGTCAGCCGCCGAGGTTGCCCAGGCGCATCGCATGGATATCGACATTCAGGATCGATACGGCGTCAAGTTTCTGACTTATTGGTTCGACGAGCGGCGCGGTACGGCCTTCTGTCTGGTGGATGCGCCCGATGTCGAAACCGTCCACTGCGTACATCGCGAAGCGCACGGTTTCGTCGCTAATGAGGTCGTCGAGGTGGCTCTGTCGGCTGTCGAGGCCTTTCTCGGTCGCATCAATGACCCCGATCCGGCGCCGGGCCAATCCGCGCCGCGGATGGATCCTGGCCACCGGGCGATCCTGTTTACCGATATTGTCGGCTCGACCGAGATGACGGCGCGCCTCGGCGACCGCATGGGGACGGAGCTGGTCAGGGCGCATGACGCAATCGTGCGCCGGTGCCTCGGCAAAAATTCCGGCCGCGAAGTGAAGCACACCGGCGACGGCATCATGGCCGCCTTCGCGGAAACGACCGCAGCCGTCGAATGCGCCATGGCGATCCAGCAGGAATTCCAGCATTACAACGGCAGCAAGGCCGAGCCGATCCATGTTCGCATCGGGCTCGATTGCGGCGAGCCGGTCGAGGACAGCAACGACCTCTTCGGCTCCACAGTGCAGCTCGCAGCCCGCCTTTGCGCGGCCGCAGCCAGTGACCAGATCCTCGTGTCGGAGAATATATTCCGGGAATTTGGCGCCGGCGACCTCTTTGCCCACGCTACGCGCCGGCGCATCAAGGGATTTTCGAAGCCCGTGCTGGTCTTCCGCTGCGATTGGGCGGGTGCCAGATTTGGCTAAAGCGCGTCGCGACGGGGGCGACGCGCATAGAGCCGGTGAAATCCGCTGAGACTGTTGCGGCATTCCGCGGCGCCGCAGTCTGTTATGACCGGAGATTCGCAACCGGACGCGCCGCTTATGACGTGGCGGCACGCCAGCTCAGATCGTCGCGAACAGACGTGGCTCTTCAAGCATTGCCGACGTTTCGATCGCCCATCCCCTCGAATTTGGGGCCGCTGTCGAGCATGCCAGACATCTTCAGAAAACGGCGGAAATTCTCGCGCGCGGCGCTGAGAGGAAATGCCCCCTTGGCGGTATCCCTGCACGCCTTCAGCAGAGTGTCGTATGCCAGACCTCGCTTGTCCTGCGGCCACTCATCCAGAAAATCGAAGATTTCGTCGAGACTTTTGATCTCGGCGACGAAATGCTGACGATGAAGAAAAACCGGCTCGAACCGAGCTTCCGACATAGTAACCTCCCATTTATATTACTTTTTTATGGAACAATATTACTGAAAATCGCCGATTTGTTCAAGGCGAAATCGCGATTAGTTCGCTAGAGAACACTATGAACTTCCTTCCATAATCGCAGAATAGCTCGAGCAGATTATCGGGATTGCAGGATCACGAGGGACGATCGCTCGATGATCGAAGCCATTTCCTATCAGATCAGCGTGATCACTCTCGCCGGTCCTCGCATCTGGTTGTATCGGCATGATAGATTGCCGAGACAAACCTCAGGAGAAGCTTAGATGACCCGATTCCTCACATTGGTCGCAACCGGCGCGATGATCGGTTTGTCCACGCTCATGTCTTCCTGCAACACCTCGCCAGCGAGGCAGGACCGGGAGGATTTTCAGTACCAGCGGGATACTTCGAGGAACCCGGCCTGCGCGGGTGGCTTCAGGCCCAGCAATGCTCGCTCGTGCAGCTATTGAAAGACCGGTTCGCCATTCAGAGGTTTGGCGCATCAGGAGGGCGACATCTTGACGATCGGGCGTTGCGCCTCGACGTGATCCGGCTCGCGACCCTCAGCGCGCACGAATTTTCCCAGTCTCTGAATTGTGTCGTTTTCGCATCACTTTCCGTAGGGTTGTAAATTCCCTCTTGGCAAGGGCGAATTGCTTCGCTACAAAACGCTACCGCTTCAGATCGAACATAAGGGAGGCGTTGAATGACATCAGCAATCATCGAAGCCTTCCCGTGCGGTATGTCCCGACGCTAGGTCATATCCATTCGCGGCTCGCCCCTAGCGCGCGCGATATGCGGTTTTTTCTCCCTTCACAGCCCGATTGATCTGACGGGATCACTTCGTCTTCCGCGTGGCTGCCTTTCAACTTTCGATTTTGAGGACCGGTTTCCGATACCGGCCGGGCTGGTTAAAATGACTCGCAAGAAGCTCGATTTCCGCGCCGATGCCTATCGTCACGTGCTCGGCTTTGTTTTTCATCATTGGCGCCACCGTGCTGTTCTGGTGGGCGTTATCATTGTGTTGGTTGCGGCCAGCACGCTTGCCGAGGTCATGGTGCCGGTGTTTTCGGGCCGGATCGTCGATGCCATTGCCGGCGGTCACACCGCCGACGGTGCGCTCAGCGCCTTCTTCGTCGTCGTAGTGCTCGGCCTCACCAGTGTCGTGCTGCGCTGGTTCATTTTCAACGGCATCATCCGGCTGACGCTGCGCATCATGGCCGATGTGGCCAATAACGGTTTCCACAAGGTGCAGCGTTTCTCGACCGACTGGCACGCCAACAGCTTTGCGGGTTCGACGGTGCGTAAGATCACTCGCGGGATGTGGGCGCTCGACTTGCTCAACGACGTGCTGCTGGTCGCGCTGCTGCCGTCAATCGTGATGCTGGTCGGCGCCAGTATGGTGCTCGGCAGCTACTGGCCGGTCATGGGCCTGATCGTGGCTGCAGGGTCGCTGGTCTATATCGGCGTGACGGTAGCGCTTTCCATGGGCTTCGTGTCGCCGGCGGCAAGGCTTGCCAATTCCTGGGACACCAAGCTCGGCGGCGCGCTCGCGGATGCCATCAGCTGCAATTCGGTGGTCAAGGCCTTCGGGGCTGAAAACCGCGAAGAAGCCCGCTTGCGCCACGTGCTGGGCAAATGGGACAGCCGCACGCGACGGACATGGAAGCGCGGCACCTTGAGCGGCACGATCCAGGGCATCATGATGGTATCCATGCAGGCCGGCATTCTGGGGACGGGCCTGATCATGTGGCGGCAGGGGCTGGCGAGCGCCGGCGACATCACCTTCGTGCTGGCGATGTTCTTCGTTCTGCAAGGCTATCTGCGCAATGTCGGCCAGGACATCCGCAACCTGCAGCGCGCCGTCAACGACATGGAGGAGCTGGTACTGCTCGACAGGATGCCGCTCGGCATCGAGGACAAGCCGCACGCCAAGCCGATCACGATCGGCGCGGGCGAGATCGTCTTCGATCGCGTCACCTTCCAATATGGCGCTCATCCCGACCCGCTTTACGAGGATTTTTCGGTCACCATAAAACCCGGTGAGCGCGTCGGCCTGGTCGGGCATTCGGGCTCGGGCAAGACGACTTTCGTCAAGCTCATCCAGCGCCTCTATGACGTGAACTCGGGCGCCATTCGCATCGACGGCCAGGAAATCGCCGAGGTCAGGCAATCGAGCCTGCGCGGTCAGCTCGCCATCGTGCAGCAGGAGCCCATCCTGTTCCACCGGACGCTTGCGGAAAATATCGCCTACGGCAGGCCGAACGCCTCGCGGCGCGAGATCGAGCAGGCGGCGAAACAGGCCAATGCACACGGCTTCATCATGGACCTGCCCAAGGGCTATGAGACGATGGTCGGCGAACGCGGCGTCAAGCTGTCGGGCGGCGAGCGACAGCGTGTCGCCATCGCCCGCGCCTTCCTGGCTGATGCCCCGATCCTGATCCTCGACGAGGCGACGTCGAGCCTCGACAGCGAAAGCGAGGTGCAGATCCAGCAGGCTATGGAACGGCTGATGGACGGCCGCACGACGCTTGTCATCGCCCATCGGCTGTCCACGGTGCGGGCGCTGGACCGGCTGCTGGTGTTCGACAAGGGCAGAATCGTCGAAGAAGGCGACCACCAGGCGCTGATCCGGCTCAACGGCGGCATCTATCGCCGGCTGTTTGAGCGGCAGGCGCTGGAACTGACCAAGGGCCTGGTGGCATAAACCGCCTTCTCCTTCGATATGTGCCTCAGTTGTGCGCTTAAGCGCCGATGACTACCCTCTCCCCGTTTCAAGGGGAGAGGGAACGTGCAAATGCAGCGTCGAAGTCGGGAGAAGCCGATGCGGGAGGCTCAATGCTCCGCAGCGAAGCCCGGGATCAGCGGATGAGGCTCAGGACAGAGCGAAGATCCTGACCTCTCTGCCGATGCCCTGAAGCTCCGCCATTCGTGAGGCCGATGTGATGCCGCTGTCGCGCAGGATCTCCGAGACATTGGTATCTTCGACCACCGTCTCGGTCGTCATGATCACATTCGGGTCGGCAAGGCCCTGGACGCGGGAGGCGATATTGACCGTCTGGCCGAAATAATCCTGCCTGTCGTTCAGGTTGACGGCAAGGCACGGTCCCTCGTGGATGCCGATCTTCAGCAGGAGGTCTTCGCTGCCGTGTTCGGTGTTCAGCCGGCGCATCGCCTCGCGCATCCTGAGCGCCGCAGCCACCGCCCGGTCCGGGCTCGGAAAGGTCGCCATCACGGCGTCGCCGATCGTCTTGACGACCGCGCCGGCCTCGGTGGCGACGATCTCGTGCAGAACGCGGAAATGCGCCCGCACCAGATCGAACGCGGCAAGATCGCCGACGCGCTCATAGAGCGCGGTCGAGCCCCTGAGATCGGTGAAGAGGAACGTCAGGCTGGTGATCTTCAGGCGCTGGTCGACGTCGAGCGTATCCGTCCGGTAGATGTCACGGAAACTCTGGTTCGTCAGCAGGCGCTTGGCCGTCAGAAATGGCCGCCTGCGGCCCAGGAGGTCGTGCAGCTCATCGCCGGCAATGCAGACATTCGGCACCACCCGGCGATCAGTGTGGTTCTCGAGAGTGAGCCGCAGCAAGCCGGGACGCAGCGTCACGGTTTCGTTCAGAGCATGCCCGCGGCTGATGACCATCGAGAGGTTCTGGCGTTCGTCGGCGGGTTCCCCCTGCACATCGATGAACTGGGCCGAATGGGTCACCGCATCGAAGATGATGACGAATTGCGCCGGCAGCTGCAGCGACACGAAGGCCTTCTCGCCCGGGGCCAGCTCGATCAGTTCCAGCAGGATGCGGTCGAACCTGGCTTCGAGGTCCTCCGGCAGGTCGACGCCGGAGCTGAAGAAAATCTGGCGGTAATATTCGAGAGGCGGCAGCCGGTCTGGCTCGTGGGCGGCAATCCTGCGCACGCGCGGACTCACCGTGAAGGTGACCTCGACCATCTCGTCGAGGGTCGGTTCGTATCCGGCTGCGCAGAGGGCGCAATGATAGGTGTCCTGATTGACCCCCTTGAGGGTTGCGCCGCTGTCAAGGACGCCGCCGCATCCCGGGCAAAGCACGTTCCAGGTCATCTCAAAGGCGCCGATTCGGGCTGCATGCAGAAAGGCGGCGATGGTCTTTTCTGCATCGAGATGATGCTTATCGGCGAAAGCGAGCGCATTGATGCGATTTAGATCGCGATCATGGCCATGCTTCACGACATTTTCGATGCACTCGACCGTCTCAGGGTCAGCCGCCTGTCGCAGGCTGGCAAAAAGCACGTCCATTTCGCTCATCGGACAAGTCTCTGTGCTGACAATACGGCTCATGACGTCAGTCCAGGGATGATAACACGGGACATTCCCAATAGAAATCGACCGGGCCGGGCGCCGCTCGCCACCGATAGGCCGGGTCCGGCGGCGCCCGAAAACCGGACGGGATCGTCCGTTTTGCAGTTGCGCCACCACCCGCGAAAATCGGTGGATCTCGTGCACAAAAAGCGAGCTTCACCGCCCCCGCTTCCGCTACAGTCACTCGTTTCGGCCTCTCGGGCCTGGTCGCAAAGGAGAAACGATGGATCGTCTCGTCGGCGCGGATGAAGAGGCTGAATCGGCAGATCGAGTTGACGAGGCCGATCGTGCGGCTGGTCTTGCGCGCGATATAACCGCGATCAAGATCGGCGACTGTCTCCTGGGTTACAAGGCCGTGCAGCGCCGAATGCGAGGCGGCCGCTGGAACCATTTTCGCGGCCGGATGCGCGAGATCGAGAAATTGATCCGGCATCGTCATGGCGAGATCGTGCCGGAGGCGGATGACGCCTTGATCTATGTCGAGGTGATCGCCGGCCTCGCCTTCGTCGAGTTCGGGGAAGGCTTTGTCGAGGTGGTTCTCGGCTGGGCGCTGCCCTGGGCCGGGAAAGCCGCCATAGAGGAAATCATCTACGAGCGGACGAAGGTGCGCTTTGCTGCCCTCACCGCCGATGCACTCGGTCACGCCCTGCATCTGAGTTATGCCGAACGCAGCGCGCTCGACATTCGCACCATCGGCGCCTTCGACGTGCCGAAGGCGAAAAGAGCAAAACTGCAGAAGGAAAAGCGGCGCCAGCGCGAACGAAGCCGAAAGGAAGAGCAGCGGCGGGCCGCCGGCGCCGTTTCCAGGGCCGACTATCTCGACAACTCCCTCAGCGCAGCCCGCCCCTGGGAGGCCTTCGGCATCAGCCGCCGCACCTGGGAGCGCCGCGGCAAACCGATGCCGGAGCCAATGCCAGACGGCGCGCCGATTTCGCTGGCCGCTTAGCGCTGCGGCTGTTCCCCTATTAGCGAGGCGGCCCGAACCAGCTGTTCAAAGCGGCGTCGAGGCCATTCCGGGACCCCTCGCCCACCCATGCCACGTATCCGTCAGGCCGGATCAGCACCGCAGTCGGCGCCGCAACCGCCCCCAGCGCCGGTAACTCCCACGGCCCATCATAGCTCGCATCGACCAGAGGCACGCGGTCTGACCATGGCCCGGTGTCGAGGCTGCCGCGCGAGGCGAGGTTCAACAGCACCGGTCTCGCCTTTTGGAGAAGGTCAAAGACACGCAAGGGGCCGTCCGGCGCGGCCAGATCGAGATCAGGCATGCGGCGGCCGAGCAGCGGATGCCCCTCGCCGAAGTCGTATCGGATGCCAAGTCCGGACATTTCGACAGCGATCTTCTTGCGCGCCTCCTCCAGCCCAAGCAGTTCCAGCACGACCTCTCTGAGAGCCTCGGTGCGATCATCGGTCCGTTGCAGCGCGACCTGGGCCATCGTCGTGCGCAGCACGCGGGCGGCGACCGGATGGCGCTCCGCGTGATAGGTGTCGAGCAGGGCTTCGGGCGATATGCCCTTCACCACCTGGGTAAGCTTCCAGCCGAGATTGACGGCATCCTGCACACCGGTATTGAGGCCCTGCCCGCCGACCGGCGAATGCACATGCGCGGCATCACCCGCCAGCAGCGCCCTGCCTTTGCGGTAGACCTCCGCCTGGCGCGACATATCGGTGAACCTTGATATCCACTTCAGGCCGTGGATCCCATAATCGGTTCCGCAGGCGGCGATCAGCGCTTGTTTGAGATCGTCAAGCGTCGGCTCGCCTGTGCCCCCGGCAGTCTTTTCCGTGACCATGACATTGATCGGACCTTCGCTGGCGAAGACCACCTTGCCGTCGCGGATTTCATATTCCTCGCGGCCGAAGGCATGCATGCCGAGCGCCGTGCGATGGACGCCGAGCGGCGGCTCCTCCTTCATCTCGGCCTCGGCGAGAATATTGCTGGTCGTCGCGTCCCATCCCGGAAAGGCAATGCCCGCCAGCTTGCGAACCCGGCTGCGGCCGCCATCGCAGCCGACGAGATAGCCTGCGTGCAGCGACGTACCATCGGAGAGTTCGAGGGTGACGCCGGCCTCGTCCTGCTCGAAATCGGTCAGTTCGCGGCCGCGATAGATCGTCACCGGCAACTCGCCGACCCAGCCGGCGAGGATGCGCTCGATATGCTTCTGCCGCAGGGCCAGCCCATAATTGTGCCGCGTCGGGAAATCGCTGATATCGAGCCGCGTGACCGCAAAGCCAGTGACCTGGGCGATCTGGCCTTCCGCCAGGAACCGATCGACGATGCCGCGCTGGTCGAGAACCTCGAGCGTGCGCGAACTCAGACCGCCGGCACGCGAACCGACGATCTCCTGGTTCTCGCGCCGCTCGACGACGGCGACATCGACACCCGCCAGGGCCAGTTCACCCGCCAGCATCAGCCCCGTCGGCCCTCCTCCCGATATCACGACCGCATGTTCTTTCATCCGTGAACTCCTCTGTTCACACTTCCGAGCGCAAAATCCGCCATAGCGGGCCGATCCGGCGCGTTGACCTTCCCCGATTTCGTGATCCCGGTTCGGGTGCCGATTTCCCCTGTCGCAGGTTGTTCCCCCTATAAATATAAGCTCTCTAATGGTGGGAAGGACTTGCGACAGAATTTCTGCCTTGCTTCCAAAGCCCTGTTGGTTGCCGCTTGCGCGCTGTTTCGCGGTGGAGCGCGGGCGTTGAAACACGACCGGACCGGGTAGGCGCCGGATCCGACAGAGCGCCCATCTTTCACCATTCGTTCCGCAGGACGACCGATCAAAAAGCTGTTGTGACGCCTCTCACTGCGGCGCTGTCGCCTTCTGCGGGATGGTCTCAGTCGCTGGTCGCTCGGACGGATCGGCGGGATGGCCGTAGAGCGTGTAAACGGCGCCCGCCAGGATGCCGAGGACAAGAAGAGCGAGCACGTAGGACATCATTCCCCGGATCGCCGTTTTCGGTGTTCTGTCCATCAGGACCTCCAAGATAACACAGGGGTCAAAGTCGATGCGGGCGCTTTTGGTTCCAGAGTTTCGGACCACCCGTCTGCGCCTGCGCGGCGGGCGATTGAGATTGCCGATCTCGAATCTAAGTTGCAGCACTTGGAAATCCCTCGAATTCAGGGGAAGATCATCCCGCACTACCTCTGGGGGTTCTCATGGAAAATCACGAGCCGTTTCTGCGCGAGGCGATTGCGCTCTCGAAATCTGCGGTGGCAAACGGTGACGAACCGTTTGGCTCGGTCCTGGTCAAGGACGGCGAAGTCATCCTGCGCGCCGAAAACAGCGTCTTCACCGGCCACGATATGACAAACCACGCCGAGATGAATCTGGTCAAACTGGCGGCGCAACACTACGACCCTGCTTTTCTCGCCAACTGCACGCTCTACACCAGCACTGAGCCCTGTGCGATGTGCTCCGGGGCGATCTACTGGTCGGGGATCGGACGTATGGTGTTTGCGTGCTCCGAAACGCGGCTCGGCGAGATTGCCGGGATCGGGTTGAACGTACCCAGCCGGGCGGTGCTGCAGACCGGCGCGCGTGCCGTCACGGTGGTTGGCCCGACGAACCTCGAAGAGGAAGCCGCCGAAGTCCACCAGGAATTCTGGCCGAAGCATCTGGGCAAGGTTTAGGCCCGGGGTTCATTGATTTGCGCTGGAAGATGACGGCGGCTGCGATGCAGGTGGCCGAGGAGAAGGTGTGGGCGCATCTATCGCAGCGGTTAGCGATGCGCAGCCAGTCCTTGAGCTTCACGAATTCTCTCAGCAAAACAAATCACCCGTCACAGCCTCCTTTTGATGGCGTTCGTGGGCTCGATGCGCGAACTCAGCGGAGAACGAGTGAGACCCGCGCCGCCATAGTGCCGCCATAGAATTCGGCCCAATCATGATTGTAGAACAAGCGGATGCGAAGAATGAGATTGCTGGTTCTCCTTGCTGCGGCCCTGTTTCTGATAGCGGTGCAGGCGCAAGCCCAAGTTTACGCGCCGTATGACGGATACGATGAATACGGCGGCTATGGCTATGACGACCCTTACAGCCCCTATCCCCCTCCTCCCGACTACGAGCCAGAACCTGGCTTTCGGGAACCCTTTCAAGAACGTCGGGAGCCATCGACGCGCGTTGGAAGGGGAACCATCGTCATCGCCACGCGTGAGCACACCCTTATCTACACGACGTCAGAGGGTGAGCAGTTTGCCTACCCCATCGCCGTCGGCCGCGAAGGCAAACAATGGTACGGGACAACCCGCGTTGTGTCGAAACGCCTGCATCCCGAATGGCGGCCGACAGCCAGCATGCGCCAGAAGAACCCAAGGCTACCGGCGGTAGTGCAACCCGGGCCCGCAAATCCGCTTGGAACCCGCGCGATCTACCTTGCCGACGGACTTCTCCGCATCCACGGCACCAACGATCCCTCCTCCATCGGCACCAATGCATCAAGCGGGTGCTTTCGGATGTACCGCGAGGATGTCGAGGAGCTTTACGATATGGTGCAGCCGGGAACCCGCGTGATCGTCCAGCGGTGACGGAGCCTTCCCGAATTATCTCATCTGACGTGCGCTTAGGCTCGTCTCACTCCCGGCGACAACACAACCTGTACTATAGCGTACAATCTCGCGAGTGTGTCCTTGTTGCTACAGCCTTTTGTTGCGATATCGCTATACCCTCTGGTTGCAATCAATGCCATGGGGTACACAAATGAAGTTTACTATCGCCACCACCTTACTCGCACTTGTCGCCACGACCGCGTTCGCGGCCGATGTCGTTCAGGACGTTCCGACCGCGCCTGTTGCGGCGGCACCCGTCTTCACCTGGTCGGGTCCGTATTTCGGTATCGATGGCGGCGCGGGATGGCTCGACGGTGATTTCAGCGCCGGCGGCCTCAGCGCTTCTGAGGATTTTAACGGTGGTGTCTTCGGCGCATTTGCCGGTTACAACTTCCAGTTCGACAGCATCGTCGTCGGCATCGAGGGCAACCTGGAATACAACTGGAATGAAGAGGAGGCGCTGGGGGCAGACGTTGGAACCGATTGGGCGGGCGCTGTTCGCGGTCGTGTCGGTTATGCCTTTGACAAGGCACTCATCTACGGCGCAGCTGGTTGGACTGCCACACGCGGTTACGTCGACGTCCCGGGTTTCGACAAGGAAAAGGAAACCTTCAACGGCTACACCGTCGGCGCCGGCGTTGACTTTGCCTTTACCAACAACATCTTCGTTCGCGGCGAATATCGCTTCAACGACTTCGGCGAAAAAGATGTCCTGGGTGTTGATGTCGACCTCGACCAGCACGAACTGAAATTCGGCATCGGTGTGAAGTTCTAAAAACAGTCCCTCAGATCGTTAGCATCAGAGCCTCGCCGTGTTTCGGCGGGGCTTTTCAGTGACTCCGAACCAGGTCACGGTTCACGCGCGCCATATGGGGCTAGACTGTGTAGCAGTGAGCCGCGGCGGTCGGAAAACTCATTACCCTCAGTCGCACTGGCGCCGCTTCGCTTCCGTGTCGGCGCCTTCTCCGAGGGAGTCGTCGGCGCCGTAAATGGCGCCTTCGAGGAGATGCCGGACTATGCGTCCATGTGACCGATCCTGCGCGCGGAACCGATCATCGTCCTTCGGTTCTGCATTCAACGCATGACGCACAGCGCTAAAGAGCAGGATTACCAGCAACACCCAGAGCATCAGGAAGGACAGGCCAAAAAGCCGTTCGCTGAGGGTGGTCATATCCATCGCAGTCTCCGGGCTACAGAGCGATAATCGCCCCTGCATGATTTCAACCTCGGGGCGCAACCGTCACTTCCGGTAACCTAAATAAGCATTCACGCGCCATGCCCATCGGGGATTGATGGATCGCGCAGCGGTCGGAGTTCCCCTTTGCGATCGGCTCCTCAACGCATTAAACCGGGTTTTGTTGGAGCGGAAGCGGCGGCTTGAATCGACCCATTTCTGTCGATGAGCTAGTTCGTGGATTCCAGAAAGCTGCCGCTTAGCACAACAGAGCGATGCCAGCTTCGCTACCGGCGCTGTTCCGAGCCGGACAGCCCCTGAGGCGAGGCAGGTTTTCCGCTTACGGGGCTTATGCCGCACCTGGCCTTGGCAGCTTGCCACGCGCGTTGGACGAAACGGATTTCTGTGGCGATGGTTTCGCGGAACGGATCGGTTTGGTTGAAGTAGTCGCGGTCCAGACCGAGCTTTGCACCGTCTGCATCGCCCTTGTAATAGGTGCCGAACAAATGATCCCAGATCGGGAAATAATTGGCGAAATTCTTGTCGTGATGTTCCCGCACTCGGGAGTGATGGACGAAGTGGTCGCGTGGTGACTGGATCACGTATTTGCCAAACCAGCCATGCCAGGGAATGGCACTGTGCTTGACCAGACCAATGGCGTTAAAGGTGATGGTCACGACGGCGAACTCGGCCGTTGGCAGGCCAATAAGCAGCGCCGGAACGACCATAATGGCCATGTTTATGGCCTTCTCCAGCGGATGCTCCCGCGACGAAGTCAGCCCGTTGAACTCTTCGGCTGCGTGGTGAAATTCGTGCAGCCGCCATAGCACGGGCAGCCGGTGCATCAACCTATGCTGCCAATAGCTCAAGAAGTCTGTCAGCACTAGGAACAAGAGGACATGTGCCCAGCCTGGCAACCTCCGGCCAAGGTCCAGGTGGGGGGCATCCTGAGCCGCGCGGGTGATGGCATAGGACAGACCAAAAGATGCGAGCGCTGCAAATAGCGTAATCATTCCCGTCGCCTGAAGGACGAAATAGACGATGTCGGTGATTGTGGATTTGCTGCGTTCGAAGAAAACCCGACGGAACCCGGAATTGCCAAACCCCACATAAGTGAGTTCCACCGCGAAAACCGTCAGAACTAGGCCAATGGAAATGGCGAAACTGAGCGCCATTGCCTTACCATTCAGATAATAAGTATTGTAAAGAAAGCTTCCAAGCTTGTGCAGGCAGTATTCGACCAGCACCATGGCACTGCTCCAAACACGAACCCGTATAGCTTAGTCCTGACGATACGCTTTTGGCAGATTGCTCAAAGGACAATCGGGGCGTCCTTTTTATGTATACCAGTGGTCGAAGTGCAGTCCCGGGCATGCAGGAGGGTAGAGGAGCACTGCGGAAAAATTTCAACTGGCCGAAAGGCTCATAATAAAGAACTATCACGACGGGAACAAAAGGCTATGTACGGCTCGATGCGCGTTAGCATAGGGATGGAGGGTAATGATGCTGTGTGGGTCACGCTGGCACCTCGCTGAACTCATCGCCTGCGCCACGCTGACGGCCATCGACGGCGACACGCCAAGCGCGATGGGCAAAACATGCGATTGCTGGGGGGGAAGGCGTTCCATTCGTCAGCGGCATCGACACGCCGGAGATCGGGAGCCACGCAAAGTGTCTCAAGGAACGGAAGCTGGCGTTGATTGCCAAGGGGAAGGCTGAAAGAACTTTTGGCTAATTCACCGGCGCGGTGGACCGGACGCCATCGCACCGACCGCTCGTCAGCATCTATCGACCGAATGGAAAGAGATCGGAGCCAAGATGCTCCGGGAGGCATTCGCCCGGACATGGAGCCCCGCTCAACGAAACGATTGGTGTGATTAATCCACGAAATACTTCGTGTTTGCGATCCTGCTTGATCAGGCGCGCTTCAGCCCTACCCTTCGCTTGCCAGGGAAATGAGGCTGTCATGATCCCATCGCCAATAGCACAGGCGCAGAACGTGCTGAATGAAGCCGAAGTGGCCCTTTGCCAGCGGGTCTTCGATCACGTCGTATCGGTGAAGAAGATCACCTCGGACACTCAGCGCCAGGACCTAGCCTCTCGGATCATTCAGTCCTATCAGCACGGCGTGAAGGATGAGGACAGTTTGTTGAGCCTGCTTATCGATGTTCGATCGTAGAACCGGACCACCGACCCCACGCACCCATCAATCTTGCCGGTCTTTGATCGTCTGGCGACGGGAATCCCAGAAGCCGTTCGTACTCGGCTTCCGGAGCGCCGTAACAACCATCGGCAACATCGAGCAGAATCTGGCGGTCCATAATCTTGACGTTCCCTCGCGTCGACTTGATGGCGCGCATGCCCTCCAGGATATGCAGATGGTCGGTGACCCCGGATCGCCTCACGCCAAGCATCAACGCCAAAAACTCGTGAGTAACAGGCATATCGTCCACGAGAAGACGGTCATGGCACATAAGCAGCCATCTCGCGAGACGCTGGTGCATGTTGTATCGGCCCGCCGCCAATGCCGAGTAAGCCAGTTGCAGCTCCCGCGTGTGGACATAGCGGAGAAACATTAGACGAGTTGCTTCGTCGCGCAAAAGCCTCAGGAAGCGGCTGGCGGGCAGTTCTAGCCCGACCCCTGAAATCTGCATGAAAGCGCGGTTTGGCATCCGATCGACGCCGAGCACCACCGGATATCCGCTCATCCCCTCGTATCCAATCTGACCTACCTCGATGCCTATCCCGTTCGAAGCCGCGGCCACCATTGAAGCCAGGCCGCTCTCGATAAAACAAACGTGCTCAATGGGTTGATTAGGTTCAACTAACGACCGGCGGGCTGGAAGATCAACACGCTTCAGGTCTGATGCGATAAGATCAAAAGCCTCCTCTGGAAGCCTTCGCAGCAACTTGTTCCCGGTATCTTTCTGCACAATTTTTGTCACAGCGTCGCCTCCGTGTGACTGCGTTGGCATACGTCCTTTGCCGATTCAGGCCATTCGCCCTCCTAAACGCACGAGCGAGGAAATCGATACGGTTGTAATCCAAATTGCTAATATGCTCCACCCAGCGGAACCTGCATGTGAAAACTTGGTTTGGCGACAACTGCGGGGGATGCCAGCTGTGTAGCCAGGCCTGGAAAATGCCTCGTTCTCAGTCGCCAACCTGCAGGTGATTGCCAGACGCGGGAGCGGCTGGAGATGGGGAGTGCAGGCCGTTGTCGACCTACTATTTTCATATCAAACACGCTGATCACGTCGTGACTGATCCAGACGGTGAGACATTCCTGGACTTGGAAGCAGCAAGAGAAGAGGCCGGTGAAGCTCTCAGAGAGCTCGTTGGCAGGGCCATCTTATCCAATCAGAAAGAACTCCCGCAGGCGATCGAGATTCGGGACGCCCATGGTCAACTGGCTGCCGAAGTTCATATCGATGTGGCGATACCCCAGATCGCGCATCGAAACAGAGATCGATAGCGCCGCTATCCCAATTATTAGTTGATCTTCAAGGGAATACCGATTGCGTCTGGAACGGTTTTGCGCCGTCCGTCCGTTGCTATCTCGCCCGCGCCTCAGCCGCGTCAGATTCATCCGCGAGGCGGCGCTTGGCGGCGGCCTCGATCTAAGTCGATCGGCGGCCGAGGAAGCTCCCGTTTCATATTTGAGCGGCTGGTCAGGGCCAATAGGCAACGTCCTGATCGGCGCATTCCTCCGGGCTCAATTCATTCCCCAACTCGCGCCAGTAGATTGGAGCGATCTTGTCGCAGTAGGTCTTCGGGTCCAGCCCGAACGGCCTGGGGCCCGAGCGGCAGTGGAACCTTACGCGTTGAAAGAACCGTTCGCAGAATTCCTCTTTGGTCATGCAAATAAACTTCGCAGGGCCAAAGATCGTTTCAACTGAAGGTGCAGCAGCGCGGAACCTACCGGGCGGCCCCACACGCGCGATGTTCGGCACGGAGCATATTCCCGGCCTTGCCGATGAGACGCGCTGACGGCCCCGTGGGCGGCAAGGCGGAGTATGCGGGCGTCATTGAAACCGATGTCGGGGCGTTCGCAGCATTCCAATTTGTAACGGTGCCTGGCCTTTGGACCGACAGTTTTTCCCGGCCGCCGGAGCTATCCGCTTATGTTTCTTGGAGTTTTTTGGTGAGAGCGTCGGGGTTCGAACCCGAGACCTACTGATTAAAAGTAAATGGCGCGCTCCTATATTTCAAAGTCTTACATACGACAACGCTTTGTTTTAATTCAAATAAATATTTCAACATTGCGCAACATGTTCCACCGTATAACATAGGGTTTGCGCCCAAATTGCCCAAATTTCCTTGGAGTCATTGATGAAAAAGCAACTCACCGCGATCTCCGTCCCCACTTTGCCCGAAGGTGATTATCCCGATCCCAGGCTGCCCGGCCTTTCGCTTCGCGTCGGGAAGAAGCGCAAGACATGGACCCTGCGCTATCGCGTCGGCGAGAAATGGCGGCGCGACACCCTCGGGTATTACCTCGGGCTTAATCCGCCCGAGGGCAGCGATCACATGGGCCTAGCCGACGCCCGCGAAGCCGCCCGCAACCGCCTTGATCGCGTCGAGGCTGGGGTGCCGGCCGAGGAGAAGGCGGCGCATCCGAAACAGGCCGGCATGACGCTCGAACAGCTTTTCGACAAATACGAGAAGGCCCGCATGAAGAAGGCCGGGAAGGGCATGAAGACACTGCCAGAAGCGATGCGCGCCGTTCGGCGCATTCTGGCCGATTATCTCAAATTACCCGCTAAGGATTTCTCGAAAGGCGATCTCAGGAAGGTGCGTGATGAGGTGGCGAAGACGGCCCCGCAAATGAGCGACCGCTTCATGAGCTACCTCGGGACGATCATGAAATGGGCAGCGCAGGAAGATCACATCCCGATGAACTTCGTCCCGGATACGCTCAGGGTCGGACCCGGCCTCGTCAAGCGCAAACGGGTTTTGACGCCGGACGAAATGCGCGCCATCTGGGCCGCTTGTCCGCTCATGAAAAGCGATGAGGGCAAGGCGTACGGCCGCCTCGTCCGTTTCCTGCTTGTAATAGCGCAACGCATCTCCGAAGCAGCTGCGCTCAAGCACGGTGACATTATTGGCGGTAGGTGGAAACAGGGCGAGGAAGACAACAAGTCCGGTCGTGAACACCTGCTGAGATTGCCACAACTTGCTCTCGACCAGCTGGGCACCGGCAAAGCGGACCAGTTCTGCTTCCCCGGCAAAAACGGCAAGCTCGGCGGATTTTCGAAGTTCAAGGAGGAATTGGACGAACTGTCCGGCGTCCAGGGATGGCGTCATCACGATCTCAGGCGGACCGCGAGCACGAACATGCAGGAACTCAGCATCGAGCCGCACATTATCGACATGGTGCTCAATCACGCCATCAAGGGCGTCGGCGGGCACTACATGCATGCCAAGCTGACCGAGGCCAAAGGCGAGGCGCTGGAAAAATGGGCGGTCGACCTTGCGAAAATTCTGGGTGGACAAACAAGGAACGTGGTGTGATATGTTTATATATCTTGATCCGGCAAGCGAGCGCCACAGCGCTCATAACAACAAGGGCTCTTTGAAGTCCAGCGTGCGTACCGCAGCCAAATGCCTTTCGTTAGGCGGAACCTGGTCTGGTTAGAATTACGCGCTTTGTCCGTATCTTCCGCTAATGGAGCTAGGAGCTGCCATGCCGAAGACGCGCGCGCATACGGGCGATTCAAGCGTACCCGTGAACAAACATCCCGATACCGACCTCGAATACGAATTTTATTACTACGACGATTTGGTCCGCATGGGGATCATTCGGAACCGCACCGATCTGCACCGGAAAATCAAATATGAGGACTTTCCGCGCCCGGAGAAATCTAGCGACGCCATGCAGGCGCGTGCGCCCTATCGGAAAATCAAGGTCCACGCCTACGTTGATCGCCGTGCAGCAAAATGCGGAGGCGTCGCGTGAGTCATGGTCACATCAAAAGCGGCGAAGGCCGCACGTTGCAGCAGCGCGTGCGGCCCTTACTCGACAGTCTCACCACGGCAGCGGTTGGACGGCGAGAACACTACTCTCCCGGACCTTGAAGTTCAACGGCTCGCTCGCGCTCGCCGGGAACGGCTGCTTGAACACATCCGCACCTCGCGTGCCGCTTTTCAGCGGGAAATGCTGTCCCGACGCCGGCTACTGGCCGCGCTAGAACCGCCGCCCGTCGCCGATCCGCTCATCGCTGAGATCGAAGCGGCGTGGCAGAAGCTTTCAGCCGATTACCACCAATACCGGAGGGTGACCCCTCTTCGCGGCGGAAGGGGCTGGCGCTATGACGGCAGATGAATGGCCGCAGTTCCCGCCGGACGATCTTCCCGAGGCCCGGTCGCGAGACAGCGGCGCCGACAGCAAAGCCGGCTTCATGTTAAAGCCCGATGACCAACGCGGAGTCCACCCGCCGCCGCGAGAGGAAGACCAGCCGCTCGAACCGCTCGAAACCTTCTCGATCGCTGACTTCGCCGGAAAGCCTGTCCCCGAACAGGAATTCCTCGACGCACGACATATGTTTCCGGCCCGCAACGTCACGCTGCTACAGGGCGATGGCGGCACCGGCAAGTCGCTGGTCGCCATGCAGCTTTGCATGGCGGTCGTGAGCGGCAGCTCTTGGCTCGGAATCAGCGTCCGCCACGGCGGGGCGCTCTACCTGAGCGCCGAGGACGACAAGACACAAAACCATATCCGCGCTGCCGAGATTGCCCAGGCCGAGGGGCTCGATCTAGCCGGCATGTCCAGCTTCCGGATCGCATGCCTCGCGGGCAAGGACGCGACGCTGGCGACCGAGGACCGCAAGGGCCGGCTCTCCGTTACCTCGCTCTTCAAACGCCTCGAACTGACGCTCGCCAGCTTCCAGCCGCAGGTGAGCGTGCTTGACAACCTCGCCGACGTTTTCGGCGGCAACGAGATTTCACGGTCGCAGGCAAAACAGTTCATCGGCATGTTGCGCGGTCTCGCGATCCGCTTTGATTGCTACATCCTAGTTCTTGGCCACCCCTCGATTTCCGGGCTGAATAGCGGTTCGGGCACATCTGGCTCGACCGCATGGTCGAATTCCGTTCGGTCGCGGCTCTATTTGTACAGACCGGACGACGAGGGCGCGGATGAGAAAGCGCGTGTGCTTGAAATCATGAAGGCGAACTACGGTCCGCGCGGCAATCCGATTAACCTGAAGTGGGACATGGGCCGCTTCATCTGCACCGACAAGCCGCAACGGGCGGGATCGGACATCGGCAAGGCGGATCGCGCCGAGCGCGTGTTTATGAAGCTCATGGTGATTTTCCAGGAGCGCGGAATTGATGTGTCTGCCAACCCGAAAAGCGGCGGCAGCTACGCGCCGACCCTCTTTTTCACTGACGCCCGCGAGGGGCTGACCAAGCCGCAACTGGTCAAGGCGATGCATGGACTGATCGACAAACGCGCCATTTCGATTGTCGAAATTGGCCCGCCGAGCCGCGCAAAAAAGGTGCTGAAACTGACAGGAAAAGCCGATGCGTCAAAAAGTTAAGTCATTGATTTTGTTGGTGCTGCCACACACAAAATTGCTTGTGCGGCACTACCCCTTAAGTCGCTGTTTTTATTATGGAAACGCCGTGTGCTGCACACACCCTTATTACTACGTAATAAACCCCCGCCTCGCGGGCGGGGTTCAGTTACGTAACAGACGACAAAGCGGAGCTGCCGATGATCTGGCGAAAGAGGAGAGGAGAACGGCGATGAATTCTGACCGCATGATCGACCGAGCCATGGAAATGTCGAACGCCCGACTTCCGGTCGCCTATGAGCGCGCTACGCAGGCTATTGCGGAATGCGATCGCATCGATGAGTGCAAGTCCTGGTCCGACAAGGCCGCCGCGCTCGCATCCTACGCCCGGCAAGCCGATGACAAGACGCTCGAAAATTATGCGATGCGGATTCGGTCGCGGGCAATCAAGCGGGCGGGCGAGCTGCTGAAGGAGTTCCAGCCTGCTCACGGTGCAAATCAAAACATTACTGACGGCGCCGGCACTAAAGTTCCCACGAGAACTGACGCGGCCCGGCAAGCGGGAATGTCCGAGCGCCAGCAGGTTACAGCCGTCCGCGTTGCCAACGTGCCGACCGAAGAATTTGAGCGCCAAGTTGAAAGTGATGCCCCGCCGACGATCACCCAACTGGCGGAACAAGGAAAGAAGGCCGCGCCACCGCAACCGCCCAAGCCGGCCGGCTTCGCCGACGCCACCAAACTGATCGGCGAACTCGAAAGGCTCGCCGCCTTCCTGGAGGGCAAGGCGCCCGGATTCATCATCGGCGCGATGCGGCCTTTTGAGATCACAGACGCCCGCGCGAATGCCGCGACCGTAAGCCAGTGGCTTCAATCCTTCATTGATCAATCACGAGAGCACGACCATGCCACCGGAGCAGTGGGAAGCGATCATCGCTCGACAGATCGCCAGGATTGAGCGTGCCGTTGACCGCATCGAGGCGAAGCTCGACCGGGTGCTCGCTCAGGGCCGGCGCTTAGAGGATGTGATCCAGCCGTCCCCGGAAGCCGACGACGACTTCGCGCTCGGCAATCTGATCGAACTGCCGGTCGCAGCGCGGCGCTTCGAGACCGCAAAGGACACGTTGCGAAAATGGTGTCGCGAAGAGGGCTGCGGGGTGAAGCGCGGCTCCCGGTGGTTGGTATCAGTCCCACGTGTCCGGGCTCGTCTCGGCCGAAAGTGAGCCGTCGCGTTTGTCGCGTTTGAAGGGGTTTTCCCATCGCGTTTCGGCCTGCACCCTTGTGGTCAAAGCAGGAGTTTCGAAATGAGCGAACACGCGGCAACAATCATATCCCTCGTCAAAGCCCTCGCCGTCTGCGAGCGGACGGGCGAGTCGCCCTCCGACGTCGCTGACCGATTGCGCATGCCGGCACCAGCCGCTCGAATCCTTAAGGCGGCGGTCGGCGCCGGAGTTCTTGGCGATCCGCAGTGGGCCGGGCAACTGGCCGACATGCAAGCAGCTTCGTCCGCCTTCCTGCAAGCCTTGGGCGGCCGGTCAGCCTTCGCGGCTTTGTTGGATCAGGGAATTTTAACCCGCGCGCCGCTGCATTCGCGTGTCGGCAGCTACGCCGAGGCCGCCATCGGCGCCGTGAACGCGGAAGGCAAAGCAAGGTCTGTGGGCAAGATGAGTTTGAACGGCGATACGCTGACGGCCGAACAGGCCGATGCGGTGATCGTTCTGAGCCGCGAAATCCTCGAAAATTCTAGCGCTGCGTCTCAGGCGTTCACCTCCCGCCAGCTCCGCCGTGGAGTCGCTCGGGCGCTTGATGTCGGCTTCTTCGACCGGCTGGTCACCAGCAGCACACCGACCTTCACCTCCACTGGGGATCACGTCACAGACCTCAAGAACATGCTGGACGCGGTGAACACGGGCGAAGGCAGGCTCTGCTGGGTCGCAGCGCCCGACGTTGCGAACGGCATTTGCCTGTTGAATGACGGCCGAGGAACTGCCTCGCCGGAAGGGCTTTCGGAGTTCTTGAACCTCCCCTTTGCCGTCTCGCCCGGCCTGGACGCCGGGACCCTCATCCTCCTGGACGGCGACCGCATCCTCGCTGACATCGAGAGCCTCGGGATCGACACTTCACGCTTCGCCTCGTTGCAGATGAATGATGCGCCCACCATGGACGCCATCACGCCGACGGCAACGCCTGTTGTCAGCTTGTGGCAAACAAACTCGGTAGCCGTGAAAATCTCCGCCCTCTTCGGCGCCTCCGCCGGGACCGCCGACGCGATCGCCGTGATGACGGATGTTTCATGGCCGCCGGTAGTGTCGGGCTGATGGGAGGACAGGAAGATGTCTTTGACAGACGCGATGATGGAGCAATTCGGCGCAGCCGCGCTTGCTAAGCCGATGTCGAAAGCCGAAGTCTATGCTTTGCTGGATGCGCTGAAGTCCGTTCTGCTTGAACATCAGGCGCGCCTCACGGCGCTGGAAAGCCACGGCGTAAAATATGCTGGCGTCTATCAGAAGGCACTCGGTTATCGTCGGGGCACGGTTTGCACGCACGCTGGCAGCATGTGGATTGCGCTCGCGGACACGCCAGAGGGCGTCGCACCGGGAAGCAATGGAGCGTTCTGGCAGCTTGCCGAAAAAGGCAGGCCGACAAGGCGCGTGAAGGCAAAGGAGAGAGAGCAGTGATATCCTTCGAAGAAGCCATGGCGCGGACCTCCGCATCGCTCGACAGGCAGATCGAGAAGGCGATCGAGGATAACGAACTGTTCCTGGCCGACAAGGGGGCGACCAGCGACGAGATCGCCGCTCACGTTGCGATATGCCGGGAAGAAGCGACTGCGTGGAAGGCTGAAGTCCTTGCTGAAATCGCCCGTGGCCTGAGGGATTGGGACGCGCCGACTGGCAAGCTGCAATGAAGCCGCAGCGGCACGGGGCAAAATGGGCGCATGCGCCCTGTCCCTCAATCGATCGTCGTCGGCGAATCTACCCTAGCCGGGGGGTGGCCAAAGCCAAATCGGCCGGCGCCAGAAGACCCGCGTGCAATCTCATCCGTAGATTTTTTTCTCGCCGGCAGAATATCGCCTCATAGGTTTTTCCCTACTGCCATGGAAACCTCGGAAAACCCCAAACGCATAGGCGGCCGACCGCCGCATCTCCCTACCCCAATGACCCGGCGGCTGGTTGCTGTTCTCGCTGGCGAGGGCGTTTCGCAGGCCGATATCTGTCGCATCGTCGATCTCAGTCTAAAGACGCTTCGACGTCACTATCGCCAGGAGCTGGATGTCGGCGCGGCGCGACTCGAAGCGGCGCTTGCTCTGCACCTATACCGGCTCGCAAACGGCAAGGGCGCGATCGCTCTCCGGGCGGCCATCTTCTTGCTTCAATCCCGCTTCGGTTGGTCGCGATATCTGCCGCCTCGATGACAGGATTTAGGACGGCTCCATACGGAGAGGGATTTGCGAAATGTGAATTTTTGATCCAGCATCATCTATGCCGGCTTTCTCCATAGCCTCTTGAACTGCTTCTGCGACGACGTACGGATAGTTTGTGGGGCCTATTATCACCTGCCGCACGAGATTTGGGACCGTGATGCCTTTATCTGCGAAGGGGCCATCTGCCTGAAGGCTTAGCTTCGTAACTAGCTGCGGGATACCACGAATCGTTGCCAACTCGTAACGAAGGCCATCTGTCGGATCAACATATCGGGTATGCATCACCCGCCACTCCTCCTCCTCGCGGAAGCCATGATGCTTGGATGCTGTCGCGATCTTTCGAAGGAGCGTGCCGAAGTACCATCCGATTGTGTACCGTGGCTGCTCCGCAATAAGCGATAGAGATTGTTCCACGGCGACTGATGCCTTGAATAGCTTCTGCTGGAGTTCGTGTTCCGTCGCATAGCTTACGGGCACACTAAAAAAGCTGGGGTCTTCGACCATTTGCGTGAATGGTTCGGGGTTAAGGACCAAGGCGACGCCTGCATAATTGCCGGTATATGCTCTCCACATCGAGAGACGGCCGTTCTCTTCCTTCTCAGGATAGTGCACTGACAGGCAGGTCACGTAAGTTCGGTGCACCAGGTTCCACAAATTGTTCCTGAAAATCCCATAGACCTCATCGGAAAGCCCCGGATGGGCCCGGTCAAGAAGATTCCCGAGGCGGCGAAGCGCCGGTTCAACTTCCGAGTTAGATGATCCTGGCTCGATCGCCCTTTCAATCAGCGAGACTCCATACTGGACCTCCGCCACGTCGTTCATGACGCGCGTGTTTCTAAGCCAGACTTCGCCCTTGAGGATGTTCAGAGCGTTCTCGGCCGTTGTGTAATGAACCAACGTCCGGTCGGTGAAAAATTTCTTTCTAAGGTCGTCTGTCTCGTCGCCAAAGAACATTAAATCGAGTTGCGATAGGGGGTCCATGTTCTTCCTCAAAAAGATCGGCACGCAAGTGTCCATCGTCGGCGCCGGTGGTGAGCCCGCTCATAATGTCGACTCTATCAACCAAAACTGCCATTCGGCTATGCCCACGCAAAGGGGACGGGTCGGCTAAGTCTCCATGTTGACGCAGTGCTACACAGAATAATCAGGTCGGCGGAGATCAACCGGACTTCATGAACGTCCTTGCGGGAGAGACGGATATCGGTTGTGGTGAAAATGCTGTTCTCATCGGGAACGGCTTTTCGCCGCTGGCCGTCTTTTTGCAATCTCGCCCCGTTCTTGCGCCGCGTCATACTCGTCGGCCAGCATTCGCTTTGCTAGTCGATCGGGAACCGAGAGGGATATCGTTCCCATCTGGAACGGTTTCGGGCCTCCCGTCTGCGGCTCCTCATATGAGCGGCCGGTCAGGGCCAATAAGCAGCGTCCTGATCGGCGCATTCTTCGGGGCTCAGTTCATTCCCCATCTCATGCCAATAGATTGGAGCTATCTTGTCGGAGTAGGTCCTGGGGTCCAGCCCAAAGGGTCTTCGGCCCGTGCGGCAATGGAACGTTACGCGTTGAAAGAACCGTTCGCAGAATTCCTCTTTGGTCATGCGAAATAAACTTCGCCGACTGAAGATCGTTCAACTGAACGTACAGCAGCGGACATCGACAAACGGGCGGCAAAGCGTGGAAACAGTTGGGTATTCGAAACCCCATCAAACGGGCGGGTGAGCTGGTGAAGGAGTTCGATGACAGAGGGCGACCGGCCAAAAATAGTGTCGATGCCGTCACTAATATTTCGCAGCGCGAGGCCGCCCAAGCCGCCGGCATGTCTGAACGGCAGAAGGTCACCGCCATCCGCGTCGCCAACGTTCCGACCGAAGATTTTGAGCGACAGGTCGAAAGCGAGAAGCCGCCGACAGTTACGCAATTGGCGGAGCGGACTTCTTCAGATTTGAAAAAGTCGGACGTGCCGGCAGCGACCCGGAAAAGTGGAGAGCAGGATCAAGTTTCTCAGGGAAACTTGATGATGTTTCCGCATCGATCTCGGTGACACTTCCCAACAGAGTAGCGAAGTCGGCGCCGATCAGTCCGGCGCCTACTGATCGATCCAGAATGGCGAGAGTGGTCCGATCGCGAGATCGCCCGGCGATGTCGGGTTGGCGCCCCCCTCGTCGGGAAGCTGCGCGCCGACATGAATACTGTAACAAATTACAGTATGAACCGGACCTTCATCCACCCGAAGACCGGCGAACCGACGATCATGGCCACGGCTGGCATTAACGCCGGCCGTCACTGGAAACGTTGCCAGTAAACCGGAGGCAGAGGCGCCAAGCTAACATGGCGCCAAAGGGGGCGTGGAAAAAAGCCACCCCGGGACCGGGCGGGCTTTTCAAGAGCCGGAGGGGAAGCGCGACAGACCTATCAGGGAATCCTGATAAGTTAAGCCGCCATGAGACAAACTCCCTCTCTCAGGCCCGGCGAGAAATCCCCAACTGAATTGGGGTTTTCAAGTGAAATGTTTGCAGAGCTTGCAAACATTTCCTCCTCACGCCGCGCTCCTCCTCAGCGCCGCCAGCAAGACGTCCCGACGCGCAATGTTAGGCACGGAGCATATTCCCCCGGACTTGCCGACGAAGCGCGCTGGCGGCCCCGTGAGAGGCAAGGCGGGGCATCAACGGCGCGTGGACAGGTTCCAGAATTCGCAGAGCAGATCGAGGTATTCACGGAGATCACGGGCGGCTTTGAGCTTGCCCCTCTTGCTGGCACCTGGGCCGACGATCTCACCGAGGGAGCAGCCCTCCCCACATATCCGGGACACCAGCCAGTAGCCCTTCTCGCCGAGCAGAGGTCGGACGCGACGAAGCTCCTCCGCCGCCTGCATCTGCCGGTGACCGATCGGGTCCGCATGACCGCCGCCATCTACCGGCTCCCGGCCGTAGTCGATGGCCCGCGTGCTCCGGCACATCGCTTCCCACAAGGCGCGGAACCTCGTCGCTGCGGCGAGCTGAGCGGCATCAATCCGGCCGCGCGAGGCTAACATCGCGATGGCGCTTTCCCGGATGTTGACGATCGCCGGAATGGTTCGGGGGTTACCCGCCTCACCGTCATGCGCAGAACTGTAATAGGGATTCGCGATGGTCACCGCCCGCAGGGAGCGATGCGGATCGGAGGACGGCGTTCTTTTCGACGGCGTGGGCATGCGGAAGAGAATGCCACGATTTGGGCACAGCCGGAAACAAGGCTTGCGCCCAAAAGTGCGCCCAAATTCGAAAGCCGCCTTTTCCGGCGCTTCTATGTTACGACTTAAGGCTCTGCTTTTCTTGATATATTTTGGTGAGAGCGTCGGGGTTCGAACCCGAGACCTACTGATTAAAAGTCAGTTGCTCTACCGGCTGAGCTACGCTCTCCCTCTCCGCGGGTGTGACGCACCCCGGCTGGAAGTGGGCGGAACATAGGCAGGTGACCGATTGCGGTCAACCGAAAAATTCGGCTTTTTGCAAAGGTAGGGCACATTTCTCTGGCGCGCAAAGGCAGATTTCTCGCCCACGCAAAAAGGTGATTGGCAATCCCGGGCCTGCGACGCTAGGAACAGGACGCAGATTGCAGCCGGAGAGAATGCGTGTCGATTGCCGATATTTCCCTGTGGAGCGCGTTGTTGGCAGGGGCGCTTTCCTTTCTTTCGCCCTGCGTGCTTCCCCTCGTCCCTCCCTATCTGTGCTATATGGCCGGCATATCGGTAGAACAGTTCCGCGGCGGCGGCGCGGTGGCGGTCTCGCCTGATATCAGGCGCGGCGTGCTGTTTTCGGCGCTGCTCTTCACGCTCGGCTTTGCCACCGTCTTCGTGGCGCTCGGGGCCGGTGCGTCGAGCATCGGCATGGCGCTTCGCCAGCATCTCGACCTGCTCTCCAAGATCGGCGGGCTTGTTATCATCGTCATGGGGCTGAATTTCCTCGGCCTCTTCCGAATCGGCCTGCTTGCCCGCGAGGCGCGCTTCCAGGGCGGCGGCAAGCCGGCGACGCTGACGGGCGCCTATGTCATGGGCCTCGCCTTCGCCTTCGGCTGGACGCCCTGCATCGGTCCGGTGCTCGGCGCCATCCTCGGCGTCGCCGCCTCGCGCGAGACGGTCGTCTCCGGCGCCGGGCTGCTTGCCATCTATTCGCTCGGTCTTGCCATCCCCTTCTGGATCGCCGCCGGCTTTTCCGGCGCCTTCATGCGCTTCCTATCACGCTTCCGCCGCCATCTCAGCACGGTGGAAAAGGTGATGGGCGTCTTCCTCATCCTCACCGGCCTCGCGTTCCTGTTCGGCTGGGTCAGCGATGTGGCGATCTGGTTCCAGCAGACCTTTCCGATCCTGATGCAAATCGGCTAGAAGAGATTCTTCCCCGCCAACCATCCCGCGCAACCGGACTTTTCCTTGGCCGACATCATCAGCCTGCTGCTGCCATTCTTCGGCCTGATCCTGATCGGTTATGCCGCCGCCAAGGCGACGAAGCAGCCGGCCGAGGCGCTCGGGTGGCTGAACACCTTCATCATTTATGCCGCCCTGCCCGCCTTGTTCTTCAAGCTCGTCTCGCGCACGCCGATCGAAGAACTGACGCGGATCGATTTCATCGTCACCGATATCGCCGCGACCTATGCGGTCTTCATCCTGCTCTTTGTTATCGGCCGTTTCGTGCGCGGCAATCCGCTTGATGAATGCACCATCCAGTCCTTTGCCGGCGCCTATGGCAATATCGGTTATATGGGGCCGGGGCTGGCGCTGCTGGCGCTCGGCGAAGGCGCTGCAGTGCCGGTGGCGCTGATCATCTGCTTCGAGAACGCGCTGCACTTCATCGTGGCGCCGGCACTGATGGCGGCAGCCGGCGACGACAAGCGTTCGGCTGGCCGGCTTGCCGCCGACATTGCCCGCAAGGTGGCGCTGCATCCCTTCATCCTGTCGACCGCGGCAGGTTTTGCCGTCGCCGCCTTCCACATCGATCAGCCGCTGGCGTTACAGCGCCTCGTCGACTACCTCGCCCAGGCGGCCGCGCCCTGTGCGCTGTTCGCCATGGGCGTGACGCTGGCTCTGAGGCCGCTGAAGCGGATTCCGGCGGAGATTTCCTATATTGTGCCGGCGAAGCTGATCCTGCACCCGATTTTGGTTTTTGTGGCGCTGACTGTTATCGGCGGTTTCGAGCCGGTCTGGATCCAGGCGGCCGTGCTGCTCGCCTGCCTGCCGACGGCCACCAATGTCTTCGTCATCGGCCAGCAATATGGCGTCTGGCAAGAGCGTGCCTCGGCGACGATCCTGATCACTACCGTGCTTTCGGTGGCCAGCGTTTCGCTCTGGCTGATCGCGATCCGCTCAGGCCTTCTTCCGCTTCAGCTTTTGCTTTAACGAATCCGGAATATCGCGAAAGCCCCGGCCGGGCTCGATGCCCTCGCGCATGACCAGGTTGCGCAGCGGCGGAATGGCCGAGAGAATATGAAGGCCGGCAGCGCGCAGCATCTGAACGGGGAGGAAATCCGAGAGCAGCGAGCGGTTGAGCAGATCGACGCTCGCCGTGCGCGTCATGATATCGGCGCGGCGACGGCGGTCGAAGCTTTCGCCGGCATCGGCCGGCAGCGGCAATTCCGCCCGGTCGCAGAGGATATCGGTGAGCGCCATGATATCGCGCAGGCTGAGGTTCAGCCCCTGCGCCCCGATCGGCGGGAAAACATGGGCGGCCTCGCCGATCAGCGCGATGCGCCCTTTGCCGAAACGATGAGCCATCATGCCAGAGAGCGGCCAGACCTGCACACCTTCCTCAACGCTCACCTTGCCCAGCATGGACTGCATCTGGGTCTCAACGAGAGAGCCCAGTTCGGCCAGCGACAACTCCATGCGGGCGGCCGCGTCGGCGGGATCCTGCACCCAGACAAGGCTGGAGCGGCTACCCGGCAGCGGCACCTGGGTGAAAGGGCCGTGTTTGGTGTGGAATTCACTGGAGATATTTTGGTGCGGCAGCGAATGGGCGAAGTTCAGCACCATCGCCGATTGCGGGTAGGACCAGTTGCGCACGCCGATACCTGCCGCCTCGCGCAGCTTCGAGCCGCGGCCGTCGGCGCCAACGGCAAAATCGGCCGTCAGCACCTCGCCGCCGGCAAGCGTGAGCGACACTCGCTCGGCGGAGATGTCGATCGACTCGGCCATATCGGTGAAGCGGGTGATATTGCCCTCGCCGGCCGTGGCCGCTTCGAGGATATCGGTCAGCACCTTGTTGGGGAAATTATAGCCGAAGGCATCAAGACCGACCTCGGCGGCGCGGAAGGTGGTGGTTGGCGCGCGCAGCAGCCGGTCGGTGCCGTCGATGATTCGCATGCTGGTCAGCGGGGCTGCCGCCGACCTCAGTTTTGCCCAGAGCGTCAGGCGATCGAGGAAGCGGATCGACTGATCCATCAACGCCGTGGTGCGCTGGTCCTCCTTTGCAGCAACAGGAGCCACCAGAGCCACGCTGCGGCCGCCGCGGCCAAGCGCAATGGCGGCGATCATGCCGGCGAGCCCGCCACCGATCACCGCGATTTCGAATGTCTTCATGCTATATTCCGCCATCGTAAAACGGCGGACCCGTCGCTTATGCGGCCGGCTTCGCCTGACGGCGCCAACTATAGCCCTTGCCGGCTTCGGCGTCACGCACCGCCGGCTGATAATGATGGGGAATGGCGGGCAGACGATTTTCGGCGAGCCGCTTCAGCGCCGTGGCGTTGGTCACGGCAAAGCTGTCGATGCCGACGCGCAGCATCAGCGGCACCTGATCGATCAGCACGTCGCCGACGGCGCGCAGCTCGTTGCCGTAACCCAGACGCTGGCGCAGCAGCGAGGCATGGCTGAAGGCGCGGCCGTCGTTGAAGGCGGGAAAGGCGACCGCCACGATTGCAAGGCGGTCGAGGTAGGGCTCGAGCCGGCGCACGTCGTCTGCCGGCTTGATCAGCACGCCGAGGCCGACATCATTGCTCTCGTCGGCCCTGGCGATCAGCTCGTCGAGGCCGAGCAGCGGCTTCTGCTCGCCTGATGCCTTCACCTCATCGGTTTCGATCACCCAGGGATCGTTGTCGACAAAACCGGTTTCTCTCCAGATCTTCGTCATCATCCCCTCCTTATGCCGCTTCGGCGGCCGAGCCGTAGAGCGCATCCTTGAAAGGCTGCGGCCCGACGCGGCGATAGGCGGCGAGGAAGGTTTCGGACGGATCAAGCCGCAGGCCGAGATAGGTGTCGACGATCGTCTCGATCGCATCCGTCACCCGGTCCGGCTCGAAGCCGCGGCCGATGGTTTCGCCGATCGAGGTATGTTCGTCGCCCGAACCGCCAAGCGTGATCTGGTAGAGTTCGGCGCCCTTCTTCTCGACACCGAGCAGGCCGATATGGCCGACATGGTGATGGCCGCAGGCATTGATGCAGCCGGAGATCTTGATCTTCAGTTCGCCGATCTCAGCCTGGCGTTCGGGATTGCCGAAACGGCGGGAGATTTCCTGCGCGACCGGAATGGAGCGCGCATTGGCAAGCGCGCAATAGTCCAGCCCTGGACAGGCAATAATGTCAGTGATCAGGCCGGCATTGGCTTCGGCCAGATTGATGGCGACGAGGCCGCGATAGACCGCTTCGAGATCAGCCAACGCCACATGCGGCAGGATCAGGTTCTGCTCATGGCTGACGCGGATTTCGTCGAAGGCATATTCCTCGGCAAGATCGGCGACCGCATCCATCTGCGCGTCGGTGGCATCGCCCGGGATGCCGCCGATCGGCTTCAGCGAGATCGTCACCATGCCGTAATCGGGGTTCTTGTGCGGCTGCACATTCTGCTGGACCCAGCGGGCGAAAGCCGGATCGGCCTTCTTCCAGCGGGCGAGGTTTTCCCAGCCCTCGGCGCGGGCGGGCAGATCAGGCGGCGCGAAATAAGCGGCGATCGCCTGCACGTCCTTTTCCGGCAGCTTGAGTTCCGTATCCTTCAAGGCCGCGAATTCGGCCTCCACCTGGCGCGTTAGTTCCTCCGCACCGGTCTCATGCACGAGGATCTTGATGCGAGCCTTGTACTTGTTGTCGCGCCTTCCGTGCAGATTGTACACGCGCACGATGGCGGTGGTGTAGGAGAGCAGGTCTTCCTCGGGCAGGAAGTCGCGGATCAGCTTGGCGATCATCGGCGTGCGGCCCTGGCCACCGCCGACATAGACGGCAAAGCCGATCTCGCCCTTGTCGTTCTTCTTCAGATGCAGGCCGATATCATGGACCTGAATTGCGGCGCGGTCGCGCTCAGCGCCTGTGACGGCGATCTTGAACTTGCGCGGCAGGAAGGAGAATTCCGGATGAACGGACGACCACTGGCGCAGGATTTCCGCATAGGGCCTGGGATCGGCGATCTCGTCGGCGGCAGCCCCGGCGAAGTGGTCGGCGGTAACGTTTCTGATGCAGTTGCCCGAGGTCTGCAGCGCATGCATCTCGACGCTTGCCAGATCGGCCAGCGCATCGGGAATGTCAGACAGCTTCGGCCAGTTGAACTGCAGGTTCTGGCGCGTGGTGAAGTGGCCATAGCCACGGTCATAGGTGCGGGCGATATGGGCGAGCATGCGCAGCTGGCGCGCGCTCAGCGTGCCGTAGGGAATGGCGATGCGCAGCATATAGGCATGAAGCTGCAGGTAGACGCCGTTCATCAGGCGCAGCGGCTTGAACGCATCCTCGGCCAGCTCGCCGGAAAGGCGGCGCTGAACCTGGTCGCGGAACTGCTCGACGCGCTCGCTGACAAAGGCATGATCAAATTCGTCGTAACGGTACATCGTCTTCCTCAGACTGCAATGAATTCGGGATCGGCAGGAGCGTAGCCCGGTGCGTATTCCATGGTCGGCCCTTGCGCGCGGATGCGCTCGCGAAGGCGAAGCGGCCAGAGAATGCCGTTGGTTTCCTGGACGTCGACGACGGCCACGTCAACGACCTCATTATCGGCATAGGACTTTTTGCCAATGGCTTCCAGTGCTTCGACGGCTTCGTTGTGACGGGCGACAAGCGCCTCCTGCAGCGAGGTCGACCATTTGCCGTTGGCATCCAGCCAGACGGCAATGCCGTCCGTCAGCCGGTTGGCGGTCAGGACCTTGTCACCCATATTCAGCTCCTTGCAAGTTCCTCGAGCCGGGCGTTCTCGCGCATCAGCGGCTCGGACAGTTCGAAATTGGCGCCGGCGACCGCATCGCCGATAATGACCATCACAGGGCCAGTCAGCTCGTCGCGGTGCTGCAGATCGGGCAGATCGGCGAGCGTGCCATGCAGCAGCCGGCGCTCGGTGCGGCTGGCATTCTCGATGACGGCGACGGTTGTCTCGGAGGAAATGCCGGCCTGCATCAGCCGCTCGGCGACCGAGGCGGCAACCGTGCGGCCCATGTAAACGGCGATCGTCGCGCCCGAGACGGCAAGGCTTGCCCAATCGGGCAGCACGTCGCCGGTGAGATCATGGCCTGTCGTGAAGACGAGCGAGGAGGCGACACCGCGCAGCGTCAGCGGCAGCTCGAAATCGGCAGCGGCAGCGAAGGCCGAGGTGATGCCGGGCACGACCTCATAGGTGACGCCGGCGGCGCGCAACGCCGCCATTTCTTCCCCTGCCCGGCCATAGACCAGCGGATCGCCCGATTTCAAGCGGACGACGCGCTTGCCCTGACGGCCGAGTTCGACGAGCAGCTCGTTGATCTCTTCCTGGGACTTCGAATGGCAGCCCTTGCGTTTGCCGACGGAAAGCCGCTCGGCATCGCGGCGGCCCATATCGACGATTGTCTGCGGCACGAGCGCATCGTAGACGATGACATCGGCTTCCATCATCACGCGCTGGGCGCGCAGCGTCAGCAGATCTTCAGCCCCCGGACCGGCGCCGACAAGCCAGACATGGCCGGCGACCTTGTCCATCGAGCGCAGCAACCGGTCGGCGGCATTCTGCGCCTGCGGCAGGTTGCCGTTGGCGACCGCATCGGCAACGGGACCGGAGAAGAAGCGGCGCCAGAAGACGCGGCGAGAAACACCGCGGGGAACCAATTGTTCGACCGCCCTGCGATAGCTTGTCGCCAGACCGGCAAGTCGACCGAGGGAGGGTGAAAGCAGCTGATCGATCTGGGCGCGGATCATCTGCGCCAGCACCGGCCCTGCCCCTTCAGTGCCGATCGCAACGGCGACCGGAGCGCGATTGACGAGCGCCGGCGTGAAGAAATCGCAGTAATCGGGCTGATCGACGGCATTGGCCGGGATCTTCGCGGCACGCGCGGCGTCGACGATGCGGCGATCTTCGGCCTCATCGCCGGTGGCGGCAAAGACCAGGGCCGCACCCTCGACCTGGCCGGCGGAAAAGCCGGCGCGCACCGTCTCGATGCGATTGGCGATCAGGAAAGCATGATAATCGGCTTGCGGCCGGTCGGTATAGGCGACGATCCTTGCCCTTGTGTTCAAGAGCAGCCGCACCTTGGCGAAAGCCTCGTCGCCATTGCCGAAGACAGCCGTCTTCTGGCCTTCCACGCGAAAGAAGGCTGGAAATACCGAAAGCTGCTCAGTCTTGGGAGACATTACCAATCCACTTCGAAGTTGCCAGAATATGCCCGTGATCGACAAGCGATTGAAGGAACAGAAATCCGAAAGCCCGGGCAAGCGCGTATTCTTTTGCTCGCCTCATCGGCGATTTGAGAAAAGTCAACCGTGCTGACGACAACCACCTGTTCCCACTCTCTTTGTTGCGGTGCAGTGTAAAGCCTGTGACAAACAACGTCCACCGGCGTTTGCCGCATTTCGCTCGTGCCGCCAAGGCGATAGACTGGGGCAAAACCGGAGACCATAAATGCCCGACAAGACCATTGCCGCCCGCCTGCTTTCGGTTATCGAGAATGATATCCTGCCGCTGACCGAACGCGGCGTCTCCTTGGGCAACAAGGTGTTCGGCGCGGCGATCCTGCGCAAATCCGATCTGTCGCTCGTCGTCGCCGAGACCAATAACGAGCTCGACAATCCGCTCTGGCATGGCGAGGTGCATACGCTGAAGCGCTTCTACGAGCTTGGCGACAAGCCGGCGACCAAGGAGCTGATCTTCCTGTCGACGCACGAACCCTGCACCATGTGCATGTCGGCGATCACCTGGGCGGGCTTCGACAATTTCTACTACTTCTTCAGCCACGAGGATTCCCGCGATGCCTTCGCCATTCCGCATGACCTGAAGATCCTGAAGGAAGTCTTCGGGCTTGAACCCGGCGGCTATCGCAGGCAAAACGCCTTCTGGAACAGTTTTGCCATCGCCGATCTGGTCGAGACCGAGGAGGTTTCTCGGAAAATGGCGCTGAAGGCGCAGACCGCCCGCATCAAGGCGCGCTACGACACGCTGTCTTCCACCTATCAATCGTCGAAGAGCGACAACGACATTCCCCTGAACTGAGGCGGCCAACCGAGGCAACATGGAACCTTCGAAAGATATTTCGCGACTGATCGATATCATGGCAGCGCTACGCCATCCCGAGACCGGTTGCCCCTGGGACATCGAGCAGACCTTCGAAACGATCAAGCCCTATACGATCGAGGAAGCCTATGAGGTCTCCGACGCGATCGAGCGCGGCGATATGGACGATCTTTGCGACGAACTCGGCGACCTGCTGCTGCAGGTGGTCTTCCACGCCCGCATGGCCGAGGAAGCCGGCGAATTTTCCTTCGGCGACGTGGTCAACGCCATCACCACCAAAATGATCCGCCGCCACCCGCACGTCTTTGCCCGCTCGGCCGCCGATACACCTGATGCAGTGAAGATCCAATGGGACGAAATCAAGCAGGCCGAAAAACGCGAGCGCGCCGAGCGCCGGGCCAGGCGCGGCATCACCGAGGATTTCAAGGGTGGCTTCCTTGGCTCGGTGCAGCGCAGTTTTCCGGCTCTGACCGAGGCGCTGAAGCTGCAGGAACGCGCCGCCAAAGTCGGCTTCGACTGGTCGGCCCCCGAGCCGATCCTCGACAAGATCGAGGAAGAGATCGGAGAATTACGAGCTGCACTTCGGGAGGGAGACCGGGCAAAGGTCAGCGACGAACTCGGTGACCTGATTTTCGCGGTGGTCAACATAGGACGGCATGTGAAGGCCGATCCGGAACAAGCGCTGCGGGGGACCAACACGAAATTCCGCCGGCGCTTCAATCATATAGAACAGGTTCTTGAAGCGGAAGGCGAGACGCTTGAAGATGCGACGCTGGAGCGGATGGAGGAGATCTGGCAGGCGGCCAAGGCGATCGAACGGGCTGTTATGGCTGGGGTGGGTGAAGGTTCGCGGGATTTCGGCTGATCGCCGAAATCTGCCCCTCATCCGGCTGCCGCCACCTTCTCCCCGCTCGCGGGGCGAAGGGAGATAGCCGCAACCTCTCGGTTCCTCGCCACCTCTCGCAGGGCACGTCCCCTCGCCCCGTTTACGGGGAGAGGGCTAGGGTGAGGGGCAGCCAATCGGCACACCAACAGCAGTGGCATAGCGCCAGGCGCCAACCTCACCGCTCCCAATCTTCCTTCGCAGGCTTCGGGCCGTTGCCGATGCGGCGTTCGAGTTCGGCGGCCTCGGTTTCCGACAGACGCAGGTCGAGCGTGATGGAGCCGTCCTCATTGTCCTCGCGGCCGTCGACGATCGCGTGGTCGTAAAGCCAGGGCAGCAGCGCCAGCTTGTCGACGGGAAGGCGGATCGTCGTTTCGGTCATCACGCCGGAGAGCCTACGGCTGATCTCTTCCATCAGCGTGTCGACGCCCTCGCCGCTGACGGCCGACACTGCGATGACGTTACTGGCGCCGGTCGCCCTCTGCACCATGGCGTCGTGAACCTCAGGCTCCAGCCGGTCGATCTTGTTCCACACCTCGATCAGCCGCTTCTCCGCTTCGGCCTCGTCAATGCCGAGGTCGCCGAGAATGCGCATCACATCGGAGCTCTGCGCCTGATTGTCGGGATCGGACATGTCGCGGACGTGCAGGATGAGGTCTGCTTCCAGCACCTCTTCCAGGGTGGCACGGAAGGCGGCGACGAGATGGGTCGGCAGGTCCGAGATGAAACCGACTGTGTCGGACAGAATGACGGTGCGGCCATGCGGCAGCTTCATGCGGCGCAGCGTCGGGTCGAGCGTGGCAAAGAGCATGTCTTCGGCCAGCACGCCGGCGCCGGTAATGCGGTTGAAGAGAGTCGATTTGCCGGCATTGGTGTAACCGACGAGCGCCACGATCGGATGCGGCACCTTGCGTCGCTTCGCCCTGTGCAGCTGGCGGGTGCGCACGACCTGCTCCAGCTCGCGTTCGAGCTTGATGATGCGGTCCTGCAGCAACCGCCGGTCGGCTTCGATCTGAGTTTCGCCGGGGCCACCCATGAAACCGCCACCGCCGCGCTGGCGTTCGAGGTGGGTCCAGCTGCGGACCAGCCGGCCCTTCTGATAATTCAGATGGGCCAGATCGACCTGCAGCGTGCCTTCCTTGGTGGAGGCGCGGCGCCCGAAGATTTCGAGGATCAGGCCCGTGCGGTCGATAACCTTGGCGTTCCATTCCTTTTCGAGATTGCGCTGCTGCACCGGCGTCAGCGGATGATCGACGATGACGAGACCGGAATCGCGCTCGTCGAGCAGCGCCTTTATCTCCTCGATCTTGCCGGTGCCCAGCAGCGTCGCCGGTCTGGGATCATTGACCGGCACGATCGATCCGTTGACGACATCAAGGTCGATCGCCTGGGCAAGGCCGGTCGCCTCTTCGAGCCGGCTTTCCGGGGTGCGGGTCGAGGCCGATTCGGTCTGGCCGCCGCGGCTGCGCGATTTCAGAACCGGCACGACGACTGTCGCGCGCATATCGTCCCTGTGCTTGGCGGCCTCAGGGATGATCGAATCGTTCTTGGTATCGCGTGTCGAAATGACGGCTGATCCTGTTAGGACGCGGCTTCTTCACTCTCGAACATCTGCATCGGCTGACCGGGCATGATCGTCGAGATCGCATGTTTATACACGAGCTGCGAGTGGCCGTCACGGCGAAGCAGAACACAGAAATTGTCGAAGGAAGTAACAACGCCGGTGAGTTTCACGCCGTTGATCAGAAAGATTGTCAGGGAAATCTTTTGCTTGCGAACAGTATTGAGAAATAAGTCCTGCAGATTCTGAGAACGTTCCGCCATCGCGCCGCTTCTTTCTTTATTGCCGACCCGAGTTGGCCGGTAGAATATCAATCAACCTCTCCATGCAAGACCGGCAGCACCCTCGTTCCGCCAGTCCAGCAAATCTTGGTATCAAATCGCAATCTTTTCCGCAACGTCGAAAAAGGCTTCGCGGATTTTCTGCGAGACGCTGCCCGGATGGCCGTTGGCAATAGGCAGGCCATCGACGGAAACGACCGGAAAACAGATGCTTGTGGCTGCAGTGAGGAAGACCTCGCGGGCCGCGAGCATTTCGGAAACAGAGAAATTCCGCTCTGCGATCGGCAATCCGAGCTTGGCCGCGACATCGATCAAAGTGGTGCGGGTGATGCCCCGCAGGATGCCGTGCTCGGCCGGCCGAGTTATCAGCGTTCCATCCGAATCGACCATCCAGACATTGGTCGCCGCCCCTTCTTTTACCATGCCGTCGCCGTCGACATAGATCGCCTCCTGAGCGCCGGCTTCCTTGGCCTGCTGGCGGGCCATGGCATTCGGCAGCAGGCCGACCGATTTGATGTCAACGCGGTCCCAGCGGTTGTCGGTGACAGTGATCGCCTTGATGCCGTTGGCATTCTTGGCGGCGACGATCTTCGGATCGGTGCTCTTGGCGGTGATGACGAGCGAGGGCGGCGTGCCCTCGGCCGGGAAGACATGGTCGCGGCGGGCGACACCGCGCGTCACCTGCAGGTAGAAGAGCCCGTTGCGGACATGGTTGCGGCGCAGCGTCTCGCGAATAACCTGCGTCAGTGCGGCCCGGCTCATCGGCCAGGCGATGCTGAGTTCCCCAAGCGAACGGTCGAGACGGTTCAGATGGCGGGTAAGGTCGACGATATAGCCGTGGCGGATCTCGCACACCTCATAGACGCCGTCGGCGAACTGGTAGCCGCGATCCTCAATATGCACGCTGGCATCGGAATGCTTGACATAGCGGCCGTTCACATAGGCGATTCTCGGCATGGGAAACCTGGTCTTCGGGATGCGGGAAGGACGCGGCGCGGCGGCGGGCCGCGCCGACAGGATCAGACGCCGAGCGACTTCAGCTTGCGGTGCAGCGCCGAGCGCTCCATGCCGACGAACTCGGCGGTGCGCGAGATATTGCCGCCGAAGCGGTTGATCTGGGCGATCAGATAATCCTTCTCGAACATCTCGCGGGCTTCGCGCAGCGGCAGCGTCATGATGTGATAATCGTTCTTGGCCGAAACCTTGGGCAGCATGTCGCCGAGGTCGGTCGGCAGCATGTCGGCGGTGATCGGCGTATCTGGGCCGTCGGTGCGGGCAAGGATCATCAGCCGCTCGATATTGTTGCGCAACTGGCGGATATTACCCGGCCAGTCATGCGCCTGCAGCACCGCCATGGCGTCGTCGCCGATGCGGCGCGGACGAATGCCGGCCTGTTCTGATATCTGGCGCATCAGCTGGTCGACGAGGAAGGGAATGTCCTCGCGCCGCTCGGCAAGTTGCGGCACGCGCACCGGCACGACGGCCAGGCGATGATAGAGATCCTCGCGGAACCAGCCTTCGGCGATGCGGCTTTCGAGATTATAGGCGGTCGAGGAAATGATGCGGACGTCGACCTTGACGCGCTTGGATCCGCCGACCCTCTCGAACTGCTGATCGACGAGCACACGCAGGATCTTGTTCTGGGTCTCGCGCGGCATCTCGCCGACCTCGTCGAGATAGAGGATGCCGCGATGGGCCTCCTCGAGCGCGCCGATCTTGCGCGCCTGGCCGGGCGTGCCCTCGGTGCCGAAGAGCGCCACCTCCATCCGATCGGGCGTGATGTTGGCGGCGTTGAGCGCGACAAACGGGCCGTTGGCGCGGGCCGACTTCTTGTGGATCATTCGCGCTACCAGCTCCTTGCCGGAACCGGACGCGCCGAGGATCATGATGCGGCTGTTGGTCGGCGACACTTTCTCGATCGTCTGGCGCAGCTGCGAGACGGCGACCGAGGTGCCGATCAGCTCCAGGGCGTCGCCAGTGCGCCGCTTCAGCTCGGAAACCTCGCGCTTGAGCTTTGAATTTTCCAGAGCGCGTTCGGCGATCAGGATCAGCCGGTCGGCCTTGAAGGGCTTTTCGATGAAATCGAAAGCGCCGCGCTTGATCGCCGAGACCGCGGTTTCGATGTTGCCGTGGCCTGAGATCATCACGACGGGCAGATCGGGATGACGGGTCTTGATCTCGTCGAGCAGCGACAGGCCGTCGAGCTTGCTGCCCTGCATCCAGATATCGAGGAAGATCAGCCGCGGCACGCGATCTGATATCGCCGCCAGTGCGCTGTCGCTGTCATGGGCCGTGCGTGTCTCATGGCCCTCGTCGGAGAGAATGCCGGAAACGATCTCGCGAATATCGTGCTCGTCATCGACGACGAGAATATCAGAGGCCATAAGCGCTTTCCTTGTCATTGGCTGCGGGAGCGGCGGGCGCTGGCTCCAGGCGTGGCAGATGCACGCGGATCATGGCCCCTCTTCCCCGGTCAAAATCGGCGGGCGCATCGTGCAGCTCGAGCTGCCCGCCATGTTCCTCGATGATCTTCTTGACGATGGCGAGGCCGAGGCCGGTGCCCTTCTCGCGCATCGTCATATAAGGTTCCAGAATGCTGTGGCGGTTTTCCACCGGCAGGCCGCGACCATTGTCGATGACGTCGACGGTGAAACGGTCGCGGGCCGCATCGAGCGCGGCGCGCACGAGGACCTTGCGCTCGTCGCGCTCGTCGCTCGGAACGGCTTCCAGCGATTCCACGGCGTTCTTAATCAGATTGCCGAAAGCCTGGCCGAGCATGCGACTGTCGAACAGGCCCTCCAGCGGCTTATCGCCGAACTCCGAGAGGAAGGTGACGTGATGATTGCCCATCTCGCGCAGGAAGATCGCGTCACGCAGGATGTCGCGCAGGTCGCTCGGCTCCTTGGTCGGCTTCGGCATGCGGGCGAAAGCGGAGAATTCGTCGACCATACGGCCGATATCGCCGACCTGGCGGATGATCGTATCGGTGCACTGATCGAAGACGGTGCGGTCGTCCTGGTTGATCTGCTTGCCGTAGCGGCGCTGAATGCGCTCGGCGGACAGCTGGATCGGCGTCAGCGGATTCTTGATCTCATGGGCAATGCGCCTCGCCACGTCGCCCCAGGCCGTCGAGCGCTGGGCGATGACGAGATCGGTGATATCGTCGAGCGTGATCACGTAGGATTCGCTCATATCGCGCACTTCCTCGCGGGTGACCTGCACGCTCAGCGTTCTCACCGTGCCGCCGCGCACCAGGGCGATCTGCTTGCGGAAATCGCCGCGATGTCGCACCGCCGCCTCGGTCAGCACCTGGTCGACCTCGGGCGCGATGTCGGCCAGCTGCTTGCCGAGCATCTCGTCGGCCGACAGCGACATCAGCGTCTCGGCCGAACTGTTGACGATGGCGATGCGGCGATCCTGTTCGACGCCGATAACGGCGGCGGTAACGCCGGACAAAACCGCTTCGATGAAGCGCCGGCGGTCGTCGACCTCGTCCTTGGCCTCGAGGATCTCGTCGCGCTGGGTGCGGATTTCCGAGATCATCTTGTTGAAGGTGCGCGACAGATTGGCGACGTCGCCATCGACGGCATGCACCGGCACGACGATATCCATATTGCCCGATGCAACGCTGTCGGCCGCGGTGATCAGCAGGCGGATCGGCCGGACGATGCGGTCGGCGACGGCAATTGCCGTCCAGATCGCCGCAAGCAGCACGATCAGCGCGAAGCCGATATAGAGCACGGCGAAGGCGATCTGCAGCGAGAAGCGGTTGGCTTCCATCGAGCGATATTCGGTGGCGTTCTCTTCCATCATGCGCATGGCGCCCATGACCTTGGGATCGACCGCGCGCACCGTATAGAGAAACGTGCCCTGGATGGCGTCAAGCTTGATGATGGCGCCGACGAGGTTGGTGACGCCGGGCGGGATCAGCGTCGGCTGTCCGGCCGCCGCCTTTTGCAACGCGTCCTGCGGAATGGCCGGCAAAGGCTTTTCCGTGGCGATATCAGCCTGGACGACCACCGAACCGTCGCTTTCGACGAGGAAGGCGCCGAGCAGGCCGCGGCCCCTTGCCTGGCGCGTCATCAGTTCGGCGAATCCCGTCCTGTCGAGACTGTAGAGAGCGCGGTTGCGCTCCAGGTCGTTGGCCATGGAGACCGTCTGCCCCTGCAGGTAGCTGGCGTTCTCCATCATATAGGCCTGGCCAATATTGCGCGACGAGCTGACGATCGACTGGGTGCGCAGCGCAAACCAGCGATCGAGGCCGGCATTGAGCGTGATGCTGGCGAAGATGGCGACGAGGATCGCCGGCGTGATCGCGACGATCGAGAAGAGCACGACGATCCGGATGTGCAGGCGCGCGGCCGCCCTGCCCCGGGTGCGCGCCTTGAGCAGCCTTGCGACCTCGCGGGCGATCAGCGCCAGCAGCGTCAGGACGAAGAAGGAATTGACGATCACCGAGGTGATGACGACATGCGAAGTCGGCGCGATCGGCGTCAGGCCGAGCAGTATGAAGAGTGTGATCGTGGCGCAGAGAAGCGCGCCGCCGGCGAGCACGAGGCCGGGCACGGCGAAAAGCGCGCGGCGATCGGTCACCGTCGTCACCGCCTCGCCCGCCGCCGCCGGCGCTACCCCATCCTGCGTCATTCGGCCTCTCTTCAGACGGCACCCGCCGTCCCGCCATCCGATCGAAACCAAAGAACGCCGGCTCAGCAGAGCCAGCGTCGGAACGACTCGATCGGGAGCGAAATGTCCAAAACCCTTGCGTGACCTTTAAGCAACGCATTGTGGCGAAAATGCAACGCGGCTTGTCACGTTGTCAAGGCAAGGCACCCGCAGCGTCACAGTTTTGGCGACTCGCCTAGAAGCGACGCGGCCCCTCAGGTTTGTTTCCGGCAATCGCATCGATGCGCTCCAAGACATCGGCCGTGAGCTTGTGCCTGTGCGAAAGCGCCGCGAGATTATCCTGCAGCTGGCTGGCGCGCGAGGCCCCGAGAATAACGGTCGAAACGTGGGGATTGGCGAGGCACCACAAAAGCGCGAGATGGGTGATCGACAAGCCGATCTCGTCGGCGAGTTTTGCGAGTTCGCCGACTTGTCGGAGCTGAGCGCGGCCGGCATCGCTCGACCATCTTTCCTTCAGCCATTCATAGCCGGGCAGGTTCATGCGGCTGTCTGCCGGCACGCCGTTATTGTATTTGCCGGTCAAGACACCGGAGGCGAGCGGCGACCAGATCGTGGTGCCGAGGCCGATCAGGTCGTAGAGCGGGAGATAATCGGCCTCGACCTTCTGGCGTTCGAAGATGTTGTATTGCGGTTGCTCCATGGTGGGGGGCGTGATGTGCAGGTTCCGGGCAACGGCGTAGGCTTCGGTCAGCTGCTGGGCGGACCATTCCGACGTTCCCCAATAGAGCACCTTGCCCTGCGCGACGAGATCGTGCATGGCCCGGACCGTTTCCTCGATCGGCGTGTCGACATCAGGGCGGTGGCAGAAATAGAGGTCGAGGTAGTCGACCTGAAGCCGCTTCAGCGCAGCATGGCAGGCATCGGTCACATGCTTGCGCGACAGGCCGCGCTGCGTCGGCTTCTGGCCTCCCCAGAAGACCTTACTGGAGACGATAAAGCTGTCCCGGCTCCAGCCAAGCGACTTAAGCGCCTCGCCCATGACGATCTCCGACTTGCCGCTTTCATAGCCTTCGGCATTGTCGAAGAAGTTCACCCCGTTATCATAGGCAAGCCGCATGAGGTCGACGGCGTCGCCGCCATTCACCTGCTTGCCGAAAGTGACCCATGAGCCGAAGGAGAACTCGCTCACCTTCAAGCCCGATTTTCCCAAACGACGATATTCCATCACGCAGCTCCCGCGGGTTAGAACATGCGCCGACCGTTAACCGAGGCCGGCATCACACGATCGATCGGCGACCGACCGCTCTAATCTATGGCATGAACACCGATATGCGAGCCTGGTGCAACAGTTCCGCTACCACAGGCGGAGAAATGTCGCCTTGATCAAGGCCAGTGCCTCAGTCGGGCGTGGGTCGGCCCCGAAAAGCGCTCAATGCGGTTTTGATGCCTCCTCGATATTGGCTCTCATTTCCTCAGCCGATTGCGCGCCGGTGAATTTCTTGCCGTTGACGAAGAACGTCGGTGTGCCCTCGACTTTGAAGTCTTCCCGCGCCTGAGACGTGAGCTTGCTCAATCCGTCGAGGATCGGTTGATCGGAAATCAGCCGGTTGAATGTCGGCTTATCGATACCGGCTGATGCGGCGATATCGCGAAGTTGCTTCTCAATATCGCCGGCCTGAGCAATCTCATCATATTTGGAATAGAAAAGCTTCGTTAGCTCTTGATATTTCGAGCCTTGCTGCCACTCGCACAGCATGAATATCGCCATGTCGACATTGTTGCGAACGAAAGGCCTGAAGATCAAACGGGCCTTTCCCCGCTCGACAAACTCTTTCTCGATCTCGGGCGCAACCTGCGTTCGGTAGTCGACGCAATGGGGACAGGTCGGAGACGAATACTCGACAATTGTAACCGGGGCTGAGGCCGAGCCGATCGGGCGATCAATACGGCCGATCGGTTCGAGAAGATCTGCCCCTTGCGAATTTATCGGGAAGAGCGCCATCGCAACAGCAATCGCGGCGACGCCGAGACCTCTGCGCGCCATCTTCGTGGAGAGCACCGAATGTCCTTTCATCATAAACGCGGCAGCGGATACGATTCTCAGTGTTTGAGAATCTGGCCAAGGAACAGCTTCGTCCGCTCGGATCGAGGGGCCGAGAAGAATGCCGCCGGCTCGTTTTGTTCGACGATCTGGCCTTGGTCCATGAAGATCACGCGATTGGCCACGGCCTGAGCAAACCCCATTTCATGCGTGACACAGACCATGGTCATACCGTCTTCCGCGAGCTGGATCATCGTATCGAGAACCTCCTTGATCATCTCCGGATCAAGCGCCGAGGTGGGTTCGTCGAAAAGCATGATCTTGGGATTCATACACAGCGAACGCGCAATCGCGACGCGCTGCTGCTGTCCGCCGGACAGCTGACCCGGATATTTGCGAGCCTGATCCGGAATTTTTACCCGCGTGAGAAAGTGCATGGCAACCTCCTCCGCCTGCTTCCTCGGCATCTTGCGAACCCATACCGGAGCGAGTGTGCAGTTTTCAAGAATTGTGAGGTGCGGGAAGAGATTGAAGTGCTGGAATACCATCCCGACCTCCCGACGCACATTGTCGATATTTTTCAAATCGCTTGTCAGTTCGATACCATCGACGGCAATGCGCCCCTGCTGGTGCTCTTCCAGGCGATTGATACACCGGATCATCGTCGATTTGCCGGAGCCGGACGGGCCGCAGACGACGATACGTTCGCTGCGCCGTACGGTCAGATCGATGTTTCGGAGAACATGAAATGATCCGTACCACTTGTTGAGGCCGCTGATGTCGATTGCGACCGGATTGCGTTCGACACTATTTCGAGCTGCGTTCATCTTCGCCGGCTCCCCTCTTTGTTAACGATGATCGGTCTTAAGCCGATGTTCCAGGTAGACGGAGTAGCGGGACATCCCGAAGCAGCACACGAAGAAAAGTGCACCGACAAAGATGAACAGCTCCCAATAGATTCCCTGCCAGTCTGTCGTTGCCCGGATGGAGTTCGTCAATGCAATCGGATCGAGAAGGCCGATGAAGACGACGAGCGTGGTGTCCTTGAACAGACCGATGAACGTATTGACGATGCTGGGGATTGAAATCTTGAGGGCCTGCGGCATGATGACGAGCCGCTGCGCTTGCCAGTAGTCGAGGCCGAGCGACTCGGCCGCCTCATACTGGCCGCGCGGCAGCGCCGCCAATCCGCCTCTGATGACTTCCGCCATGTATGCCGTTGCAAACAGCGACACCATGATGATCACGCGCAGGATCAGATCGAAATTGGTTCCGGGTGGCAGGAAGTAGTTCAACAGCAGGGAGGCCGTGAAGAGCAGCGTGATGAGCGGCACGCCGCGGACGAACTCGATGAAGATTACGCTCACTGCTCTGATGAAGGGCATGCGCGAGCGGCGGCCAAGCGCAAACAGAATGCCCATCGGGAGCGAAAGGGCGATACCGGTGACGCCGATCACGACGGAGAGCAGGAAGCCCCCCAATTCGTGTGACGGCACAGCGGAAAGCGAGAGCGGGATCGCATTTTCGAGCAGCCTTCCCACAGACGTCGCCGCAACAAGCCACCACAATAGGCAACCCAGAAGGGCCAGGGCTGCCTGAACGCCGGCGTTCAAGCCTTTTGTCGCGTAGCCGATAAGCAGGGCGATAAGGAAACCGGCGTAGACAGAGACCGGGAACCAGACGGAGCCGCCCCAGATCAGGAAGTAAGCCAGCCCAGGAAAAACGATGCTGAACCAAGCCAGCCTTCTGGGAGCACCTGAAAATAGGATCGGCAGAAGGGCAACGAAGAGGAGAAGGAACGCGAGAACCGGGCGCCAGTACATTTGTGCGGGATAGAATCCGAACAGGAGCTGAGGCCAGCGATCACGGATAACACCCCAACAGGCGCCGCCAGAGTCACCGAGGATCTGGCGGCATTCGGTAAGAGAGGTAGCCGACCAGATCGAATTCCTGAGCCAGGGCCCGATCTCGCTGACAAGCCAGAAGATGGTGAATGCCGAGAGGACGGTCAGGCTTGTGTTGATCCAGCCGCTGAACAGGTTCTTTCGCGACCAGCGGATCACGCCCGCATGGCGTGCCGGCGGCGCCACGGCAGGAAGGATTTCTTGGCGAACAAACGCCACCTCTTGCCGAGCCATCTCATCGCTCCTTCAGTTTGACGCTGTTGTTGAAGACATTCATCACACCGGAGATGGACAGGCTGGCTAGCAGGTAGACGAGCATCATGAGGGTCATTCCCTCCAGCTCTCTTCCGGTCTGATTGATCGTGATGCCGCCGAGCGTCGAGCGAAGGTCCATATATCCCACGGCCAAGCCGAGCGACGTATTCTTCGTGATGTCGAGATACATGGAGATCAGCGGAGGCATGATCACGCGCAGGGCCTGCGGCAGGATGACCAGCCGCATTGTCCGGCCAGGTCTCAGCCCCAAAGCGTGCGCTGCTTCGGACTGGCCCTTGGAGATCGCAAGGATACCGGCGCGGACAATTTCGGCGATGAAAGCGCCGGTATAGATGCTGAGCCCGAGCCACATGGCGATCAGCGCATTCCGCAGCTGAACGCCGCCTTGGAAATTCAGTCCCCGCAGCGCCGGATATTCCCAGTGGAACCCAAGGGTCCAAAGCAGAATGAGCGGCGGCAGGAGAAGTACGGCAATGCTTTTCCACCAGGTTTTCGGCCGCATTCCGGTTTCGCTTTGAACCCGTTGCGCACGGTTCACCAGCGCGCGGTTGAGGAAAAGACAGAGCACGACGACCGCGATAACGGCGAGCAAGCCGACGCTGAGCTGAACAAACCCAAGATCGACGACGCCAAGATCAGCCGCCAAGGCCGGCGACGGGGCGTAGACCCCGCGGTTCGTGACGGCTATTGCACCGAAAATCATGTTTGCCGAGGGATGATCGCCCCGAAACGCGTTCGGCGCAGGCACTGCCTCGGTCATGATTGCACCGAAGACCAAAATCCAGAGGAGTGCCGGGATGTTTCGGAACAGCTCGACGTAAATCGTCATCAGCCGCGCAACGATCCAATTGTTGGAAAGCCTGAGGACGCCGGCAAAAATGCCGATGACCGTGGCCGTCACGCATGACATGGCCGCCAGAATGACCGTGTTCAGAAAGCCGACCAAAGCCGCCCGGGCATGGCTCATCTGGCTGGAATATTCGATCGGGCGTTGATTGATGTCGTAACCGGCAGGAGCCCAAAGGAAGGAAAACGAGTAGTCCTTTCCCATGGCGGCAAGGTTATGAGCGGTATTATCAACCAGCCACGCCACCCCCAGCATCAGGCACATTAGCGCAAAAATCTGGATCGTATAGGACCGGTATCGCCCATCATCGAGCAGCATTCGCAGTCGAAACGGCTCGCTCGGAGCACCAAGATCGGTAGTCACCATTCATTCCTCCGGGGATGACCGCCGCGATCTGTGATCGCGCACACGCTTTGTCGCGCCGAACAGGCGCGGGCCCTGGCCCGCGCCTTTGACGTCTCAACGGAATGGCTGGGCGTACTGAAGGCCGCCCTTGTTCCACAGGGCGTTCGGGCCGCGATGCATGGCGATAGGCGTCTTCTCGCCAAGATTGGCCTCGAAGATCTCGCCGTAATTGCCATCAACAGCGATCGCTCGCTTGGCCCATGCACTGTCGAGGCCAAACTGCTTGCCGAGATCGCCCTCGGCGCCCAATATCCGTTTCACTTCCGGGTTGTTGGACGACGTCGCCATCTCATCGACATTCGCCTTGGTCACGCCGAATTCTTCGGCCGCGATCAGGGCGTTCAGTGTCCAATGGACGATATCCGCCCATTGCTCGTCACCTTGGCGAACGATGGGGCCGAGCGGCTCCTTGGAGATCATTTCCGGCAGGATGACATGATCGTCCGGGTTCTTGAAGCTCGAGCGTACGGAGGCCAGGTCGGATGCGTCGCTTGTGTAAACATCGCACGCGCCGGCGATGTACTTCTGTTGTCCCTCAGCGCTCGACTCCACCGGAACGGAATCGTAGGTGATCCCATTGAGCTTGGCGTATTCCGCCAGATTCAACTCCGTCGTCGTGCCGGTCTGGATGCAAATCGTCGCCCCGTTCAAGTCTTTGGCCGAGTTGATGCTGGCGGACTTCGGGACCATGAATGCCTGGCCATCGTAAAAATTCGTCCCGGCGAATGTGAGCTTCAGATCGACGTCGCGCGAAAAGGTCCAGGTCGTGTTGCGAGAAAGAAGGTCGATTTCGCCGGATGCCAGCGCCGTCAGGCGGGTCTGGCCGGTCGTGGGAACATACTTGACCTTGCTCGCGTCGCCGAGCACCGCCGCGGCGACCGCCTTGCAGATCGAAACGTCAAATCCTGTCCATTTCCCGGTGGCATCCGGGGCTGCAAAACCGACGAGACCGGTGTTGACGCCGCAGTTCAATATCCCCCGCGCCTTGACGTCCTCGAGGGTCGATGCCTTGGCCGCCGCCGAAGAGGCAACAACAGCGCAAAGCGTTCCCAATATAAGCTTGTATTTCATTGACTTCTCCCAGTTGAGCCGTCCATCGACGGCGGTTTCTTTGTCCGAGGAGCCATTGCGGGCGCCTCGCATTCCCCGGATTTCTTCTTCTGGTTTGTTCGTGCGGTCAGCGCTCAGTAGGCGACGGCCTTTGCCGGTTCGGGAAGCTCTATGCCAAACTTCTCCAGGCGGCTCTCGACGGAGTTGATCATGGTCGAATCTCCCCTAGATTGCCGCGACAGCAGAGGTGATACGGCGGATCGCTTCGTCCACGATGGAGCGAGGGCATCCCAGGTTGATGCGCATGAAGCCGTGTCCTTCGATGCCGAACTTCTGGCCCTTATCGAGCCAAACTCGTCCCCTGGTCAGCATGAATTTGTTCAACGCCTCTGCGTCCATGCCGAGACCACGGCAATCCATCCAGGCCAGATAGAGGGAGTCCGTCGGAAGGACTTTCAACCGAAGATCGGCGGCATTGATGGCATCGGCAAAATGCTTGTGGTTGCCGCGCAGATATTCGAGCATATCCTCGACCCACTGCTCGCCATGGGCATAGGCCGCTTCGGCAGCGACCATTCCAAGCACGTTCACCAGGTGGAAAACATTGCGCTCGTATTGCCGCTGCAATTCGGCGCGGAGTCTCTTGTTGGGCACGAAGACATTAGCGCTCTGCAGGCCGGGCAGATTGAAGGTCTTGCTCGGCGCCGTGCAGGTAATGCTGTTCTGGGCAAAGTCCTCACATAGAGAGGCGAAGGGAATATGCTTCTTCGCCTTGTTGAGAATGAGATCTTCGTGAATCTCGTCTGATATCACCAGCACGTCGTGGCGGGCGCAGATTTCGCCCATCGACCGCAGCTCGGCCTCCGACCAAACATTGCCTGTCGGATTGTGCGGATGGCTCAGGATAAAGATTTTCGTGTCCGGCCGGATAGCGGCTTCAAAGGTCTTTTCGTTGTAGGCGTAGTGCGTGCCGTCGTAGTCGAGTGGTGCGAAAGCAAGGTGCCGCCCGTTTAGAAGCACGTCATTGTGGAAATGGGCGTAAACGGGCGGCTGGATCAAGATAGAATCGCCGGGAGCGGAGAAGGCCTGTATGGCAGTCTTGAGCGTCGTGATTATGCCCGACGTCTGAAGGACCCATTCCCTGGCGACGTCCCAGCCGAACCGCTTCTGCTGCCATCCAACGACGGCATCGACGTATGAAGCGGTGGCTCCGCCCGGATATCCGAAGACGCCGTGCGAAACAGCATCGTGGAGGGCATCGATCACCGCCTGCGGCGCCTTGAAATCGGTGTCGGCGACCCACATCGGCAGAGGATCGGCGGCCGCTTCATCGGCGGCGAGCATGTTGCTGGCATAGGCCCACTTCATGGAATTGCTGTTCTTGCGATCAACGACCTCATCGAAGATCGACGGCGCGAGCGCCTCAGTCGGGTCGAGGTGTTTTGCTACAGCCTGCTGGTTCACGAGCTTCCCTTCAATCATTCGCTCACGCGGTCCGCGGTGAGATTGACGAAGAGGTTAGCCGCAACGCATTATGAGCGGAAATGGTATAAATTCATCAACCAATGAACAGAGATCATAGATGATTGACAGGCATCACCTCTCCATCCTCCGGGAAGTAGACCGTTGTGGTAGCGTCACGGCGGCCGCCGACAAGCTCAACGTGACCCAGTCGGCGCTCAGTCACACCATTGCGAAGTTCGAAGAACGCCACGGCATCAAGGTCTGGATGAAGAAGGGGCGCAGCCTGCGCCTGACCCAGGCTGGCGAATATCTCCTTGGCGTAGCGGAGCGACTGCTTCCACAAATTGACCACGCCGAACGGGTTCTTCGAGATTTCGCCCTCGGCCGGCGTGGGGCGATCCGCGTCGGCATGGAGTGCCACCCGTGTCAGCGCTGGTTGACGAAAATTTCAACGCCCTTCCTTGCGGCATGGCCGGAGGTTGATTTCGAGGTCTGCACGGCATTCCGCTTCGATGGCGTCGCGGCGCTGATCGGGCATGAGATCGACGTTTTGATTACGCCCGATCCGGTCGATTTGCCGGATGTTATGTTCACCCCGGTTTTCGACTACGAACTGGTTCTCATGGTTCATGAAGACCATCCGTTGGCCGCCAAGAGCATTGCCGACCCCCACGACCTTCTCGACGAGGAGCTTATTACCGTTCCGGTGAGTTTGGAGCGCCTGGATATTTATACGCGCTTTCTGGTTCCAGCGCTTTGCCGCCCCCGTCGGCACAGAACGGCGGAAACAGTCGATCTCATGCTCCAGCTGGTCGCCGCCAAGCGGTGCGTGACGGTGCTTCCCGATTGGCTGCTGCAAGACGAGGCGGCCAACCTGCCGATCAAAACGCTCCGCCTTGGCGAGGCAGGAATCCGAAAAAGCATAAACCTCGGAATTCGTCGGGGAGAGCAGACCGTCTCCTATATCAGCGGCTTCATCGATGCCGCCCAGCGGCCGCAAAGCTCAGTCTGAGAAAGTTTGGTGCGCCGGCGCCCGTTGCGACACTTCTGGGCTTTCGAAGATGAGCACCGGCCGGTAATCTCGGATCATGCAGTTCTTGGCAGTCGCGCCGATTGCCATACGAGCGGAACGAGCACCAAGGCGACGGCTGGAAGCACGAACCAGTTCACTGTCTCCCAGCCGGAGCTGAACATCAGCGAGCCCGAAAAGAACGAAGCCATCGCCACGGTGCCGAACACCAGGAAGTCGTTTGCCCCTTGAACTTTGCCGCGTTCCTCAGGGGTGTGGCAGTCAGAAACCATCGCCGTTGCTCCGATGAAGCCAAAATTCCAGCCGATGCCCAGGAGGATAAGCGATCCCCAGAAATGTCCGATATCGAGGCCGGCTAGCGCTACCATCGCCGAACCGCCGATGAGAACCAGCCCGATGGCTGTGACCCTCTCTTTGCCGAAACGCGCCATCAGACGACCCGTCAGGAAGCTCGGGCCATACATGGCAAGAACGTGCCATTGAATGCCGAGCGCGGCATTGTCCATCGAATGGCCGTGACCGACCATCGCGATTGGTGCAGCCGTCATGACGAAGGTCATGAGACCGTAGGAAACCACGCCCGCCGCCACGGCCAGCACATAGCGGGGCGTGGTGAGGATTTCGGATAGTTTGCGTCCGCCATCGCCTCGGCCGGCCTTCGCGGCAGGGCTCGTGCTGCGGTAGGTCAGAAGCAGTGGGATTGCGAGAAGCGCTAGACCTGCCTGGCTGATAAAACTGCCGGCAAAGGTAAAGCCGGGCAATGAATCACGCGTCCAGATAACGAGCTGAGGCCCAATGATAGCGGCAAGCAGGCCACCCACCATCACCCGGGAAATGGCCTTGTCCCGCTGCGCCCCCGACATCTCATCGCCGGCTGCGAACCTGTAGCTTTGAACATAAGAGCCGTAGAAGCCGGCCGCCATTGTTCCCAGGCAAAAGACCAAGAACAGCTTCGCGACGATCCCCACAGCGGCAATCAGACCGCCGGCGATGCCCAGAAAAGCTCCAAGTATATATGCATTGCGTCGGCCAAGACGGCGCATGAAGTATGCGGCTGGAAGGGTGCCGAGCGCCAGACCGACATTGTAGAGACTGACGGGAAGCGTCGCGAGCGCCGGGTTGGACGACAGATGCTGTCCGACCAATCCACCCAGGGAAATTACAATCGGACCATTGGCGCCACCAAAGACCTGGCTTGCCCCCAAGACGTACGTGTTTCGGTTCTTGGCGCGGTCATCGATCATGGTTCACCTGCAATTCGTTAGGCCAGGCAGCTTATTGCGACGCGCTTGCCGGACTTGTCTGGAATAGAAAAACTGACCCATAATGCAAGGAGGGGCGACACCTCCTCAGCCGCCATTGCGGCCGCCGCCATGGGAAGGCCGAGGCAATTTAAAGTTTCGCTCCACGCTGACAACATCGAAAAACTCCGCTCGCGGCAAAGATAAGGTTTCCATGAAATCGCCCGTTTATCTCAATGCTCTCCGCGCGTTCGAGGCCAGCGCCAGGCATGGCAGCTTCGTTGAAGCCGCCGCCGAGCTCCATGTGACGGCGCCTGCCGTCGGGCAGCTCGTGCGCGGCCTTGAAGAATGGATTGGCGCGCCCCTCTTTTATCGAACGGCGGCCGGCAAGACCCGGCTGATGCCGACGGAAGCAGCAAACCGAGCCTTGCCTGACATCCGGCAAGGATTGGATCGACTGAGCCTCGGGCTTGAGCGCCTGAAGGAAGGGGCGGTTGGTCGGGTTCTCACGGTCACAGTCAGTCCCGCCTTTGCGGCAAAGTGGCTGCTTCCGAGAATCGAGCGGTTTCAAGCGAGAGTGCCGGACGTCGATATTCGCCTGGATACCAGCCTGAAGCTCGCCGACTATGCTGCGCAGGGCATCGATATCGGGGTTCGGTACGGCGCCGGCGACTGGCCTGGGCTGGTTTCGGAGAAGTTGATGGAGGAAGAGGTTTTTCCGGTATGTTCTCCGGCGCTGAAGGCTTCCCTGACATTGCGGCGGCCGGACGAACTTGCGGCCTGCACGCTTATTCACGACGTCTCGGTCGATCCGAATTCCGGGTTCATGACGTGGGATTTGTGGTTCAAGACGATGGGCATCGTTCAAACGGCGCAGCCAAGGGGTTTAACGATCAACAATTCGGCGGCCGTGCTCCAAGCCGCCATCGATGGACGCGGCGTCGCTCTGGCCCGGAGCATCCTGGCTCATGATGACTTGGCGGCCGGCCGGCTGGTCAGGTTGTTTCCCGATCGATCCGCCGCTTCGTCACTGGCCTATTACGTCACTTATCGGCCTGATTTTGCAGCACTGCCACGTCTTGCCGCATTCCGGGACTGGCTTTTCGAGGAAGCGCTCACCGAGCGGTCCTTACCTGAATAGTTTTTCTTTTCCACAGACGAAGAACTTCGCGTTTGCGAGTTCATGAGCTTCGGTCAATTCTGACATCAAAGGCGTGTCTCCCACGCGCATAAGGCGTTGCGTCGCCTGGCAATTGCGCTGTGCGGAGACCGAAAGTTTTTCTTTCGATCAAACCTGTCCTTGTGCGGCCAGGTCTTGAGAAGCGGATATGTTGAACAAAGAGACCTATCTTCGAGGCGGTCGATGAGCCTGCCAGTCGTGATTGTCGGCGGAGGCATTTCGGGGCTGACGCTTGCTCATGCAATGCAGTCGGCCGGCGTCGAGTTCGTTCTCATCGAAGGACGCGACCGGCTGGGAGGCCGGATCCTTTCAGCGGGGATCGATGGATTGCCGTCTGAAGACGGATTCGATCTCGGCCCATCCTGGGTGTGGCCGGAGATACAGCCAGTCCTCTGTTCTCTGGCGGAAAGTTTTGGCATCCGGCTTTTTCCGCAGAACGACGATGGCGACATCGTCTTTGAACGGTCGGCAAGCGTCGCGCCTCAACGCTTTCCAGCTTTGCAACGCGAACCGCGATCCATGCGGATCATGGGTGGCACGGCCTCTATTATCGCGGCGTTGAAAAGCCGAATTACTCCTGAACATATACGGCTCGGCACTGGAGTCACCGGGCTTGCCCGTATCGGCGGCTTGGTCTCGGCAACGCTCGAGAGGCCGGATGGAACGGCCGAGACGATGGAGGCGGCGATCGTGGTGCTCGCAATGCCGCCCCGCCTTATCGATCGTTCGATCAAGTTCGAACCGCCCGTCGATCCTGCGCTGGCCCGGCGATGGCGTTCAACGCCGACCTGGATGGCTCCGCATGCCAAGTTTTTCGCAATCTACGACGAAGCATTTTGGCAAAGAGATGGGCTCTCCGGTGCGGCGCAGAGTATGATTGGCCCTCTCGGGGAAATACATGACGCGACGACATCGTCCGGCAAGGCAGCTCTGTTCGGCTTCATCGGCGTAAATGCCACAGAGCGTCGGCGGATCGGGCCGGAACCAATCATTCAAGCGGCTGTTCAACAGTTCGTCCGGCTGTTCGGAGACAAGGCTCGGACACCTGTGGCGACCTTATACAAAGACTGGGCCGCCGACGCGCTGACGGCGACCGAGGAAGACTTGATTGCCACTGGCCACCCCCTCCCCGATACCCGGCCATGGGTATCGGGAGACTGGGCGCCAGTGCTGATGCTGGCTGGTTCCGAAACCAGCATGACGAACCCGGGCTACTTAGAAGGAGGGGCTGAAGCGGCTCTGCGTGTCGCGGCAGACATCAAACGCATGTGGCAACGCTTTTCCAAGCCCTCGGCATCGGCATCCCACTTGTGAAATCCCTGGAGGTTCAAATGAAACGAACATATCGCGCGATGCAGGTGACGAGCCCGGGCACGCTTGAGCTGGTGGAACGCGCTATTCCGACGCCGGGCGCTGGCGAGGTGCTGATCGAGGTCGATGCCTGCGGAATCTGCGGTGCGGACGCCAAAGACATTGAGGGGCCGGACACCAATGGCCGCTTGCCTCGCGTGCCGGGTCACGAAGTCGTAGGCAGGATTGCTTCAATCGGACGGGGTACGCCCGGCCGATGGAAGATCGGCCAAAGAGTTGGCGTCGGCCGCCTTGGCGGTCACTGCAACGAATGCGATCCGTGCCGAAGCGGCCAATTTCAGCTATGCACGAACCAGCCTGTCGTCGGCGTGACCTGTGACGGCGGTTATGCAGAGATGATGATCGCTCGAAATACCGGACTGGTCTCGATCCCCGACGAGCTCACTGCAGAGGAGGCTGCGCCGATCCTATGCGCGGGTCTGGCGACGTTCAACGCCCTGAAGAAATGCGGCGCGGAAGCGGGTGACGTCGTGGCCATTATCGGCATAGGCGGTCTTGGCCACATGGCTCTACAATATGCCCGCAAGATGGGCTTCAAAGTGATTGCCGTCGGACGCGGCGATGACATTGCCGACGATGCGAGGTCGCTCGGAGCCTATGACTATATCAATGCGGCCAAGGAAAACGCAGTCGAGCGTTTGCAGAGCCTGGGTGGTGCGAAGGCCGTCGTTTCCACCATTGGAGACCTGCAGATGGTTTCTGCATTAATGCCAGGAATCGCGGCTCAAGGTCGAATTGTCGCCCTTGGCATCGGAAAGGACCCCTTGACCGTGTCGTCCGGATCTCTGGTCGGTGGTGAGCGCAGTGTGTTGGGCTCGATCACGGGATCGCCTTTCGAGAACGAAAAAACGTTGGATTTTTCGGTCCTCGTTGGCGTGCGTCCGCTGTTCGAAACGATGCCGTTCGAACAGGCTACGCGTGCCTTCGAAAAGATGAAGTCCGGTGACGTCAAGTTTCGGGTGGTGCTGACGATGGAGAAGAACGATGCGTCTCAATGATGATTTCACCAAACCGGTCGTTGTCCATGCTGCGAAACTGGATTGGGTTGCGAGCCCCGCTCGCGGAGTTGATCGTCGGATGCTTTACCGCGTCGGCGAGGAAGTGGCTCGGGCGACATCGATTGTCCGCTACGCCGCAGGCAGCGTATTTCCGTCGCATACGCACACGGGGGGCGAAGAAATATTGGTACTCGATGGGATATTCGAGGATGAACACGGTCGTTTCCCGGCCGGATCATACTTTCGAAATCCCCCAGGTACATCTCATGCGCCGGCATCCGTTGACGGGTGCATTATCTTCGTGAAGCTCTGGCAGTTTCGGGAGGGCGACGACGCGCAAATCCTTCGCAGACCTGGCGAAGGAGAGCCTTTTGTTTCCGAGGATACGGGCTCCGCAACGATCCTGTTCGATGACGGCCATGAGCGGGTCTATCTTCAAAGGTGGGGCAGCAACGCCTCGATCAATCTTTCGAATCCTCGTGGATTGGAACTGCTGGTTCTCGAAGGCGAACTGTCCGTTGGGACGGAGCGACTTCGATCCCAGAGCTGGATGCGGCTGCCTCAAGGTGACGGTCTGGTGGCGAACGCCGGTCCAGAAGGTGCATATGCATGGATTAAAAACGCACCATTGCAGCACGCCGATGTTCTGAAGCTCCCATCTTAGGAGATCACCCCTGTGCTCGGCACCTTTGTGCTGGACGCCGGCCTGCGCGGTCCTGTAAATAGAGCCCGCGCTGGAATTCGCTCGCTTCCGCATTCTGCCGGCGGGCCAGAGGTACTTTGATGAAAAGATGCGAAGTCGCTATCGTCGGCGCGGGGCTCGCCGGGCTCTGCGCGGCACGGGCCCTCAAGTCGATGGGTATCGATTTTCTCTTGCTTGAAGCACGGGATCGGCTGGGCGGCCGCATCCTGACATCAGACGAACATGGAATGCCTACTGACGACGGGTTCGATCTCGGCCCCTCCTGGTTTTGGCCGATGATGCAACCTGATATGGCGGACCTCGTCTCCGAACTGGGGCTCCAGTCGTTCTCGCAAAATAACAATGGCGATGTGATCTTCGAGCGAATGTCGCGCGAAGGACCGCAAAGGTATCGCCCTGTCGAACAGCAAGGAAAATCTCTCCGGCTGACCGGCGGTTCGGCGGCGCTGGTGCGAGCTCTGGAACGAGACATTCCTGCCGACAGAATTCGACTCAACACCCATGTGTCGGCCATGGCGCTTACCGGCGAAGGCGTGGAGATCACCTTGAAGACTCCGGACGGCATGGCTGCGGTGGTCCACGCATCAAAGGTAATTTGCGCCCTTCCGCCTCGACTGCTCGAGGCAAATGTGACTTTCACGCCGCCACAAGAGCAATCCACCTTGGCTCGTTGGCGGGATACTCCGACTTGGATGGCGCCGCACGCCAAGTTCTTCGCGATATATAATCGGCCCTTCTGGCGTGACGACGGATTGTCGGGGACGGCCCAGAGCATGGTCGGGCCCATGGTCGAAATGCATGACGCTACCCTCGCCAACGGAAAGGCCGCGCTCTTTGGCTTCATCGGTATTGGCGCTGACCAGCGAGCGGCATTGGGTGACGAGGCGTTGAAGAAGGCCTGCCTTGCTCAGTTCGCTCGAATCTTCGGTGCGGGCGCATCTGAACCGCGCAGCACGCTTTTGAAAGACTGGGCGGCCGATCCATTGACTGCGACAAGCCGTGACCGCCTTGCAACTGGACATTTGTCGGCTGAGGACGCGAACTCGCTCTCCGGACTATGGGGCCAGCGACTGTTTATGGCCGGCAGCGAAACGAGCGCGATTGAAGCCGGCTTCCTCGCTGGGGCCGTTGCCGCTGCGAAGCGGGCCGTGTTGGCGGTCGTTTCGCCAGGCTGATCGCGAGGAACGTCGGCGATAACATTGGAACAAATTGGCAACATGCACGCGGATTGCGGACGTAATTGGCCGCGACCTCCCTATCTCATCCGCCTGTTATCCACAGCTTATCCACAGGCGTGGCGGCGGCGAATGCAGCAACTTCAATGACATTTCGCGAACGGCAAACAATAGCTCACAAATACTATGTGACCGCCGGATGACACTGCGCTTTTGTTTGCCGGCGCAGATACAAATCGCGACGGAGCTTGGATAGATTAAGTTTTGTTCCCGACCGTGGCGGCGGATACTGGGGAGGAGTGGCGGTGGGCAGACGAGGAGCCCACCGCCTTTTCTTCAGGCGGTGCGGGAGCTTCTGTAGACAGAGACGCCGAGTTCTCTGATTTTCTTGCGCAGGGTGTTGCGGTTGAGCCCGAGAAGATCGGCCGCCTTGATCTGATTGCCGCGGGTTGCCGTGAGCGCGGCGAGAATCAGCGGATATTCCATTTCGGTCAGCACGCGGTCATAGAGGCCGGGCGGCGGCAGGTTGTCGCCGAAACTGGAGAAATAGGTGCGCATGTTCTCCTCGACCGCCTGAGCGATCGTCATCGAACCATTGCGGATCGGCCCCTTGTCGATCGGGCTGTCGGGCACGTCGGAGCGCAGCTCGGCATCGATGATCTCGCGGGTGATGACATCCTGCGGATAGAGCGCCATCAGGCGGCGGATCAGATTTTCCAGCTCGCGGACGTTGCCCGGCCAGGCATAGGCCTTCATCAGCTCCAACGCTTCCTGATCGAAGCGCTTGGAGCCGAGGCCCTCCTTTTCCGCCTGCTGAATGAAATGGCGCACGAGATCGGGAATGTCCTCGGCGCGGTCGCGCAGCGGCGGCAGGCGCAGCGGCACGACGTTGAGGCGGTAGTAGAGATCCTCACGGAACAGGCCCTGATTGATCGCCTGCTTCAGATCCTTGTTGGTGGCGGCAACGATGCGCACGTCGGTACGGATCGGCGTGCGGCCGCCGACGGTGGTGTATTCGCCCTGCTGCAGCACGCGTAGAAGCCGGGTCTGGGCGTCCATCGGCATGTCGCCGATTTCATCGAGGAAGAGCGTGCCGCCTTCGGCCTGCTCGAATCGGCCGGTCGAGCGGGTCTGGGCACCGGTGAAGGCGCCCTTCTCGTGACCGAAGAGTTCCGATTCGATCAGGTCGCGCGGGATCGCCGCCATGTTGATCGCCACGAAGGGGCCGTTGCGGCGCTTGCCGTAATCGTGCAGGGCGCGGGCGACAAGCTCCTTGCCGGTGCCGGATTCGCCGGTGATCATCAGCGTCAGGTCGGTCTGCATCAGCCGAGCGAGCACGCGATAGATTTCCTGCATCGCCGCCGAGCGGCCGACCAGCGGCATGCCGTCCTGCATGTCCTCCTCGAGCTTGGCGGGCTTGCGCTTCGGCTCGGCCAGAGCCCGGCCGATAATGCCGATGAGTTCTGTCAGGTCGAAAGGCTTCGGCAGATAATCATAGGCGCCCTTCTCGGACGCCTTGATGGCGGTCATGAAGGTGTTCTGGGCGCTCATGACGAGGACCGGCAGATCCGGACGGGCCTTCTTGATACGCGGCAATAGGTCGAATGCGTTCTCGTCGGGCATCACCACGTCGGTGACGACAAGATCGCCCTCGCCCGCCGAAATCCAGCGCCACAGCGTTGCGGCGTTGGAGGTGATGCGAACGTCATAACCGGCGCGGCTCAAAGCCTGGTTGAGCACGGTGCGTATGGCGGCATCATCATCTGCAACGAGGATCGTGGCTGTCATCGAGAAGGTCCTGTCGAGCTTACGGAAGAGGCATCCTCGAGCGAGGCGTCCTTCGACGCCGGCATGAGAACGCGGAAAGTCGTGCGGCTGTTCTGGCTGTCGCATTCGATGATGCCGCCGTGATCGCCGATGATCTTGGCGACCAGCGCAAGGCCGAGGCCGCTGCCGTTCGTCTTGGTGGTGATGAAGGGATCGAAGAGATGCGGCAACAGGTCGGCCGGGACGCCCGGACCATTGTCATGGACGCAGAACTCCAGCGGCAGCGAAATCTTTTCGCGCGTGCCGGCAACCGAAAGACGGATGCCCGGACGATAGGCGGTCGTCAGCATGATCTCGCCGTCCGGCCGGTCGCCGACCGCTTCGGCGGCGTTCTTCACCAGATTGAGGAAGACCTGGACGAGCTGGTCGCGATTGGCATAGACCGCGGGCAGCGACGGGTCGTAACTCTCGGTGATACGGATGTTGCGGGCAAAGCCCGCCTTGGCGACGGCCTTCACGTGATCCAGCACGGAGTGGATGTTGACCGGCATGCGGTCGACCGGGCGTTCGTCGGAAAAGACTTCCATGCGGTCGACTAGCGAGACGATGCGGTCGGTCTCGTCACAGATCAGCCGGGTCAGCGCCCGGTCGTCGTCGATCACGGACTGTTCAAGCAGCTGGGCAGCACCGCGGATGCCGGAGAGCGGGTTCTTGATCTCATGCGCCAGCATGGAGGCAAGTCCGGTCACGGAACGGGCGGCAGCGCGATGCGTCAGCTGCCGATCGATCTTGTCGGCCATCGAGCGTTCCTGGAAGACGATGACAACGGCGCCGGGTTCGCTCAGCACCGGAGCGACATAGAGATCGACGAGCTTGTCCTGGCCGAGGCGCGGGGAACTCAGGTCGACACGGTATTCGTTGACAGGCGCCTTGCGCTCACGCACCTGGTCGATCAGGGCGAGCAGCGGACTGCCGAAGGGAATGAAGGTCGAAATCCGATAACGCGCCAGATGCGAGGCGCTCGCGCCAAAGAATGCTTCCGCCTCCCAATTGGCGAAGGCGACGAAACCGGATTCATCGACCATGACCACTGGGTTCTGGATGGCGTTCAGCACGGCCATGGCAACGGATCCGCCGGCGTGGTCAGGCGGAGATGTCATATCCTTCGTCATGCCGCCTCCCGGCTGTCGAGCGCACCTGCGGCCAATGCGTCATAAAGGCGCGCGGCCACCTCACGCGGGTCACGCGAGGTCATGATGTCTGCCTTCTCGCCACCGACAAGCGCGGGAGCAAACCGCTCAAGATACCAGCCGAGATGCTTGCGGGCATGACGGATCGCCACCGCCTCACCATAGAAATCGAGCATCATTCGGTAATGTTCGACGGCGATATCGGCAATCTCTTCGCGTCGCGGTTCTGCCGCTCCGGCGAGCACGCCGGCATGCCACGGCCTGCCCTGGCAGCCCCGGCCGATCATGACGGCATCGGCGCCGGAGCGGCGCAGGATATCCTGCGCGTCGTCAGCAGTCTCGACGTCGCCATTGGCGATCAGCGGAACGGATATCACCTCGCGGACAGCGCGGATCGCGTCCCAATCGGCGCGACCTTCGTAAAATTGCATGCGGGTGCGGCCGTGGATGGTCACCAACTGGATGCCGGCCGCCTCGGCGCGGCGGGCAATCTCGGGCGCATTGATGGAATTCTCGTCCCAGCCGAGGCGCATCTTCAGCGTCACCGGAATGTCCACGGCCTGGACCGTCGCCTCTATCAGGCCGAGCGCGTGATCGGGATCGCGCATCAGCGCCGAGCCGGAATAACCGCCGATCACCTTCTTTGCCGGACAGCCCATGTTGATGTCGATGATGTCGGCGCCATGATCGGCCGCGATCTTCGCCGCTTCCGCCATCCAGTGCGCTTCGCGCCCGGCGAGTTGCACCATATGCGGCCGGAAGCCGGCAGCCTTCAGCCGCGACCAGGATTCGGCGGTGTCATTGACCAACTCGCGGCTCGCCACCATCTCGGTAACGACGAGGCCGGCGCCGAAGCGCCAGGCAAGCTCACGGAAGGGCATGTCCGTGACGCCGGACATCGGCGCCAGCACAACGCGGTTCCGCACGGACACGGGTCCGATTCGGAAAGGCGCTGCGAGATCCTTGCAAATCAAATGATTATCTTTCAGGCACACCATGGAGCTGCATTATTTTTAGCCACAGATCGCTGCCTTTGCCAAGGGGGCTCGGATCGAAATCGATATTTTTCAGGGCAGATGCTGGAAAAGCTTCCAGCAAGAGGTTAGAGCACTCCGGTCAATTCCGCATAATTTAGGGGTTTATGCTGCAAATGCCGTCCAAGCAACCGATATCGGCTGGAATTGTCATCGTTGCCGCCGGCCGTGGCGAGCGCGCCGGATCCTCCACGGAAGGCCCCAAGCAATATCGCATTATCGGCGGCAAGCCGGTTATCGTCCATACGCTTGAAAACTTCATGACATGGGAAGCTGCAACCCGGATCGTCGTCGTCATCCATCCCGATGACGAGGCGCTGTTTGCGGGAGCCTTGCACCATATGGGCCCTTCCGCGCCGATCGAAACGGTGCATGGCGGCCCGACCCGACAGCAGTCCGTGCTTGCCGGTCTCCGATACCTCAAGGACAAGAATGTCAGCCATGTGCTGATCCACGATGCGGTGCGGCCCTTCTTCGACCATGGGCTGCTCGACCGCACCGCCGAGCGTCTCGCCAATGGCGCGCAGGCGGTGCTGCCGGCAATGCCGGTAACCGATACGCTGAAACGCGCCGACAGCGCCGGCACCGTATTGGCGACGGTTGCGCGCGAGCACCTCTATGCGGCGCAGACGCCGCAATCCTTCGTCTTCGAAACCATTCTCGACGCGCATGAGAAGGCGGCGGCGAGCGGGCGAAGCGATTTCACCGACGATGCCTCGATCGCCGAATGGGCGGGCATTCCGGTGACGATCGTCGAAGGCACGGCCGACAACGTCAAGCTGACGGTCAAGAGCGATATCAGCAAGGCTGACGACAAGCTCTCGGCCCCGCTGCTTCCCGACGTGCGCACCGGCAACGGCTATGACGTGCACCAGCTCGAAGCGGGCGACGGCGTGACCCTCTGCGGCGTGTTCATTCCGCATGATCAGAAGCTCAAGGGCCATTCCGATGCCGACGTCGCACTGCATGCGCTGACAGACGCGCTGCTTGCCACCTGCGGCGCCGGCGATATCGGCGATCACTTCCCGCCATCCGACCCGCAATGGAAGGGAGCGGCTTCGAAGATCTTCATCGAGCATGCCGCCCGGATCGTACGCGAACGCGGCGGCACGATCATGAATGCCGACGTCTCGCTGATCGCCGAGGCGCCGAAGGTGGGGCCGCATCGCGACGCCATGCGGGCAAGACTGTCCGAATATCTCGGCATCGATCTCGAACGATGCTCGGTCAAGGCGACGACCAATGAGAAGATCGGCTTCGTCGGCCGGCGCGAAGGTATTGCGGCGATCGCCACGGCGACCGTCGTCTATCGGGGAATGAAGCGATGAGCCTTTTTCCCGAGGATATCCAGTCGGCGGCAGAGGCGATCATCCGCGACTTCACGGCTGCCGGGCTGATGATCTCGACGGCCGAATCCTGCACCGGCGGGCTGATCGCCGGGGCGCTGACTGAAATATCGGGCTCGTCTGCGGTCGTCGACCGCGGCTTCGTCACCTATACGAACACGGCGAAGATGGAACTGCTTGGGGTGCAGGAGCAAACGCTGCTGGGCTTCGGTGCGGTTTCCGAAGAGACCGCCCGGCAGATGGCGCATGGTGCCCTGTTCCGCTCGCGCGCCGCGATCGCCATCGCCGTCACCGGCATTGCGGGCCCCGGTGGCGGGTCGGCGGAAAAACCGGTTGGGCTCGTGCATCTTGCCGCCAGGTCGCGCACCGGCGCATCCGTCCACCGAAAGATGCTGTACGGCGATATCGGCCGCAGCGCTGTGCGGCTGGCAACAGTACGGACGGCGCTGGAGATGGTGCATTCGCTGCTGCCCGACTGACGCCGGCTGCGATCGCCGTCACACTTTGATGTAGATTCTGTTCGCCCTTGTTTCGAAGGCTTCGGTGAACATGCGGAACGCGCGATCGAACATCGAACCCATCAGCGCGCCCAGAATGCGGCTCTTGAACTCGTAGTCGATGAAAAAATTGATCGTGCAGCCACCGGCGGGAGTTTCGGCGAAATGCCACCGGTTTTCCAGATATTTGAATGGGCCGTCGATATATTTGACCTCGATGACGCGCTCGGCCCGGTTCAACAGTACCTGGGTCGTGAAGGTCTCGCGGATTGCCTTATAACCGACGGTCATGTCGGCCACGAGCAGGATCTTGCCGTCGCGCTCCTTGCGGCTCCTGACGGAAAGCGCTTCGCAGAGCGGCAGGAATTCGGGATAACGCTCGACATCGGCAACGAGATCGAACATCTGGTCGGGCGTGTGCTGGACGGAACGGTGCGTTTCGAATTGCGGCATAGGCGGCACTTAAGCGGGCGCGTCCAGAAGATCAAGGAGTTCGCCCATCCGGCTGCGGGATTTTAGCTGAAGAACCGGCACATCGGGGCCATATTCGGCGAGGCCGGCGGCAACGCGCGGCGCAAATTTCTCCTCGAAGGTCCAGATGAACCGCAGGAATTCTAAATCGACCTTTTCGATGCAACCCTGTGCCATTTCCGGGCGTGTGCGGCCAATCCATTTCGCCCATCGGCTGACCGCACCCCAAATGCAGAGAAGCCTCGGCATGCGGACCCAGATTACGATATCGGTCCGCGGCAGCCTGATGTCCAGTGAGGACGGGTTGGTGCCGTCCATGATCCAGCGTTCTTCGAGGATGCGGCTGGCGATGATTCTTCGCTGCTCCGCCCTGTCGCGCGCCACCCAGCCGGGAAGCCAGAAAACGTCCCGGTCGAGCGAAATATACGGAAGTCCGAAGCGCTTGGCGATCTTCAGCGAAAGAGTTGATTTCCCGCCGCCCGAGCAGCCCACCACGAGAATGCGCCGGGCTCTTCGGATATGCTCCGCCGCCTGCTTGAGGTCGGCGATCTGCTGACGCTGCGGCAGCTCTGCTCTCTGATCCATCAGATAACTCCGTGTCCGCCGCTGCCGTTGGCGGTCATGCGCCTAAGCGCGAAGAGCGGCGAACTGGCGAGCTGCGTGGCGCGATCTTATGATGACGGTGGATTTGGCCAGTCCATACTCCCGAAGCCCTGCTTCGATCAAGGGGGCGGCATCCCGTTCGAAATTCCAGACATAGGCAAGCATCTCCAGCGAAATGCGTTCGGGACAGCCGGCGGGCAATTCGGGGCGATTTCGTCCGAGATGGCGAAACGCTCTCGATATCACTCCCCACAGGCATGCATATCTCGGCAGACGAAGCCAAATAACGGCCTCGGCACGCGGCAGGCGAAGATGAAAGGAATTGAGGCCGGTTCCATCCATGATCCAGCGCTCTTCTGTCACGGCATCGGCGATAAGACGGTCAATCTCGTCGCGCGGCCTCTTTCTCCAGCCCGGCAGCCAGTAAAAATCGCGGTCCATTGAAACGTAGTGAAGATCGAGTGCTCGCGAGAGCCGCTTTGCCAGCGTGCTCTTGCCGCTCCCAGGGCAACCGATCACCAGGATACGATCGGTGTCGGCCAATTTCAAACCGGATGTGACGTTCATTGGCTGCCCAACGAAAACCGTGGCATAAACCACCGCGGTCAGTTTGTTGCCTAACCTCGCTCCCTACTCGGCGCTATACTCGGACTTGTGCCGAGGAGCTGCAACGCGTCAACCGGCTGTAGATGCTGGGGACAAGCCTGCTCAAGGCCGAGCATGACGAAAGAGAAGTTGGCAGCACAGATCCTACTCGGCAGCCAGCAGCAGCTTCTTCTCACGCGCCGCTCTCAGCCGGGCAAAATCATCACCGGCGTGGTGAGACGAGCGGGTCAGCGGGCTGGAGGCGACCATCAGGAAGCCCTTGCTGTAGGCGACCGTCTCGTAAGACTTGAACTCGTCGGGCGTGACGAAGCTTTCGACCTTGTGGTGCTTGCGGGTCGGCTGCAGGTATTGGCCGATCGTCAGGAAGTCGACATCGGCTGTGCGCAGGTCGTCCATCAGCTGCAGCACTTCATTGCGCTCCTCGCCAAGGCCGACCATGATGCCTGACTTGGTGAACATGGTGGGATCGAGTTCCTTCACCCGCTGCAGCAGGCGGATGGAATGGAAATAACGGGCGCCGGGGCGAACCGTCAGATAGTTGCCGGCCACCGTTTCCATATTGTGGTTGAAGACGTCGGGTTTGGCGGCGACCACGCGCTCCAGGGCGCCCGGCTTCTTCAGGAAATCAGGCGTCAGGATCTCGATCGTCGTTCCCGGCGAGGCGGCACGGATCGCCCAAATCACCTTTTCGAAGTGCTCGGCACCGCCGTCCTCGAGATCGTCGCGGTCGACCGAGGTGATGACGACGTGGCTGAGGCCCATCTCCTTGACCGCCTTGGCGACGTTCTCAGGCTCGGCCATATCGAGCGCATTCGGCTTGCCGGTCGCGACGTTGCAAAAGGCGCAGGCGCGGGTACAGATCTCACCCATGATCATGAAGGTCGCGTGCTTCTTGTCCCAGCACTCGCCGATATTCGGGCAGCCGGCCTCCTCGCAGACGGTGACGAGCTTGTGCTCCTTCACGATGGCGCGTGTCTCGGCATAGCCCTTGGAAGTCGGCGCCTTGACGCGGATCCAATCCGGCTTGCGCATGACATCCGTATCCGGCCGATGCGCCTTCTCAGGATGGCGCACGCGCTTGGCGTCGGGATTGATCGTGTCGAGAATGGTCACCATTGCAGTCTCAGCTTTCCGCCGCCCTAAGCGGCACAGTCCCTACGACGCGTCGCAATTTAGCGCCGCACCAGTCGCGCAACGAATATCAGCAGGCAGGCGCCGAGGAAACCCGTCACGAAATAGCCGAGCCGTCCGCCGGCCAGTTGAACGTGAAACTGGGCGAGGATGGCGGTGGCGACAACCGAGCCGACAATGCCGAGCACGATGTTCAGGAAAATTCCATATCGTGCATCCATCAGCTTGCCGGCCAGCCAGCCCGCAAGTCCGCCGATGATGATTGCCGAAATCCAGCCCACGCTCTCCATGCCTGTCCTGCCCTCAATCTGCGCTAAGCGACCGCTCTGGCGACCAGCACCACGATGATGGCGCCGACGGTGGCGTGGATGATCTGCACGACCAGCGCATTTTCAATGCCCAGCGAAATGCCGAGCGCGCTGAACAAATAGCCGCCGACGAAGGCGCCGATGATGCCGCTCAGCAGGCATCTGATCAAACCGCCGCCACCGACGACCAGACTTGCCAGGAAGCCCGCAACCAGGCCGATCAGCAAAAACACCAGCAACGCCTGCGTCTCCAGAGACATGATGATTTCCTTTCGCCTTTTCCACCCGACCGGAGTGGCTTTCCACTCCGAGAAAAGGGCAGCGCCCCGAAAATTCTCAAGCGTTCAGTACACGACCGTAAGCATCGAGCACCGCTTCCTTCATCGTCTCGGATACGGTCGGATGAGGGAAGATGGTATGCATCAGTTCTTCCTCGGTCGTTTCGAGGTTCATCGCGACGACGAAGCCCTGGATGAGCTCGGTGACTTCGGCGCCAACCATGTGGGCGCCGAGCAGTTCGCCGGTCTTCTTGTCGAAGATCACCTTGACCATGCCCTGGTCTTCGCCGAGAGCGATCGCCTTGCCGTTCGCCGCGAAGGAGAAGCGACCGACGCGGATATCGCGGCCCAGCTCCTTGGCCTTGGCTTCCGTATGGCCGACGGAGGCGACCTGCGGATTGCAATAGGTGCAGCCCGGCACCTTCCCCTTGTCGGTGGGATGAACATTCGGCAGGCCGGCGATTTTTTCGACGCAGACGACGCCCTCATGCTCGGCCTTGTGGGCCAGCATCGGCGGGCCGGCGACATCGCCGATCGCATAGATGCCTGCCACATTGGTCTTGCCGTAACCGTCGGCGACGACGCAGCCGCGGTCGGTCTTGATGCCGAGCGCCTCCAGGCCGAGGTTTTCGATATTGCCCTGAACGCCGACAGCCGAAATCATCCGGTCGGCAGTGATCTGCTGGACCTTGCCGTCTGCAGTCTCGACATGGGCGGTGATGCTGTTTCCCGCCTTCTCGACCTTGGTCACCTTGGCGCTGGTGAAGATCTTGAGGCCGCGCTTTTCCAGCTGCTTGCGGGCGATGGCGGTGATTTCGGCATCCTCGACCGGCATGATGGTCGGCATCACTTCCACCACCGTGACGTCGACGCCCATCGAGCGATAGAAGCTTGCAAATTCGATGCCGATCGCACCCGAGCCCATGACGATCAGCGACTTCGGCAGCACATCCGGCTTCAGCGCCTCGAAATAGGTCCAGATCAGCTTGCCGTCGGGCTCGATGCCGGGCAGCGCGCGCGGACGGGCGCCGGTCGCGATGATGATGTGCTTGGCGGTATAGGTGCCTTCGCCCTTGACGTTTTTCGGCAGCGGGTGCTGCGGCTCGACCACCGGTTTCGACGACTTGCCGACGACGATCTCGCCGGGCTTTGTCAGCTTGCCTTCGCCCCAGATGATGTCGATCTTGTTCTTCTTCATCAGGAAACCGACGCCGGCGTTGAGACGGGCGGAAACAGCGCGCGAGCGGCCGACGACGGCCTTGGCATCCGGCTTGACCGTGCCTTCAAGAACCAGGCCGAAATCCTTGAAGTGATTGGCGTGATCGAGCACCTCGGCCGAACGCAACAGCGCCTTCGTCGGTATGCAGCCCCAGTTCAGGCAGATGCCGCCCATATGCTCGCGCTCGACGATCGCCGTCTTAAGCCCGAGCTGGGCCGCGCGAATGGCGGCGACATAGCCGCCGGGACCGGAGCCGATGATGATGACGTCGTAGGATTCAGCCATGTGTTTCCTGCCTTTGCTATGCTGCGCTGCGGGTCATGAGCACCCACGCGTGCCTATTGCTGTTTTCGAAGAGCGGCACGGCACCAGCGCGGGCAGCCCTCCAAGAATCCGTTTCTTACATAAGCGACAAAGCCGCCTCATTATCGCTTGCTGCGACCAGCCTGACTGGCGGCGACCAGCCCTTTCGGATCGTCCAGCAGCCTGCGTCCGAGGCCGATGCCGCGCATATGGCGATAAACGCGCCGAGACTGCCGGTGAACCAGTTTTTCAGATCCCCAGCATCATCCGCACGATCGATTCCAGCCCGCGCCCGAGCGCCCGCGTGTTTTCCGCATCGAGGTGAATGCCGTCGATCGGCGTGGTCTTGGCGACAGAATTGCCATCGAAAAAGCCACAACCAAGCTCGTCGGCAAGGTCGCGATAGAGCGTTGCGAGCTTCGCCGATTCCTCGATGCCGCCGGGAAAGGATGCGGCGAAGGGCACATTGCCGGTCGCGCAGATCGCCGGCGGCGCTACGATCAGGATCTCCGGCCCGTCGAATTCAAAGGGCCAGGCGTGATTGCGGATCAGTCGCACAAGCCGGCTGATGCCCTGGCAAGCGGCAAAGGCGGAGCCAGCCACAACAGGCTTCATGTCGTTGGTGCCGAGCAGCAGGATGACGAGGTCGAGCGGCGCATGCGTCTGCAGGATCGTCGGCAGGACTCGCGCACCATTGCGGTCGCAATCGGCGAGGTGGTCGTCGAAAGCGGTGGTGCGACCGTTCAGCCCTTCGGCAATAACACGCGCCTCGCTGCCGAGCGCTGCCTGAAGCACGCTCGGCCAACGGTTCTTGTACTCATGACGGCCGATTGTCTCAGGGTCATGACCCCAGGTCAGCGAGTCACCATAGCAAAGAACGGTCTTGGTCATTTCCGCCTCCGCTTCGCTATCAGACAAGCAAGCCCATCGGGTTTTCGATATAGCCCTTGAAGGCCTGGAGCAACTCGGCGCCGAGGGCGCCGTCGACGCAGCGATGGTCGGTCGACAGCGTCACCGACATCACGGTGGCGATCGCCATTTCGCCGTTCTTGACGACCACCCGCTGCTCGCCGGCGCCGACCGCGAGGATCGTCGCATGCGGCGGGTTGACGACGGCGGCGAAGTTCTTCACGCCCATCATGCCCATGTTCGACACAGAACTCGTGCCGCCCTGATATTCCTCGGGCTTCAGCTTGCGGTCCTTGGCCCGCTTGCCGAGATCGCGCATCTCATTGGAGATGACAGACAGGGTCTTCTGCTCGGCCTTGCGGATGATCGGCGTGATCAGGCCGCCCGGGATCGACACGGCGACGCCGACGTCGGCGTGCTTGTGCTTGATCATGTTATTGTCGGTCCACGACACATTGGCGTCCGGAACGTCGCGCAGCGCCAGCGCCATGGCCTTGATGACCATGTCGTTGACCGAGAGCTTGTAGGCCGGAGCGTTGTCCTTGCGCGGCGCCGCATCGTTGAGCTGGGCACGCAGCGCCATCAGAGCGTCGAGCTCGCAATCGACGCTCACGTAGAAATGCGGGATCGTCTGCTTGGATTCGACGAGGCGCCGGGCGATCGTCTTGCGCATGCCGTCATGCGGCACAAGCTCGTAGGAGCCCGGCTCGAAGAGCTTGAGCACGGCTTCCTCGGAGGCACCCTTCGGCGCGGCGGCCGGAGCCGGCGCGGCTGCAGCCTGAGGAGCAGCAGCGGCGGGAGCGGCAGCAGCCTTGGCGCCACCACCTGCAACGGCAGCTTCGATATCGCTCTTGATCACGCGGCCATGCGGACCGGAACCGGCGACGGCCGACAAGTCGATACCAGCTTCCTTGGCCAGCCGGCGGGCGAGCGGCGAAGAGAAGGTGCGGTTGCCACCTGATGAAACGGCCGCGGGTGCTGCGGCAGGCGCCGGTGCCGCGGCCGGAGCGGCCTCAGCCTTCGCCGGCGCAGCGTCGGCCTTCGGCGCAGGTGCGGCCTCAGCCTTGGCCGGAGCGGCGGAACCTGCACCACTTGCGGCAGCGGCGACATCTTCGCCATCGGCGGCGAGAACGGCGATCAGCGCATTGACCTTAACGCCCTCGGTCCCGGCCGGGACTACCAGCTTGGCGACCGTGCCTTCATCGACGGCTTCGACTTCCATCGTCGCCTTGTCGGTCTCGATCTCGGCGATCACATCGCCGGATTTGACGGTGTCGCCTTCCTTGACCAGCCACTTGGAAAGATTGCCTTCTTCCATGGTCGGAGAGAGGGCGGGCATCGTGATATTGATCGGCATCGAGATACCCTCCCCTTATTTGTAGCAAACAGCCTTCACCGCATCGACGACTTCGCCGACGTTCGGAAGTGCCAGCTTTTCGAGATTGGCGGCGTAAGGCATCGGCACGTCCTTGCCCGCAATCGTCAGGATCGGCGCATCGAGATAGTCGAAGGCCTGCTGCATGACGCGGGTGGCGATTTCGGTGCCGACGGAGGATTGCGGATAACCTTCCTCGACGGTGACGAGGCGGCCGGTTTTCTTCACAGATTCGATAACCGTCGGCAGATCCATCGGGCGGATGGTGCGAAGGTCGATCAGTTCAACGTCAATGCCGAGCTGTTCGAGTTCGGCGGCCGCCTTCGTCGCATAGGTCATGCCGATGCCGAAGGAGACGACGGTGACGTCTTTGCCCTGGCGATGGATCCGCGCCTTGCCGATCGGCAGGACGAAATTATCGAGCTTCGGCACGTCGAAGTGCTGGCCGTAGAGAATTTCGTTTTCGAGGAAGATGATCGGGTTCGGATCGCGAATCGCCGCCTTCAGCAGACCCTTGGCGTCGGATGCCGTGTAAGGCATGATCACCTTGAGGCCGGGGATGGCGCTGTACCAGGCGGCATAGTCCTGGCTGTGCTGGGCGCCGACGCGGGCGGCGGCACCATTCGGGCCGCGGAAGACGATCGGAGCGCCCATCTGGCCGCCGGACATATACAGCGTCTTGGCGGCCGAGTTGATGATGTGGTCGATCGCCTGCATGGCGAAATTGAAGGTCATGAATTCGACGATCGGGCGAAGGCCGGCCATGGCGGCACCGACGCCGACGCCGGCAAAGCCGTGCTCGGTGATCGGCGTATCGATGACGCGGCGGGGGCCGAATTCCTGCAGCAGGCCCTGCGTGACCTTGTAGGCGCCCTGATATTCGGCGACTTCCTCACCCATGACGAAGACGTCGTCGTTGGCGCGCATTTCTTCGGCCATGGCGTCGCGCAGCGCTTCGCGCACGGTCATCGACACCATTTCGGTGCCGGCCGGGATTTCCGGATCGTTCGGAACGACGGCTTTCGGCTCGGCCGGCAGCGGCGCGGAAGCAGAACCGGTGTTGGTCGGCTTCTCTTCCTGAGCCACCTGCGGAGCGGCTGCGGCCGGCTTGGCAGCTGATATATCCGAAGCGGATTCGCCATCTTGCAGCAGCACGGCGATCTTGGTGTTGACCTTGACGCCTTCGGTGCCGGCGTCGACCAGCAGCTTGCCGATGACGCCTTCGTCGACCGCTTCGACTTCCATCGTCGCCTTGTCGGTTTCGATTTCGGCGATGACGTCGCCAGAAGTGACCTTGTCACCTTCCTGCTTCAGCCATTTGGACAGCGTGCCTTCTTCCATCGTCGGAGAGAGGGCGGGCATGAGGATATCGATAGGCATGGGTTCCCTCCCCGATTAGAGCAGAATGTCGGTGTAGAGCTCGGATGCATCCGGCTCCGGATCGGCCTGTGCGAAGTCGGCGCTGTCGGCGACGATGTCGCGAACATCCTTGTCGATCGCCTTCAGATCGTCTTCGGAAGCCCAGCCCTTTTCGATGAGGCGTGCCTTTACCTGCTCGATCGGATCCTGTTCGGAGCGCATCTTCTGCACTTCTTCCTTTGTGCGATATTTCGCCGGATCGGACATGGAGTGGCCGCGATAACGATAGGTCAGCATTTCGAGAATGATCGGGCCCTTGCCGGAGCGGCAATGTTCGAGCGCCTCGTCGGCGGCCGCCTTGACGGCGCGAACGTCCATGCCGTCGACCTGAATGCCGGGAATGCCGAAGCCGGAGCCGCGTAGCGAGTAATTCGACTGAGCGGTGGCACGGGCGGTCGAGGTGCCCATGGCGTAGCGGTTATTTTCGACGATATAGACGATCGGCAGCTTCCAGAGAGCCGCCATGTTGAAGCTCTCGTAGACCTGGCCCTGGTTGGCAGCGCCGTCGCCGAAATAGGCGATGGCGACATTGCCGTTGCCGCGGTAGTGGTTTGCAAAGGCAAGGCCGGTTCCGAGCGAAACCTGGGCGCCGACGATGCCGTGACCGCCGTAGAAATGCTTCTCTTTCGAGAACATGTGCATCGAGCCGCCCTTCCCGTGGGAATAGCCGCTGCGGCGCCCGGTCAGTTCCGCCATGACCCCGCGCGCCTCCATGCCGGTTGCCAGCATGTGGCCGTGGTCGCGATAGGCGGTGATGACCTGATCGCCTTCCTTCTGCGCCATCTGCATGCCGACGACGACAGCTTCCTGACCGATATAGAGATGACAAAAGCCGCCGATGAAGCCCATGCCGTAAAGCTGACCGGCCTTCTCCTCGAAGCGGCGGATCAGTAGCATCTCGCGATAGGCCTTGAGTTCCTCATCCCGGTCGAAGTCGGCTACCGGGCCTCCATTCGATGCTTTGGCTGCTGGTTTTGCTGCAGTTTTGCGGCTGGAAACGGTCGCGGTCTTTCGCGGCGCCATTCAACCCTCCCTATGGGTTTGTCGTTTCTCGGTGGCGCGTACCATAGGGAAGAAATATGACCACAGCAATGCCATAATTGCATGGCTCGTATTCGGCGCTAAGTTATTGCAAATAAATCAGAAATTCCAATTAACCTAATTCCGGTTAATTGGAATAATGTTTGAATATGACGATCTCGTCCGCACGCGACATATTCAGCTGATATCGCGCCTTTTCGTCCAGCATGTCCTTGTCGAGCGAGCCGTCACTCAGCAGCGCCACCTGGCTTTCCAGATGTTCGCGCTTCGCCTTCAGGACGGCAAGCTCTCTTTCGCGCGCGACGCGCTGACGCTCGAACGTCTCCGTCGCCCGCAGGCCATAATCGCCATGGATGCAATGATAACCGAAATAGGAAAGGAAGGCGACCGTCATAGCCGGGATGACGAAGCGGCCGAGCTTTCTCTTCTTATGATGCTTTGTCCACATACACGCATGCTCTTGAACGCATTACCAATTCGTTCAGCATAACGCGCAGAGATTAACCGTTCATTGACCGTAACCGCCGGCAAGAAAAAACCCGCGCCGGTGAGGCGCGGGTCGAGCATTGCAAATCAGATCGGATCAGCCTTTGATGATCGAGCGGCCGGCATATTGGGCCTGGGGGCCTAGGCCCTCCTCGATGCGGATCAGCTGATTGTACTTGGCGAGACGGTCAGAACGCGACAGTGAGCCGGTCTTGATCTGGCCGCAGTTGGTGGCGACGGCGAGATCGGCAATGGTCGAATCTTCCGTTTCTCCGGAGCGGTGCGACATGACGGCGGTATAGGCTGCCTTATGCGCCGTGTTAACGGCATCAAGCGTTTCCGTCAGAGACCCGATCTGGTTGACCTTGACGAGGATCGAGTTGGCGACGCCCATGCGGATGCCGTCGCGAAGGCGGGCCGAGTTGGTGACGAAGAGATCGTCGCCGACGAGCTGAGTCTTCTTGCCGATCAGATCGGTCAGCGCCTTCCAGCCCTCCCAGTCGTCTTCGGCCATGCCGTCTTCGATCGAGATGATCGGGTATTTGCCGGCGAGCTCGGCCAGATATTCGGCCATGGCGCCCGACTCGAGCGTGCGGCCTTCGCCCTCCAGAACATACTTGCCGTCCTTGAAGAATTCCGTCGAGGCGCAGTCGAGGCCGAGGCACATGTCGTCGCCCGGCTTGTAGCCGGCTTTCTCGATCGACTTCATGATGAAGTCCAGGGCTTCGGGCGCACTCTTCAGGCCGGGAGCGAAGCCGCCTTCGTCGCCGACATTGGTGTTGTGGCCCTGCGCGGCAAGCTCCTTGCGGAGCGTATGGAAGACTTCCGAACCCATGCGCACGGCGTCGGCGATCGAATCGGCGCCGACCGGCAGGATCATGAATTCCTGGAAGTCGATCGGGTTGTCGGCATGAGCGCCGCCGTTGATGATGTTCATCATCGGCACCGGCAGGAGGCTGGCGGAAGCGCCGCCGACGTAACGGTAAAGCGGCAGGCCGGATGCCTGGGCCGCAGCCTTGGCGACGGCGAGCGAGACGCCGAGGATGGCGTTGGCGCCGAGGCGCGACTTGTTCGGCGTGCCATCGAGCTCGATCATGATGTTGTCGATCTGGATCTGATTTTCGGCATCGATGCCGCCGATCGCGTCGAAGATCTCGGTGTTGGCGGCCTCGACCGCCTTTTCGACGCCCTTGCCGAGATAGCGCTTGCCGCCGTCGCGCAGCTCGACCGCCTCATGTGCGCCCGTCGAGGCGCCCGAGGGAACGGCCGCGCGGCCCATGCTGCCGTCTTCGAGATAGACGTCGACTTCGACGGTGGGATTGCCACGGCTATCGAGGATCTCGCGGGCGATGATATCGGTGATTGCAGTCATGGGTTCTTCCTGCTCGGTGGGTGATAAGTCGTTCGACGCCTGTCATAATCGAAGGCGTGCAAATTACAATGGCGCAATTTCCCGCCTTCGAACGGGTATCGTATCGTGGCCTAAACCACGATCATGTCAGGCTGTTGAACGTTAGGCCTTGGCGATCGCATCGAAGGCCAGCAGCTTCTCAAGCAGTCGCGGCATGTCCTTGAGATAGACCATGTTCGGCCCGTCGGACGGTGCGTTGTCGGGATCCTGATGGGTTTCGACGAAGACGCCGGCAATTCCCGTCGCCACTGCCGCGCGCGCCAGCGTTTCCACGAACTCGCGCTGGCCGCCGGAGGAATCGCCCTGCCCGCCCGGCTGCGCCACGGAATGGGTGGCGTCAAAAATGACGGGAGCTCCCATCGCCGCCATGATCGGCAGCGAACGCATGTCGGAAACCAGCGTATTGTAGCCGAAGGAGGCACCGCGCTCGCACAAGAGCACATTCGAATTGCCGCTGGCGTTGAGCTTCTTCAGAACGTTCTTCATATCCCAAGGGGCGAGGAACTGGCCCTTCTTGACATTGACGGCGCGGCCGGTCTTGGCGGCGGCGATCAGAAGGTCGGTCTGACGGCAGAGGAAGGCCGGGATCTGCAGAACATCGACCACCTTGGCCACCTCGGCGCATTGCTCGGCCGTATGGACGTCGGTTATGACGGGAAAGCCGAATTCCTTCTTGAGGTCGGCAAAGACCTCCATGCCCTTTTCCAGGCCGATGCCGCGTTCAGCCGAGAGCGAGGTACGGTTCGCCTTGTCGAAGGAGCTCTTGTAGACGAGGCCAATGCCGAGCTTGCCGCAAAGCTCCTTCAGCGTGCCGGCGACCATGAAGGCGTGATCCCGGCTCTCCATCTGGCATGGACCGGCGATCAGCGACAAGCGGCCAGTATTGGAAAAAGTGACCTGGCCTCCGCCTTCGCCGATCCTGACTTCGGAATTCGTGTCGGTGCTCATCGTGTTTCCTCGAAGGCGAAGAGCGCACCCTGCCCGGGCGTGGGCTTCACCAGAATGCGATTGTTCTTGCGTGTGAATGTGATCCCGTTAGCACCCAAATGCGCTTCTGTCACGGCAAGATCGATGACGGTGAAGAGGATTGCCCGCCCCCGCAGGCCGCGATCGGCTGATGAGACAGTGGTTTCGAAATAGGCCTCCAGCCCTTCCGGCGTCATCAAGCTGATCTTTGCATTCGATGCCGCGATATTCATGCCGAAACCGGTTTTCTCCACCGCCGCCTGCCCAATCGCGAGCCCGACGAAGGCGGCGAATGCCGCCGGGTCCGGTGCACAAAGTGCGATCTCGGCAATGCCGATCACGCCATTGGCGTGCGTCTCCAGCGCGGCGCGATCTGTAGGGAACGAATTGATGCGCTGGCAAGTAAAGAGAAAGAAATCGGGGGCGCGCAAATCAGCTGCAAAGGCCAGCTTAAAGCTGCCGACGCTCTCCGAACCGTCCGGCATCCGCATCGGCCGGCTGAACTGCAACATCTCACCGGCGCTCGCGCCGTTGCTGACGAAGCGCTTATGATCGAGGTCGGCATCCTCGCTGAGGAAGGCCAGCGCAGAAAGTCCCTCCTCGCCGCAGCGGAAACGGAAGGCGCGATTGCGGGCGATGAAGACGTTGCCCTGGCGGGCCGCTGCTTCGCTCTCGTCGACACTCGCCACGCCAAGCGGCTCCAGATAGGTCTTGTCGGCGAAAAAGACGCAGGCATTCTCCGTTCCGAAGGGATGGCGCGCATCGGCGGCGACGGTGAAACCGAGCTTGCCGAGCCTCTCACGCGCCAGATCGATATTGACCACGGGCAGCACGACATGATCCAGCGGGTGCGACCTGGCGGAATGCGCGTTCATGAATATCCCTCCTGAAACCGGCAAGAGACAAGAGATGTGCGACAGCACCTCCCTCAATGCAAGACATGTGCGCCAATCCGGCAAATGAAAATAAAAATCTCCGCGAGTTGACGTGAACTTTTACGGAAATTTAGCTACTTGCGGAACACATATGGAACATATAGTGTCCGTTCTGGATTTGTTTCAATCACGGGGTCTGACGTCGATGCTCACGCGCAAACAACAGGAGCTTCTCCTTTTCATCCATGAGCGCATGAAGGAATCCGGCGTTCCTCCCTCTTTCGACGAAATGAAGGATGCCCTGGACCTCGCCTCGAAATCCGGCATTCACCGCCTGATCACGGCGCTTGAGGAACGCGGCTTCATTCGCCGCCTACCGAACCGCGCCCGGGCACTCGAGGTGATCAAGCTTCCGGAGGCCTATAACCCCAGTCTTCAGCGTCGCGGTTTTTCGCCGAGCGTCATCGAGGGCAGCCTCGGCAAGCCCCAGCCGGTCGCCGCCCCCGCTGCGCCAAAGCCGGTCGCCGACAATGGCAACTCCGTCTCCGTGCCGGTCATGGGACGTATCGCCGCCGGCGTTCCGATCTCGGCGATCCAGAACAACACCCACGATATCGTCGTTCCCGCAGATATGCTCGGCTCCGGTGAGCACTATGCGCTGGAGGTCAAAGGCGATTCGATGATCGACGCCGGCATCTTCGACGGCGACACCGTGATCATTCGCAACGGCAGTACCGCCAGTCCCGGCGATATCGTCGTTGCCCTCGTCGATGACGAGGAAGCAACGCTGAAGCGTTTTCGCCGCAAGGGTGCCTCGATCGCGCTCGAGGCCGCCAACCCGGCTTATGAGACCCGCATCTTCGGGCCCGACCGCGTCAAGGTGCAGGGCAAGCTCGTCGGCCTCATCCGTCGCTATCACTGACGCCGGATGGGCTGGAATCGGTAAAACGATCATTGCGCCAATCATAGGCGCGATGGCGCATCCATGGTCGCGACAAAGCATCGAAGGCGGTGGTGACCTCCAGGCCGGCATCGGCGAAGCGCAATTCAAGCGAACCGGTCCTGCGCAGCGTCTCGCCGGTGAAAAGCGTGCCGCCTGAACGGCAGCTATTGAAACGCAGACGGACCGAGGTCACGACGATATCGGCCGTATCGCAGGCCGGGCCGAGATAGGCGGCATTGTCGATGACGGTGACGATATTGCCATTGCCAAGTCTTGATGTGCACCAAGCCTTCTTGACGCAGGAAAAACGGTTTGCTTCACCGCCTGCGGCGGCTGCCCGCATCGCTGCACTCGCTTCGTTCTGCTGATCGCGGGAAAGCCTGACACGGCGGTCTTCTCCTTCCGGCGGAATGGCCGGACCATCCAGCATCTTCGGCGGATCATGTGTCGGCAGCACCAGCGCTCTCTGCCACTGGTCGAATATGAAATCCGGCGGGTTTTCACGGTTGGAAGCTATTGCCTCAGCCGCGACGACCGCAACCAGACTGCCATCCTCCGAAATCACCAGATCCGGCGGCCGGGGAACCGGCAGAAGCAGCACGATGAGCGTGGAGATGGCGATGATCGATGTGCCGACATGGCGCAGCCGAGTGCGCAGCAGCGTCAGCAGCAGAAAGCCTGCCACCGCCACTGCGAAATACCAGCCGGGCAAGCGGCCGATGCCGATATCACCGCCCCAGCCGGACACTGTCTTGGCAACCGCAATCACCAGATCGAGGCCGAATCCGACGACCTTCCAGAGCGGAGCGTCCAGACCGAAAGGCATGAGCAACATCGCCAACAATCCGGCCGGCATGACGATGAAGGAGATAATCGGCATCGTCGCAAGGTTTGCCGGCAGGCCGTAAGCCGTCAGGCGATGAAAATGCTCGATCGAAAACAATGCGGTGGAAAAGCCGCCGATCAGCGAGGTCAGGAAGACGCCGCCGAAGAAACCGGCGACGGCAACCACCGGCCTGATGATCGGCAGTTTCAGAAAAGCGTTTTCGCGGACACGCCTGTCCTTCCACAACTGATAGCCCGATACCAAGGCCAATGTGGCGGCAAAGGACATCTGAAAGCTCGGTCCCAATACTTCCGAAGGTGAAATGGCGATGATGATGAGCGCGGAGAGAACGACATTGCGCAGGCTGATCGACGGCCGGTCGAAGAAGACGGCAATCAGCATGATGGCCATCATGATAAAGGCGCGCTCGGCCGAAACCCCGAAACCGGAGATCAGGTAATAGGCGGTGACGGCGATGAGCGCGCCGGCAGCGGCGATTTTCTTTGTCGGATAGGCTTGGGCGACGCCGGGAAAGAGGCTGAGCAGCATCCGAAAGCCGACGAAGAAGATGCCAGCCGACAGCGCCATGTTGAGGCCCGAGATCGCGACGATATGGGCAAGGCCGGACTGGCGCAGCGCCTCCGTCGTCGCGTGCGATATGGCGCGCCGTTCGTCCGTCACCAGCGCAGCGGCAAAGGCGCCGGTGTCGTCGGGCAGGATCGATCTTATGCGGTCGCCGATGCTGCTGCGCAGCTGGTAGAGCCATTCGAGCAGGGCGTCCGCCGTCGACCTGGCCGCCTGCGGGCCTGCCTCCAAGTCGAGTTTCTCCGGCGCACCATAGAAGAAACCGTTGGCGCCGATGCCGTCGAAATAGGCACCGAAGGAGAAGTCGTTGAGCGCGGGAAGTGCGGGCCCCGCCGGCGGCGTCAGACGTGCCTTTCCGGTGATGATGTCGCCGATCTCGAAAGGCGCATCGGCGCCCCGGACGATCGCGGTGATGCGTCTCGGCGGCCGTTTCAGCTCCGGCGCCTCGGTGCCGGCGACGGCAAGAATGTAGCGCCAGCGCCCGCGCCCGTCGCCTTCCCGCCGTTCGACGCGGCCAGTCACCGTCGTCGTCACGGATGAATCGAGGATCACCGTCGAAGCCCGCCAGCTCTCGAACTGAGCTGAGAGCATGCCGCCGGCGAAAAGTGCCAGCGCCATGAAACTTGCGCGCAAGGCCGGTCGGCTGGGATCGGTGAGGAAAACCGCGGCCGCCGACACCAGCAGGCAGAGCAGCGATGCAATGAGGGGAAAATCCGATGCCGCAAGAAACCAGAAGGCCGAGCCGGCTCCGAGGAAGACCGGCGAGAACAGCAGCAGGCGGCCATGATCGGCCTCTTCGCCCAGCATGCAGGCCCCGGCACGGAGCGATTGCCCGGCGGTGGCCAGCAGCCGACGATGCAATGGGGTCTGCGACTGCGTCCTTACCGATTGAGTCACCACCGCAGGCGCAGGAAAATCTGGCGGATCGGCAAGACCGATGCCCGCTTGCGGCCGCAATTCGGCTGTCGTCGTTTCCTGCATGCCCCGCCCAAGATCACCCCGCCAGGCCCTAAGAATGCAACCTTCAAGCAAATCCGGCAAGGATAATCGATTGAAATACGAGGGAAAATCGTAAGCGGCAAAAGGCCAGTCGAATCATCGGCTTCCGCTATGCGTGCGGCTCATCGCTGCAGTGCCTAAAAGGTGATGCCGCAATGCACAAAATGCCGTCACGGTAACTTGGCATTAGCGTCACGATCATATAGCTATCGGAAAGGACGCTTAACCCCTATGGCGCTTTTGTGGCGCCACCGACATTTCGGAGGACAGCATGACGGATCAAAGCGCTACAATAAAAATCGGTGACAAATCGGTTGACCTCGCCGTTAAAAGCGGCACGATCGGCCCGAGCGTCATCGACATCGGTGCCCTCTACAAGAACACCGCTTCCTTCACTTACGATCCGGGCTTCACCTCGACCGCATCCTGTGAATCGAAAATCACCTATATCGACGGTGACGAAGGTGTGCTGCTGCACCGCGGCTATCCGATCGAGCAGCTGGCCGAGCACGGCGACTTCCTCGAGGTCTGCTACCTCCTGCTCTACGGCGAACTGCCGACGGCCGCGCAGAAGAAGGACTTCGACTATCGCGTCACGCACCACACGATGGTGCATGAGCAGATGAGCCGCTTCTTCACCGGCTTCCGCCGCGATGCACATCCGATGGCCGTCATGTGCGGCTGCGTCGGCGCACTGTCGGCCTTCTATCACGACTCCACAGACATCACCGATCCGCACCAGCGCATGGTCGCCAGCCTGCGCATGATCGCCAAGATGCCGACGCTTGCCGCCATGGCATATAAATACCATATCGGTCAGCCCTTCGTTTACCCGAAGAACGACCTCGACTATGCGTCGAACTTCCTGCGCATGTGCTTTGCCGTCCCCTGCGAGGAATATGTGGTCAATCCGGTGCTTGCCCGCGCGATGGACCGCATCTTCATCCTGCATGCCGATCACGAACAGAACGCCTCGACCTCGACCGTCCGTCTCGCCGGTTCATCGGGCGCCAACCCGTTCGCCTGCATCGCCGCCGGCATCGCCTGCCTATGGGGCCCCGCGCACGGCGGCGCCAACGAAGCAGCGCTCAACATGCTGACGGAAATCGGCACGGTCGACCACATTCCGGAATATATCGCCCGCGCCAAGGACAAAAACGATCCGTTCCGCCTGATGGGCTTCGGTCACCGCGTCTACAAGAACTACGATCCGCGTGCCAAGATCATGCAGAAGACGACGCATGAAGTGCTCGGCGAACTCGGTATCAAGGACGATCCGTTGCTGGAAGTGGCGATGGAGCTGGAGCGCATCGCGCTCACCGACGAATATTTCATCGAGAAGAAGCTCTATCCAAACATCGACTTCTACTCCGGCATCACGCTGAAGGCGCTGGGCTTCCCCACCACCATGTTCACAGTGCTCTTCGCCCTTGCCCGCACCGTCGGCTGGATCGCGCAGTGGAACGAGATGATCGAGGATCCAGAACAGCGCATCGGCCGTCCGCGCCAGCTCTATGTCGGCGAACCCAAGCGCGACTACATCCCGGTTTCGAAGCGCTGATCGCTTCAGAGCTCAAAAAGAAACCCGGTCAGGAATGGCCGGGTTTTTTCTTTTCCAAAACGTCGAGAAGGATTTCGGCGGCCTGTTCGCCGGGCGGCTTTTCCGTCTGCATGCGCTGCCAGATGAGCTCGTAGCCTTCCTTCATGGCCTTCAGCTGATAGGTATCGGCCGACAGCCTTTCCATCCAGCGTGCAAGGCTTGCGCCGCGGACGACATCGTTCAGATATTCCGGCACGACCGGGTAATCGGCGATCAGATTCGGCAGCGCGCCGGTCCAGGTCTTGATGCCCGATGTCAGCATGCGCATGATCCAGTCGACCTTATAGGCGGAGACGACGGGAACGTCGGCAAGTGCGAGTTCGAGAATAACGGTTCCAGACGCCGCCATGGCTGCATCGGCCTCGGCAAAGGCTTTCCACTTTGCTTGCGCGCCGACGACGATCTCCGGCTTTACCGCCCAGCCCGCCGTCATTTCGCGGACGAGCGCTTGCCTGTGCATTATGGTCGGCAGAATGAAGCGTGTCGGCCCATTACGGGCGACGATTTCATTCGTGGCGACCTCGAAATAAGGCAGAAGCTTCTGGATCTCGGAGGAGCGCGAGCCGGGAAGGAGCAGGATCGGGCCGTTGCCTGGCTGCCTTCCCACGCGCAGGCGACGTGTCTCCAGCAGCGCTGGGTCGGCGACTAGACGATGCCCGACATATGTCGTCGCCGGCCCATTGAGGCGCTGCATGGCTGCCGGTTCAAAGGGCAGGACGGCAAGCACGTGATCGACATAGCCGAGCATGCGCGTGGCGCGATATTCCTTCCAGGCCCAGACGCTCGGACAGACATAATTGACAACAGGCAGATCGGGTAACGCGGTGCGCACGCGCTTGGCGACGCGATGGGTGAAATCGGGACTGTCGATAATGAGAAGGATATCCGGCTTTGCAGCGACGATCTCAGCCGTGGTGCGACGGATCAGGCCAAACAGCCTAGGCAGCCGGCTCAGCACCTGGGTGATGCCCATGATCGACAGCTCGGAAAAATCGAACAGGGATTTCAAACCTTCCGCCTGCAGCCCCTCGCCGCCAACGCCGACAAGCTCCACCGGTCCGCTGTGAATCCGCTTGAGCGCCGCGATGAGATCGGCCCCGAGCAGATCGCCCGACACTTCACCGGCAATGACGGCGATCTTCAGCGGCGCCCAGTTCATTCGACTCCCCATGACGGCAGACCGCGATCGATGCCGCAGACGAACAACCCAGCCTCGTCGGCGGCGCTGATGACCGCGGCCCGATCAAGCACCAGTGAGCGACCGGCTTCGATTGCGATGCCGGCAAGACCGGCTTTCGCAGCGTTCAGGATTGTCGCAACGCCGATCGCCGGCAGGTCGGCGCGAATATCCTGTTGCGGCTTGCAGAGCTTGACGAGCACGCCGCGGCGGCGCGGCGAGATCCGTCCGGCGGCCCTGAGGCCGGCGACACGGTCCAGCATCTCATCTGTGCCCTCAAGTCCTTCCAGCGCGACGACGCGCCCGCCGATGCTGACTGCACCCTGCCCGACATCCAGCCGGCCAAGCGTCTCGGCGGCATCAGCGGCCTGGCTGATATCGTGCCGGTCTTCCTTGCCGGGTGCGGCGGCGCCAAGCGGGCCAACGGAAACGAGCAGGTCGGGGGCGATCTCGTGGGCGCCGACGACGCGCCGGCCGTTCCCCTCGATCAACCGGATCACCATCTGCAGAACCGTATCGTCGCCGCCGGAGAGCAGTGTGCGAATGGCAGCCGGGACCTTCATCAGAATGCGCAACGTCGGACGGACCTCGCGCCATTCCGGCCGGCGGCGCACGCTCCCCGACATCACAACACGTCCGATGCCATAGCGGATGAAGAGACCCTCAAGGGCGGCGAAATCGCCAATGCCGACAACGGCGTGATCATAGCCTTCCCAGCGTGGATCACTCTCGTCCTTCAGCGCGATGATTACGGGATCTTCGCCTGCCGCGCGCGCGGCCTCGGCGACATAGGAAGGCAGGAGGCCACCGCCGGCAATGATCGCCAGCCGGCCCGCAGCGGTGTCGCCTGTTAAAGCCACGGACTAGCCCTTCTGCCCCCGCGTCGGGGAGGACAGGGCACGGTCGCTCTCGGCTGCAATGAAGTCGAGGATCTGCACCACCTGCTCGCAATCGGCATATTCCGCGCGGATCGCGGCGGCGTTTTCGCGCACGGAGCCCGTTCCTTCGAAAATCGCCTTGTAGGCCCGGCGCACCCGGTGGATGACGGCGCGGTCGATGCCGGCCCGCGTCATGCCGACGACGTTCAGGCCGCCCAGCAGACCGGGATTACCGTTCAGCATGCCATAGGGAATGACATCGTAACTCACCGCCGACAGGCCGCCGACGAAGGCGTGGCGGCCCACGCGGGTGAACTGGTGAACCGCCGAGCCGCCGCCCAGGATAACGCGATCCTCGATAACCACATGGCCGGCGAGCATGACGTTGTTCGACATGATCACATGGTTGCCGACCCGGCAGTCATGCGCGACGTGGGAGTTGGCAAGGAAAAGGTTGTTGTCACCAACGATCGTCTCACCGCCGAAATCGGCCGTGCCGGTGTTCATCGTGACACCTTCGCGGATTGTGCAATTTGCACCGACCGTCAGCGTCGTTTCCTCGCCGCCGTGGTGCACGCTCTGCGGATCACCGCCGACGACGGCCATTGGGAAGATGCGTGTGCCCTTGCCGATAACGGTGCGGCCGGTGACGATCGCATGCGCCAAGAGCTCGACATTCGCATGCAGGACGACATGCGGTCCGACATGGCAGAAAGGACCGATTTTGACGCCCTCACCGATCGTAGCCCCGTCTTCGACGACAGCCATCGGATGAATACGGGCGCTTTCGGCGATATTGCTCATGCCTGATCCTTACGAACGATCATCGCGCCGATGTCAGCTTCGGCGACAAGTGCGCCGTCAACCTTGGCGTCGCAATGGAATTTCCAGATATTGCCGCGTTGCTTGTTCTTCTTGACATGGAATTCGACGCGGTCGCCGGGCACGACCGGCTTGCGGAAGCGCGCATTCTCGATGGTCATGAAGTAGACGAGGTTGCCGGTCTGACCTTCTTTCTTGGCGCAGATGGCACCCGCCGTCTGCGCCATGCCCTCGATCAGCAAAACCCCGGGCATAATCGGCGCTTCCGGAAAATGGCCGGTGAAATGTGGTTCGTTCACCGTGACGTTCTTAATGCCGATCGCCGTGTTGTCGCCGTCGATCTCGATGATCTTGTCGACCATGAGAAAGGGATAGCGATGCGGCAGCAGCTTCATGATCTCGGTAATATCAGCCGAAGAAAGCGTCGTCGTGGCTTCCTCAGTCATTTTGCTTGCCTCCAGGGTTCCTCCCGCGCAACTTGGATTTCGATACCTGTTGCGCTGCCTCTCTCAGATAGTCTTTTAGCGGACGTGCAGGTACACCGCCATATTGTCCGCCCGCGGCAAGGTCGGTCATGATACCGCTTTTGGCAGCGATCTGCACGCCATCGCCGATCGTCACATGTCCTTTGATTCCCGCTTGGCCGCCGATCTGCACGCCATTGCCGATTTTCGTGCTGCCGGCGATGCCGACCTGCGAAACGATGGCGCAATGGCGGCCGATCTGGACGTTGTGGCCGATCTGGACCTGATTGTCGATCTTGGTTCCCTCGCCGATCACCGTGTCGTCCATGGCGCCGCGGTCGATGGTGGTGTTGGCGCCAATCTCGACATTGTCCTGGATGATCACCCGGCCGATCTGAACGATCTTGATCATGCCGCGCGGACCCGGTGCATAACCAAAACCGTCCTGGCCGATTCGAACACCGTTGTGGATGATGACGCCATTGCCGATCAGCGCACAGAGAATGCTCGCTCCAGCCGCAATCGAACAATCCCGCCCGATCTTGACATTCGGACCGATGACGCTGTTCGCGCCGATGCGCGTTCCCGCCCCGATCTCGGCATGCGCACCGATAACGGCCAGCGGTTCGACGATCACGCCCTTTTCAAGTTTGGCGCTCGGATCGATCACCGCGCTCGGCGCAATCTCGCTTTCACCCGAAAGAGCGACAGGACGCAATGCTGCGGGATAGAACAAGCCTCCCGCCATTGCGAAGGCAGCATGCGGATTGGACGAGAAGATAACTGGGAGATGCGGAGGAACGAGATCGGCAAGCGCCTTATCGCAGATTACCGCCGAGGCCTCGCATGTTGCAAACTCCTCGCGGTTGCGGCGCGACAGGATATAGCAGACATCGCCCGCCCGCGCCCGGCTGATGGGGGCGACGGACTTGACGATGACATCGGCATGATCGGAATTGGCAAGTTCCGCCCCAAGAAACTCTGCCAGCTCAGCGAGCCTCAGACCTTCATGGGGCAGAAAAAAAACGTTTTGCTCCATCGGCAATGCTCCAGAACGGAATTGAGTGTTACAGTTCCGGACTGCCGATATCAGAATTGGTTGTTAATGCCAAACTTGAAGTTTTGCGTCTTGTCGAAGTCTTCCTTGAGAACCGGGATTGCGTAATCCAGACGCAACGAACCGAAAGGAGACTGCCAAACGACACCGACACCGACGGAAGCGCGCAGCGAGGCGTCTTCGCCCTCAATGCCGTCGCCCCTCAGGTCGACGTCGTTGCCGAACAAGGTTCCGGCGTCGGCGAAAACTGCGCCGCGCAGGTTGAAGTCGCGCGGGAAGCCCGGCATCGGGAAAGTCGCTTCGGCCGATGCGGTGAAGTATGTTGTACCGCCCAGCGGATCGTCGTTGTTGCCGGCAACGCGGGGGCCGATACCCTTGTTCTCGAAACCGCGAATGTCGCCATTTGTCAGCGTGAACTGGTCGAAGACGTTCAGGTGCTCACCGAAGCCGACGACATAACCCGCCGAAGCCGAAACCGAACCGATGATATCGGCATCGTCGGCGAGCAGGTGGTAGTAACGGGCCTTGCCGTAGATCTTGTAGAACTGCGAGTCGCCCCCGAGGCCGGCAATTTCCTGCGTCGCCGTAGCGTAGATGCCTTCGCGCGGCAGCACCGTGTCATCGAGCGTGTTGTAGGTCAGCGTCTGCGAGACGGAAGAACGTGTCCACGGGCTGTCCTCAACCAGGTGCTGATACGGAGCGGACAGATCGGAAAGATCGCTGTTGTCAGCGTCGTACTTCATCTGCTTGTAGTTATAGCGGAAGGTGGTCGCCAGATCTTCGGTGATCGGCGCCGTGACGCGCAGAACGACGCTGGTTTCCTCGTAGTCGTAATTGTCGTTGCTCGACGTTTCGCTGTGGTTGACGTCGAAGCCCGCCGCCAGGCGGTAGCCGAGGAAATAGGGTTCGGTGAAGCTGACGCCGTAGGCGCGCGAGCCTTCCTGACCACCACCGGCCGAGATGCGGATGTACTGACCGCGACCAAGGAAGTTCTTTTCTTCGATCGATGCTTCGAGCAGCAGACCGTCACCGCCGGCGGCATAACCCGCGCCGACACCGAACGAACCGGTCGACTGATCCTGCACGTCGACCACCACCACGACACGGTCCGGGGAGCTGCCCGGCTGCGTGGAGATATTGACGGAAGAGAAGTAACCGAGCGCCTCCAGACGACGCTTGGCCTTGGTGATCATCTGCTGATTGAAGGCGTCGCCTTCGCTCATGTCGAATTCGCGGCGGATGACATAGTCGCGCGTACGGCTGTTGCCGCGGATCTCGATGCGCTCGACATAGGCGCGCTCGCCCTGGTCGACGAGGTACTCGACGCCGATCGTATTGTTGTTGAGGTCGCGGTTACCGCGCGGCGTGACGCGCGCAAAGGGATAACCGGCGGAGGCCACCTGATCGGAAATCGCTTCGATCGACTTCTGAACTTCCTTGGCGCTGTAGAGGTGGCCTTCTTTCGTGCGCACCAACGGCAGCAGCTGATCCGAGCCGACGCCTTCAACGGTCGACTGCACGGTCACCGGACCAAAATTGTAGCGCTGGCCTTCTTCGATGTTGAAGGTGAGCGTGTATTTGTTGGTTGCCTCGTCAAAGCTGGCATCGGAAGAGACGATGCGCATGTCGGCATAGCCGCGATTGTAATAGAACTGGCGCAGCGCTTCTTCGTCGGCGTGGAGCTTGTCTTCGTTATAGACGTCCTTGCGGGTCAGGAACGAAAGGAAGTTCGAACGCTTGGTCTGGATGACGGCAGCAAGGCGGCCGGCGCTATAGGCGTTGTTGCCGACGAAATTGATCGCATCGATCTTGGTGCGGTCACCTTCGTTGATGACGAAAGCAAGGTTGACGCGGCCTTCGCCCAGCGGCACCACCTGCGTCGTCACCTCGACTTCGCTGCGGCCGGTGGCGGCATAGGCATCCTTGATCGCCTGGATGTCGGACTGTATCTGCGTGTCGCTGTAAGGACCGGCAGCATGCGTCTGGACGATCGTCGCGAGCTTGTCGTCCTTGATCTTGCGGTTGCCGTTGAAGACGACCTGATTGACGAGCTGAGCTTCCTGGACATTGACGACGAGCGTGCTGCCGGAAACCGAAATCTTCACATCGGAGAAGTAGCCCGTACCGTAAAGCTGTTTGACTGAGTTATCGATATCAGTGTTCGAGAAACTCTTGCCGGGCGTGATGGTGAGGTTCGACCTGACGGCTTCCGCGCCGACGCGGCTTGCGCCACGCACATCGATGCGCTGGATGACCGCGGCCTCGGCGGCCGTAGCGGAAACGAACGTCAAAGCACCTGCGCCCGAAGCAACAACACTAGCAGACAGCGCAACCGCCGATACTGCGTTCAAAAACTTTGAACCAGCCTTCATTTCACCTATTACCTTTTTTCCCTCGTCCCCGTCCCCGGGAGAACCCGATTCCGGTCACGTGTGTCGTTTTACCCGCTTTTGACATACAAGCAAGGGAGGGCGTTAATTTCTGTTTACTTCATTTCCAAGCGTGACCCATTCGCCACTACAGCCTTGAAACATCGTAAATAAATAGTAATTCCCTTGCCTTACGCGTTTACCCTCAGCTCAGGGTGATGTCGTTCCAGGTCGTGAAAACCATCAATGTCAATATCATTGCCAGGCCTATACGAAATGCAATTTCCTGGGCCTTGGCACCCAGCGGTTTTCCTCTGACCGCCTCCACCGCATAGAACATCAGGTGGCCCCCATCAAGTACCGGAACCGGCATCAGGTTAAGCAATCCTATCGAAACCGACAGCACCGCAGCAAGCTGCAACACTGCCCCTACGCCAAGCTTCGCCATCTGGCCGGTAGCCTGCGCCAGACGGATCGGCCCGCCCAGCTGATCGGCCCGCATCGATCCGCTGAAGATGTTGCCGATATATTTGAAGGTGTCCGTGACAATTTGCCCGCTGGCGATTACGCCCTCACGCAGCGCCTGGAGCGGCGTGTAGGTCTGCAGCCGGAAATTGCCGGAGCTCTTGTCGGTGGCGATGCCGATCTGACCGACTTCCATCTTGTTGCCGAACTGATCGGTCTGTTCGACGCGCTGCGGCACCATCGGCACATCGAGCTTCTGGCCGCCGCGCTCGACTGTGATGACAATCCTTTGGCCGGGGCGCATGCCGACATAGCGGCGCACATCTTCAAACGTCTCGACCTTGCCGCCATCGATGGCAACCAGGAGGTCGCCGGGAAGGATACCGGCGGCGGCCGCCGAGCTCTCCGGCTTGACCTCGGCAACGACCGGGTCGGCGATCATCCGGCCATAGACGGTGAAGAGAACAGCAAAGATGGCGATCGCCAGCAGAAAATTGGCGATCGGACCGGCTGCGACGGTCGCGGCACGTTTCCACAGCTTGGCTCCGGCGAAGGAGCGCGCCCTCTCCTCTTCGGACATGGCGGCAAGCTTGTCGCTGTCCGGTTTGCTCGACGCATCCTCGTCGCCGAAGAAGCGGACGTAACCGCCAAGCGGGATTACGGAGATCTTCCAGCGGGTTCCATGGCGGTCGGTGAAGCCGAATAGTTCGGGACCAAAGCCGACCGAAAAGGCAAGAATACGAATGCCGCTCCAGCGCCCGACAAGGTAATGGCCCATCTCATGCACGAAGACGAGCAGCGAGAGCACCAGGATGAAGGTGACGATGTTCCCCATCACAAATGCGTATATGCCGGTCATCACGTCCATGGTTCCTTCCGTCGGGCTGCCGCGTCATCAGAGGCCGAACAATGCCGCTCCGAGCGACGCCATGCCAGCTCCCTTTATCTGTGAAAATGATACAGCAAGCAAGAACGCCGCAAAACAGGCGAAAATCAGTCCGTCGACGCGGTCCATGACGCCGCCATGGCCCGGGATGAGATGGCTCGAATCCTTGACGCCGAATTTGCGCTTAATGAAGGATTCGAAAAGATCGCCCGACTGGCTGCAAATCGACAGGACGAGCGCCACGCCGGCGGCGGCGACTTCGGCGCCCGGAACGAGGAAATGGGAGAGAAGAACGCCGGCTGCGACCGCAGAAACGGCGCCGCCAATTGCACCAGACCATGTCTTTCCCGGCGAGATCGACGGGGCAAGCTTCGGTCCGCGGAGCGCCCTGCCGACGAAATAGGCGAGGATATCGGTCGCCCAGACGACGGCAAAGACGAAAAGCATGGCGTAAAGACCGGGCTGGTCGTTGCTTCTGATTGCGGCGAGCGCCAGGCCGGTGGCGCCGGCATAGAAGAGGCCGACCGGGAGCCACCGGCTCGTGCCGTGCAGGATGATCAGGGCGATGCCGACGGCCGTGACGCCGGCCAGCATGCCGGCGGCGAATTCGAAATTTCCGACAAGCACGAGGAAGGCGACCGCCGCTTCGCCGATCCAGCCGACCACATTGGCGACCCAATCACGCGCAATGCCGGTTATCTTAGACCATTCATAGTAGATCAGCAGGCCGATCACCACAGCCAGGGTGCGAAAGGCAGCGCCGCCATACCAGGTGGCGACAAGAACGCTGACCGCGAGAATCACTCCTGAAACGATGCGGAGCTTCAATTCCCTCTGCATCAGGTGCCGACCGCGGCTGCCTGCGATGACAGGCCGCCGAAGCGCCGGTCACGGGAGGCGAATTTTTCCAGCGCCGAGCGGAAAATCTCCGGGCTGAAATCGGGCCAATATTCCGGGACGAAGATGAATTCGGAATAGGCGGCCTGCCAAAGCAGAAAGTTGGAAAGCCGTTCCTCGCCGCTGGTGCGGATGATGAGATCCGGATCCGGGATGCCGGCCGTGTCGAGGCGTCCGTTGATCAGTGCGGGAGTGATGTCCTGTGCCCGCAGGTGGCCGGACTCGACGTCCCTCGCCAGACTCACGACGGCGCGAGAAATTTCATCGCGCGAGCCGTAATTGAAGGCGATGACCAGCGTCAGCGCCGTGTTGTCCCTGGTGGTCTCCTCCGCCTCAAGCAGCAGGCTGAGAATGTCGCTGCGCAGGCTGTGGCGGTCGCCGATAACCTTGATGCGCACATTCTGGCGATGAAGCTCGGCCAGGTCGCGACGAATGAAAGCCTTGAGCAGACCGAGCAGATCGGAAACCTCGGCCTCGGGCCGGCGCCAGTTCTCCGAGGAGAAGGCGAAGAGGGTGAGATATTTTATGCCGGCCGCGCCGGCGGCGCGGACTGTCTCGCGTACCGCCTCTACGCCCTTGCGATGGCCCATCGTGCGCGGCAAGCCGCGCTGCTTGGCCCAACGGCCATTGCCGTCCATGATGATGGCAACATGCTCTGGCACAGTCACAAATACAGATTCCGACATTTCCCGTCCGGTCTTTCCAGGCAAAGGCACAGGTCCACTAGACCTGCATGATTTCCTTTTCCTTCTCGCCAAGCAAGCGGTCGATTTCGGAAATCGTCTCGTCCGTCATCTTCTGTACGCGTTCGGATTGCGCACGGCTCTCGTCCTGGCCGATTACACCGTCCTTTTCGGCTTTCTTGAGGCCGTCCATGCCGTCACGGCGGACATGGCGAATCGCGACCTTGCTCTTTTCGGCATAGTCGTGCGCCACCTTGACGAGCGACTTGCGGCGCTCCTCGTTCAGCTCCGGCAGCGGGATGCGCAGGCTCTGGCCATCGACGATCGGGTTGAGACCGAGATTGGATTCACGGATGCCACGCTCGACGGCGCTGACCATCGACTTGTCCCAGACGGAAACCGTCAGCATGCGCGGCTCGGGCACGGTGATGTTTGCGACCTGGTTCAGCGGCACGCGCGAACCATAGGCCTCGATCGTCACGGGATCGAGGATGTTGGCCGAAGCGCGGCCGGTGCGCAACGATGCGATGTCGCTCTTGAATGCGGAAACCGCGCCGTCCATGCGGCGCTTCAGTTCCTTGATGTCGATACCTTCACTCATGTCGATGCTCCCGTTCAGAGCAGAATGCCGAAAAGTCAGCGGTTTTCGGACATCATCATGCTCTCATTACTCAGTGTAGAACATGATTCAGATTTCAGGCCAACCGGCGCTAATGTCTGAATCAAGTTCTAGCGAGGGCTGCGCCCTAAAACGCTGCGCAGCTTATATCAGTTGTCGGAGACGATGGTCTTGAGGCCACCGCCCGTCAAGATTTCAGCAAAACCGCCCTTCTCGTGGATCGAGAAGACGATAATCGGAATGGAGTTTTCCCTGGCGAGGGCCACAGCGGCAACGTCCATCACCGCAAGCCCCCTGTCCAGAACTTCCTGATGGGTCAGACGGTCAAAACGGGTCGCATCGGGATATTTCTTCGGATCGGCGGTGTAAATTCCGTCAACCTGCGTGCCCTTGAAGATCGCTTCCGCGCCCATTTCGGCGGCGCGGAGTGCGGCCGCAGAATCGGTGGTGAAGAAGGGGTTGCCGGTGCCGCCGGCGAAGATCACCACGCGTCCCATCGACAGGTGATAGAGCGTCGCGCGTTGCGAGAAGCTTTCGCAGATCTCCGGCATGGATATGGCCGACAGCACGACGGTGTCGATGTTCAGCTTGCGCAGCGAGGTTGCCAGCGCCAAAGCATTGATGATCGTGCCGAGCATGCCCATATGGTCGCCGGTGACCCGGTCGCCGCCCTTAGACGCCACCGCGACACCGCGGAAGATATTGCCGCCACCGACGACGACGCCGACTTCCACGCCCATATGCCTTGCCTCGGCGATATCGGATGCAATGCGGTCCGCCACCGCGACATCGATCCCGAAACCCTGGCCACCCATGAGCGCTTCGCCGGAAGCCTTGAGTAGAACGCGTTTATAGACAGGCTCTAAAGACATCTTGGCTCCTCGTAAATTGCCGTGAGTGCCCGATACACGAAGGGCACCGCGTTGTCACGCGATGCCCTTCTTGTTTTCCCAATTATGGCTGGAAGATCAACCCTTGACGGCAGCCGCAACTTCGGCCGCGAAATCGGTTTCTTCCTTCTCGACGCCTTCGCCGAGCAGAAGACGGGCCATGCCGGCAACTTCGATCGGCGCGCCGACGGCCTTTTCAGCTTCCTTGAGGGCGGCTGCAACGGTCAGGTCGGGATTGATGACGAAAGCCTGCGAGAGAAGAGCGACTTCCTCGAAGAACTTGCGCATGCGGCCTTCAACCATCTTCTCGATGATGTTGTCGGGCTTGCCCGAAGCGCGGGACTGCTCGATGAAGACATTGCGCTCGCGCTCGGCGACGGCGGCATCGACCTCTTCCGGGCGGATCGCCAGCGGCGCGGTCGCAGCAATGTGCATGGCGACCTGGCGGCCGATTGCGTTCAAGGCTTCCTTGTCGCCGGTCGACTTCAGCGCCACGAGAACGCCGAGCTTGCCAAGGCCGTCGGAAACGGCGTTGTGGATATAGGTGGCGACGACGCCGTCCTCGACGGAGAGAGCGACCGAGCGGCGCAGGTTCATGTTCTCGCCGATCGTTGCGATCGCATCCTTGATCGTGTCGGAAACAGACTTGCCGGATGCCGGGTAGGTCGCAGCCGCAACCGCGTCAACCGTGCCGTTGGTCGAAACAGCGACCTTGGCAATACCGCGGACGAGATCCTGGAAGGCATCGTTACGAGCGACGAAGTCGGTTTCGGAATTAACTTCGACGACGACGGCCTTGGTGCCTTCGCTCGAAACGCCGACGAGGCCTTCGGCGGCGGTGCGGCCGGACTTCTTATCGGCCTTGGCGATGCCCTTGGCGCGCAGCCAATCGATCGCGGCTTCCATGTCGCCATTGGTTTCAGCAAGAGCCTTCTTGCAGTCCATCATGCCTGCGCCGGTCTTTTCGCGCAGTTCCTTCACCATTGCAGCCGTAATCTCGCTCATTATCTTCCTCTTATCGGTTCACACGGTGGGCCGCAAAGCGCGGCGCGGCACCGGATTGACGCACGAAATGTACCTGTATCTATGACAGCGTGATGAAGACGCGTCATATCGAAACTTATCTGGCAAAGAGCCTGACGCCCCTGCCCTGAAACAGGCAAGGCCGCCGAACTTCGATGAGTCGCGAGCGGCCTTTCCCAGTCTCTGCAAGCTTTGGCGGAGATTTCGCTCCGCCCGCTTTCATCAGCCTTCGGCTGCTTCCTCGAGAGCCGGCTCGACCGGAACTTCGGAGGATGCGCCGAGATCGCGGCCGGAAGAGCTCTGCTGACGCGCGATGCCATCGATGGCGGCGCGGGAGATCAGCTCGCAGTAAAGAGCAATCGCACGCGATGCGTCGTCGTTGCCCGGGATCGGGTAGTCGATCAGGTCAGGATCGCAGTTCGAGTCGATGATGGCAACGACCGGGATGCCGAGGCGCTTGGCTTCGTCGATCGCGATCTTTTCCTTGTTGGTGTCGATGATGAACATCAGGTCGGGGGTGCCGCCCATATCGCGGATACCGCCGAGAGCCTTGTCGAGCTTTTCACGCTCGCGCTCGAGGTTCAGACGTTCCTTCTTGGTGAAGCCCTGGGCTTCGCCGCCGAGGATTTCGTCGAGCTTGCGCAGGCGCTGGATCGAGTTGGAAATCGTCTTCCAGTTCGTCATCATGCCGCCGAGCCAGCGCGAGTTGACGTAGTACTGGGCCGAACGCTTGGCGCTGTCGGCGATGATCTCGGAGGCCTGGCGCTTGGTGCCGACGAAGAGAACGCGGCCGCCGCGTGCAACGGTGTCGCTGACGACCTGAAGGGCGCGCGACAGCATCGGAACGGTCTGGGCCAGGTCGATGATGTGGATGTTGTTGCGGTCGCCGAAGATATACGGCTTCATCTTCGGGTTCCAGCGATGGGTCTGGTGGCCGAAGTGAACGCCGGCCTCAAGAAGCTGACGCATAGAAAAATCAGGCAATGCCATGCCTTGTTACTCCTTTTCCGGTTGAACCTCCGCAAGGCGAACAGCACCCTCTTCGAGGATGCCACCGGCGGAACAGCCCGGATTTCTCCCGGACGATCCCATGCCTTACGTGTGGAATGCCGGTGCCCATACATTCGATTTGATGCAAAAGCAAGGCTCATGCCGAAAAATCGGCCTCATTTATCTGAGCTCGCAGTTGTCCGCCGATTGCCGATACCGCTCAGCTTGCCAATGTCGGCAGCAGCGACAGCCAGCCCCTTGGCCGAAGGGATTGCAGCCGGCAAGGACCAGAGCGGCAAGAAGTGCCAGACCTGAAAGCAGCGCTTGCATCGTCATCCTGCCGATCACGCTTTGATCATCGCCTTCTTGAGCTCGACGGTCATCAGCTCCATCTGCTGCTCGGCGAGCGCCCGCTTCCGGCGTCCCTCCTCCTGAACGCGAAAACCGAAGCCCGCGCCTACTGGCAAACCTCGGCCTTACGATCGAGCAGCTCCAGCTTGGCAAGCTTTCCGGTCAGGACGAAATCGCCGTAGTCCATCGTCAGGTCGCGGGTGATGCCGTTCTCATAGAGCTTGAAGGACATGCGGTAGACCGGCACGGCGTCCGATTTCGTATTCTCGTTGAAATAGGCGATCGTCACCGGCCAGAATGCCGTCTTGGAAAAGGCGCCGGCATTGACTGCATCGGCCTCCTCGGCGACGGGCGTCTCCTGCTTGCCGACGATCGTCGTCGTCACCAACGCCTTGTCGCCGTCGTCGGAGCCGTCGAAGACACGGGCCTCGAAGAAGCGCTTTCCATCCTTGGCGTTCTGGATGACGTCGAGCATGTGTTCTGTAGGAAAACGGCTTTCGGCCAGCTGCAACTCGCGGCTCGCCGGCTGCTTGAGATCGACCTTGACGCCGTCAGGCTGATTTTGCGCCGCACCGTTGACCTCCTTGTCGAGCTGGTCGTCGGTGAAGGATTTGGTGTCGAAAGTGAACTTGCGGTCCTTGAGGTTCTCGAAGGTCTTCGTCTGCTGGTCGCTGACGCGCACGCTGTCGCCGGTCTCGATCTGGGTGACGAAGCGGAAATTGGTGGTGAAGCCCCGGCAATAGCTGCCGTCGAACTCATAGACCATGCGACCATACATGGCGGCGATGCCGGAGCGGTCCGACGCGTCCTTCAATTCCAGATCGTAGACCGCACGATGTGCGACGAGGCCGGTGGCGATCGCCGCGCCTGCCGCAGGCGCGCCCGCCCATGCATTGGCAGACAGGCCGGCGAGAAGCAGAGCGGCTAGACTCGATCGGAACATTCATTCACTCCTGTTGGACTCGGCCGCGATGTTATAAGAACGCTTTCGGCCAAATCGAGGCTCGAAGCTGTCATATTAAAGATTCTAGTCTTGATGCATAATTTTTGAAACATTGACAACAAAAGCGGAGATCAAAATGTCCGATGAAATTGCAGCGCGCCTGACTGAGATGGGGATAACCCTGCCGGATGCCGCGGCCCCTGCCGCAAATTACGTTCCCTATGTCATCAGCGGCAATCTTCTCTACATCTCCGGTCAGCTGCCGCTCGAAGGCGGCAAGATCGCCATATCGGGTCATCTCGGCAAAACTGTCGATGTTGCGAGCGGCCAGCGCGGCGCCGAACTCTGCGCCATCAACATCCTCGCCCAGGCAAAGGCGGCGCTTGGCGGCGATCTCGGCCGCATCCGTCGCGTCATCAAGCTGAACGGCTTCGTCGCCTCGGCGCCCGACTTCATCGAGCAGCATCTCGTCATCAACGGCGCTTCAAACCTGATTGCCGGCGTACTCGGCGAAGCTGGCAAACATGCCCGCGCGGCCGTCGGCATGGCCGCCCTGCCGCTGAACGCCGCCGTCGAGATCGACGCTGTCATGGAAATCGCGGAATGACCAATGCAGACTGGATCAAGGACGTGCCGGTCGCCCATCGCGGCTATCACGACCTCAACAAGCATGTCTGGGAAAACACGCTTACGGCCTTTTCGCGCGCCGTCGACGCGGGCTTTGCGATCGAATGCGACCTGCATTACGCCTCCGACGGCGTGCCGATCATCTTTCACGACGAGGAATTGCAGCGCCTGTGCAACCTCACGGGCGACATCCGCGAGCGCACCTCCCGGGAACTCGGGCTGATCGCCGTCGGCGGCACGGGCGACAAGATTCCGACGCTCAGCCAGCTCCTCGATCTCGTCCAGGGCAAGGTGCCGCTGGTGCTGGAGCTGAAGGGCCGCGAAGCAGATGACGAAGGTTTTGCCGAATCCGTGCTCGAAGTGCTGGAAGGTTATCAGGGCAAGGTCGCGCTGATGAGCTTCGACCATTGGCTGCTGCGCGATCTGAAAGCGCTCGGCTCGCCGTACCCGGTGGGGCTGACCGCCAACGGCAATACGCCCGAGGAGCTCGCAACACATGCGGAGGCAATGGCGATCGGTCTCGATTTCATCTCCTTTTACTATGGAGACCTGCCGAACGCCTTCATCACAGGCGAACGCGAGAAGAGCATCCCTGTGATCACCTGGACGGTGCGTGACGAAGAGGCGCGCCGGCGCACCTTCGAAAACGCCGACCAGATGACCTTCGAGGGTTTCGATCCGCGTGTGGCGGTTTGACGCTCGCTTTTTGGCCAAGATCATGCTCAGACTGATGCCGAGCCGAGACCATCCTCCCACAGGCTTCGCCTTGCCCCATGACTGACGACCTATCCATTCGCGTCGAGCGCTCCTTCACCGCGATTTCCCCGGAGAGCTGGTCCAGACTTTCCGGGGCGTCGAAAGCCTGCAGCACGCTCGCCTACAATCCCTTCGTCTCGCACGCTTTTTTGTCCTCGCTGGAGGAATCCGGCTCGGCCACTGCCGAAACTGGCTGGCTCGGCCATCATCTGCTGCTTGAAACCGATCGCGGCGAACTGATCGGCGCCCTGCCCGGTTATCTCAAGAGCCACAGCCAGGGCGAATATGTGTTCGATCACGGCTGGGCCGACGCCTTCGAGCGGGCCGGGGGGCGCTATTATCCCAAACTTCAATGCACGATCCCTTTCACGCCGGCAACCGGTCCGCGTCTTCTCGTCGCAGAGGGATTGCAGCGGCTGCCGATCCAGAGCGCGATCGCCGAAAGCCTGAAAGAAGTCGTGCGCCGGCTCGGCATCTCGTCGGCCCATGTCACCTTCGTGCCAGATGACGAAATCGGCGTCTTCGAAATGGACGGCTATCTGCACCGCACCGACCAGCAGTTCCACTTCATCAATGAAGGCTATGCCGATCACGAAGCGTTTCTCGAAACACTGGCCTCGCGCAAACGCAAGGCGTTGCGCAGGGAGCGCCGCGCCGCGCTCGAAAACGGCATCAGCATCGACTGGCTGACCGGCCGCGACCTGACGGAGCGCATCTGGGACCAGTTCTTCAAGTTCTACATGGATACCGGCGGCCGCAAATGGGGCCGGCCCTACCTCACGCGCACATTCTATTCGCTGATCGGCGAGCGCATGGCCGACGACATCCTTCTCGTCATGGCCAAACGCGAGGGACGTTATATTGCCGGCGCGATCAATTTCATCGGCGGCGATACGCTCTACGGCCGTCATTGGGGCTGCATCGAGGATCACCCCTTCCTGCATTTCGAGGTCTGCTATCACCAAGCCATCGACTTCGCCCTGGCGAAAGGGCTGAATCGCGTCGAAGCCGGCGCGCAGGGGGAACACAAGCTTGCCCGCGGCTACCTGCCGGTGACGACGCATTCCGCCCATTATGTCGCCCATGCCGGGCTTCGCCGGGCGATCGGCGACTATCTCGCCCGCGAGCGGGCTGATGTCGAACAGATGAGCGAGCTGTTGGCCGAGCACAGCCCCTTCCGCAAGGGCGAGCGCCAGCAGGAGGATTGACGCCGCCCCGCCCCGCGCGCTACCCCGATCAAAAAGAAAGTGAGGAGAGTTTGCGATGACCAGCGCCTATGATGACAACAACATCTTCGCCAAGATCCTGCGCGGCGAAATTCCCTCGCATCGTATCTACGAGGACCAGCACACGGTCGCAATCATGGATGTGATGCCGCAGGCGCCGGGCCATGTGCTCGTCATTCCGAAAGCGGCTTCCCGCAATATCCTCGATGCCGATCCGGCCACCCTCACCCACGCCATCACCGTCGTTCAGAAGGTCGCCAAGGCACTCGAAGACGTCTTCGATGCGGACGGCATCTTCATCGCCCAGTTCAACGAACCGGCCGCCGGACAAACAGTGTTCCATCTGCATTTCCACGTCATTCCCCGCCATGAGGGCGTGGCGCTCAAGCCGCATTCCGGCAAGATGGAGGACGGCGCCGTGCTTGCCGCCAATGCCGAAAAGATCAGGGCGGCTTTGGCTTAAGCGCGATCACCGTCTTAACAAGGACGCGAAGCAAAAAGGCCGCGGTGACGCGGCCTTTTCCATTCTGTTACGAAAGCTCACTTCTTACGCGGAACCTTCGGAACCGTGCTTCCCTTCTTCGGAGCGTCGCGAACCTCTGGCTCGGCCTGCGGCACGGTCTTGGCGCGGGTCTTGGGCGCTGCCTTGGTCTTCAGCTCGCCATCTCCGTCTTCGTCGGCTTCGGGGTGGGCGACCTCGGCTTCCGGCTTCGGCTTGATCGGCGCTGTATCCGGAATGGCCTCGAGCAGGATGCCGGGCTTGCCGTCTTCCTTCGGGCCGACGGTGACGTTGACGACGCCGCCCTTCTTCAGCTTGCCGAAGAGGATTTCGTTGGCGAGCGGCTTCTTGATCGTGTCCTGGATCACACGGGCAAGCGGGCGCGCACCCATCTTCTCGTCGTAGCCCTTTTCGGCCAGCCAGGCGATCGCGTCCTCGTGCAGGTCGAAGGTGACGTTCCTTTCGGAAAGCTGGGCCTCCAGCTGCATGATGAACTTCTGCACGACCTTGTGGATGACAGCCGTCGGCAGCGCCGCGAAGGGAATGATCGCGTCGAGACGATTGCGGAATTCCGGCGTGAAGAGACGGGTCAGCGCCTCCTCGTCTTCGCCGGTGCGCTTTGACGAGCCGAAGCCAATCGCCGCCTTGGCCATTTCGGAGGCGCCCGCATTGGTCGTCATGATCAGGATGACGTTGCGGAAGTCGATCTTCTTGCCGTTGTGGTCGGTCAGCGTGCCGTGGTCCATGACCTGCAGCAGGATATTGTAGATATCCGGATGCGCCTTCTCGATTTCATCGAGCAGGACCACGCAATGCGGATGCTGGTCGACGCCATCGGTCAAAAGGCCACCCTGGTCGAAGCCGACATAGCCGGGAGGTGCGCCGAGCAGACGCGAGACCGTATGCCGCTCCATATATTCCGACATGTCGAAGCGCAGGAGTTCGACGCCGAGCGACGCTGCCAGTTGCTTTGCCACCTCGGTCTTGCCGACGCCGGTCGGACCGGAGAAGACATAGGCGCCGATCGGCTTGTTCGGCTCGCGAAGACCGGCACGCGCCAGCTTGATCGATGTCGAAAGCGCTTCGATCGCGATGTCCTGTCCGTAGACCACCGAACGCAGTTCCTGCTCGAGATTGGCAAGCACGGCCTCGTCGTCCTTGGAGACGGTCTTCGGCGGAATGCGGGCCATCGTGGCGATCGTCGCCTCGATCTCCTTCTCGGTGATCAGCTTGCGGCGCTTCGACGGCGGCAGCAGCATCTGGGCCGCACCCGTTTCGTCGATCACGTCGATCGCCTTGTCCGGCAGCTTGCGGTCGGAGATGTAGCGGGCCGAAAGCTCGACGGCCGACTTGATGGCGTCGTTCGAATAACGCAGATGATGATATTCTTCGAAATAGGGCTTCAGCCCCTTCATGATCTCGATCGCATCATTGATCGACGGTTCGCTGACGTCGATCTTCTGGAAACGACGGACCAGAGCCCGGTCCTTCTCGAAGAACTGGCGGTATTCCTTATATGTGGTCGAACCGATGCAGCGGATCGCGCCCGATGACAGGGCCGGCTTCAGCAGGTTCGATGCATCCATCGCCCCGCCCGAGGTGGCGCCGGCACCGATCACCGTATGGATTTCGTCGATGAAGAGGACGGCGCCCGGATATTCTTCCAGCTCCTTGACGACCTGCTTCAGCCGTTCCTCGAAGTCGCCGCGGTAGCGCGTGCCGGCAAGCAGCGTGCCCATGTCGAGCGAGAAGATCGTCGCATCGGCGAGCGCCTCGGGCACCTTGCCTTCGACGATGCGCTTGGCCAGACCTTCGGCGATCGCCGTCTTGCCGACGCCGGGATCACCGACATAGAGCGGATTATTCTTCGAACGGCGGCACAGGATCTGGATGGTGCGGCTGACCTCGGCATGACGGCCGATCAGCGGGTCGATCTTACCGCCCTTGGCCTTCTCGTTGAGATTGACACAATAGGCTTTGAGCGCATCCTGCTGCTTCTTGGGGCCGCCCTCTTCCTCGCCGCCGCGTGCCGTCGGCTTGCTCTCGGCCTCCTCTTCGGCGCCGCGCGGAGTACGGGTCTCCGACGCGCCCGGCCGCTTGCCGATGCCGTGGGAGATGTAGTTGACGGCATCGTAGCGGGTCATCTCCTGCTCCTGCAGGAAATAGGCGGCATGGCTTTCACGCTCGGCGAAGATCGCGACGAGCACGTTTGCGCCGGTCACTTCTTCGCGGCCGGATGACTGCACGTGGATGACGGCACGCTGGATGACGCGCTGGAAGCCGGAGGTCGGCTTGGAATCCTCGTCGTAACCGGTGATCAGATTGGAAAGTTCGTTATCGACATATTCGACGAGCGTCTTGCGCAGCGCGTCGAGATCGACATTGCAGGCGCCCATAACCGCGGCCGCATCGGCATCGTCGATCAGGGCGAGCAGCAGATGCTCGAGCGTCGCATATTCATGATGCCGCTCGTTGGCAAAGGTCAGTGCCTGATGGAGCGCCTTCTCTAAACTAGGCGAAAATGTTGGCACGTTCAGATCCTCACTTCTTTTCCATGACGCATTGCAGCGGATGCTGGTGCTGCCGGGCGAAGTCCATCACCTGGCTGACCTTCGTTTCCGCTACCTCGTATGTGAATATTCCGCACTCGCCGACGCCGTGATTGTGGACATGGAGCATGATGCGGGTGGCACTTTCACGGTCCTTCTGAAAAAAACGCTCCAGAATATGAATGACGAATTCCATGGGCGTATAATCGTCATTCAAAAGCAGCACGCGATAGAGGTTGGGCTTCTTGGTCTTCGGCTTGGTGCGCGTGATGACCGAGGTTCCGCGATTTCCGTTGTCCCCGTTCCTTTCGCTGTCGTTCTGCATCCGGATCGGCTTTGCGATCATTGTCATTCATTCCTCGATCAATCCGGCGGAGCATGGGAGGGTGCTTTTCCCGCCGAATATCTGAAACACTAACTTAGTTCATAATGGGCCGATTTTAAGCCCCCTGTCAGACACTGCAATCAAGAAATGCCGGCATGCACGGGAAAGACCCAAAAAGTCCCCGGACGGTCCGCATGCGGACGCAGCAATGAAAGTGGAAACAAAAAAGACCGGCTACAGGTGCGTAGCCAGTCTTTATTTTTCAATATGTAGCGCAGGTTGCGCTTTTGACGTTGCTTCAGGCGGCAGCGGGGGTCGCCGGCTGCGGCGATTTCGGCGACTTGACTACGCCAGCGGCAGCAGCAGCGATCGGCGCCTCATAGGGCTTGTAGGCGGATTTGGCGAGATCGGCATACATTTCGCCGAGCTTGGTCGTTTCGGAGACGAAGCTCTCATAGGCCGACTTGACGTAGCTGGTCTGCAGTTCGAAAGCGGCCTCGAAGCTCCTGACGCCTGCCAAGGTTTCAAAATGCGTTACGGCATCCTGAAAGGACTTTTTCGAATATTCAGCGGCTTCCGCGGCGATCGCCTGAAAGCCCCTGGTCGTCTCGGAATAGGTTCTCAGCGCCGTGTCGACGGCTTCCTTGCTCTTTTTGTTGGCTTCGTCAAAGTTGAACATGGCCGTCCTCCGTTGGGCTGTTGGATGGCGGCAGGGTAGCCGCAACGCACAAATAGTCAAGTAGTCTTGTGCGACGCAAAACATCTCAAGGTTGCGTTACAGCAATAAGACAAAGCGAGCGCGCCGGTGAACGTACCTCTTTAACGGTTTTTGCTAATATATGTCACATCGCCACAACCAGACGTTTTAAAAAAAATTCGAGTCGTCAGGAGAAAAAAGAAAAAAGACCGGGCGGATGTCGCCGCCCGGTCCACTTCAAGCTCTCATGCGCGATCAAAGATCGACGTCGAGGATCGCCATCGAAAAGTTGTAGGAGCGGTCGCCGTCCTCGTCATCGACATAGACCACGCCCAGAAATTCTTCGCCGAGATAGACTTCCGCAGAATCATTCTTGCGCGGACGCGCCTTGACGACGATCTGCGGGTTGAGCGTACGTTTGAAGTAGGCGTCGAGCTTCTTGATTTCTTCTGGCTTCACTCTGTCATCTCCGTAAGCGGCCTTGATTGGCCGCTTCTTGCACAGGAAAAGCAGCGGTGTAAAGGCGGTGTCGCCGCTTGGCGATGACTGTCCCCGCTCAGGTTCCGTCGCTTATTCTGTCTCTCCAGCGCCGACACTCAGATATCGGCGCCGATTACCTGATCCATATTGCGCGACGGCTCTGAACAACCGGCCTCGCCCACAACCTTGGCCGGCACGCCTGCGACCGTCTTCTTGGGGGGCACCGCCTTCAGGACCACAGAGCCGGCGGCGACGCGCGAGCAATAGCCGATCTCGATATTGCCGAGGATCTTCGCACCGGCGCCGATCATGACGCCGCTGCCGATCTTCGGGTGGCGATCGGCGCCCTCCTTGCCGGTGCCGCCGAGCGTCACGCCGTGCAGGATCGAGACATTGTCGCCGATGGCGGCCGTCTCGCCGACGACGAGGCCGGTGGCGTGATCGAGGAAGATGCCCTTGCCAATACGCGCAGCCGGATTGATGTCGGTCTGGAAGACGCTGGAGGATCGGCTCTGCAGATAGAGCGCGAAATCACGCCGGCCACGATTCAACAGCCAATGGGCGAGACGATGCGTCTGCAGCGCATGGAAACCTTTGAAATAAAGCACCGCCTCCATGAAGCGCAGGCAGGCGGGATCGCGGTCGTAGATGGCCTGGATGTCGACGCGAAGAATGGAGCTCCACTCCGGCCAGTCGAGCAGCATTTCCTCGAAGGTCTGACGCAGCAGGTTCGCCTGCATATCCGGATGGTCGAGACGTTCGCAGATGCGGTGGATGACGCATTCCTCAAGCGAATGATAATTGATCACCGTCGAATAGAGGAAGGCCGCGAGAACCGGATCCTTTTCGGCCGCGATCCGTGCTTCCTCGCGCAGGCTGTCCCAGATGGGATCCATCACCTTCAGCGGATGGCCAGTCTCAAAAGCACGGATATCTGTCTTGGCGACCATCGCCGCTCTCCTCGTTGCCAGCCGGAATGCCGTTTCGGAATGCCCATATATAGTGGAAAACGCCAATAACATAAATGGGTGCCGTCACCATGGTTTTTTAGCATGGTTTTTCGGCATCACGATGATGTCACCCCTCGGCAACCCTTGCGTAGAAGGCCAGCACCGCCTGCTTGAAAACCTTATCGCCGACGGCGAGCATGTGATCGCGGCCGGGAATATCGAGCGCTTCGGCCTCGGGCATCAGGGCAGCCAACTCCTGCGGCGAGCCGGCGATATCGTCCTTGGTGCCGACGCCGATCAGGGTCGGCATGTCGAGCTTGCCCATATCGGAGCGAGCGACAAGGTCGCGCGAGCCGCGGATGCAGGCGGCTAGCGCAGTGCGGTCGCTTTTCGTCTGTTCGGCGAAGGCGCGGAACATGCGGCCGCGGTCATGCGTCACGACCTCCAGCGACGGAGCCAGCAGCGCATCGGCGATCGGATCCCAGTCGCCGACCCCATCGGTCATGCCGATGCCGAGGCCGCCGAGCACCAGCGAGCGGACGCGATGCGGATTGGCAAGTGCTGCAAATACAGAAATGCGCGCCCCCATCGAATAGCCCATGAGATTCGCCTCAGGGATGCCGAGATGATCGAGCAAGGCGATCGCATCGCCGGCCATGACCCAGGGGCGATAGGCTTCGGCATCGTGCGGCTTGTCGCTTGCGCCATGGCCGCGATTGTCGATGGCGATCACCCGGTAGCCCGCAACGCCCAGCGTCTTCAGCCAGCCCGGATGCACCCAGTTGACGCTTGCCGTCGAAGCAAAGCCATGGATCAACAGGACAGGCACGCCGGAGGGGTCGCCCTCGTCGAAAAAGACGATCTTCAATCCATCATGAGTGAAGCTTGAAAATGCGGGTGTATTCAGGTTCATCGGGCCTTCCTTTTGGCGCGACCATAGTCGAGCCGCCTCTCGGCGGGAAGCCAAAATTGTGGGTAAAAACTGTGCCCGGCGCGGCGCTTTGGCTCTACACATTTGACACGAAGGCTTATAAGGTTCGCGCACTTTCAAAGCATTCGGAGAGCGACATGGCCGGCCACAACATTCCCCACTTCCAGAACGACGGCGGTCATCGCGTCATCGAAGTCGGCGTCAAGGAATTCATGTGCACCGGCGCTTCGGTTCCTTTCGACCATCCGCATATCTTCATCGACATGGGCGACGACAACGAGAAGGTCTGCTCCTATTGCTCGACGCTTTACCGTTATAATGCGTCTCTCAAGCCGAGCCAGACCAATCCGGCCGGCTGCGTTTTCCACGTGAAGGCGGCGTAAACCGTCCAGAATCCGGATCGGACTGACAATGCCGGTCGAACATGCCGCCATCATCGGCGCCGGCATTGCCGGGCTGACAGCTGCGCTTGCGCTTTCGCGGCGGGGCATCAGCTCGGAGATTTTCGAGCAGGCGGATGAACTCGTCGCAGTTGGCGCCGGCTTGCAGGTTTCGCCGAACGCCTCCCGCATCCTGGCAGAACTCAGCGTCGTCGAGGGACTTTCAAAAGTCTGGCTCGAACCGGAAGCGATCCGGCTGATGTCAGGCGGTTCGCTGCGCCAGCTCGCGGCCGTGCCGGCCGGCAAATTCGCGCGCCAGCGCTGGGGCGCACCCTACGGGGTCCTGCACCGCGCCACATTGCAGAATGCGCTTCTGACGGCGGTCGAAGCTGATCCGCTCTGCCGGCTTCATCTTGGTGTGCGAGTGGAATCGAATTCGCCGCCTGTCGAGCGCGCTGCCGATGTCGTCATCGGGGCGGACGGCGTTTGGTCGAAGCTCCGGCAATCCGTTCCCGTCAGCCGCTCGCCGCGTTTTTCCGGCAATATCGCCTACCGCTTCACCATTCCCGAAGACCAGGCGCCAGGTTTTCTCGACCGGACAAGCGTTTCGGCTTTCCTCGGCGGATCGGCCCATCTTGTCTGCTATCCGCTGAAAGAGATCGGCAGCATCAACATGGTGGCGATCACCGCCGGCAATGTCTCGCTGCAGGCCTGGCGAAACGAGCCGACCGCAGAGCAGCGCGCTCGGCTCCGGGCGCAGCTTTCCGGCTGGAACAGCGCGATTACGTCGCTGCTGGAAAAACAGCCGAAGCTGACGTTCTGGCCGCTCTTCGAAACCACCCCGGGCGCGTGGCAGGACGGCCGCAGGACGGTTCTGATCGGCGACGCCGCGCATGCGATGATGCCCTTTGCCGCCCAGGGAGCGGCCATGGCGGTCGAAGACGCCTACGAACTTGCCGCGTTTCTCGCCAATCGTCCCGTGGCGGAAGCGCTGACGCTCTTTGAAAGGCATCGCGCGCCGCGCATTGCAAAGCTTCGCCAGCGCGGCGCCTTCAACAAATTTGCCTATCATGCGAAGGGCCCGATCCGGGTAGGCCGCGATCTGGTGCTCGGCCTGAAGCCGCCGCAAAGCCTGGCGGCCGATCTCGACTGGATCTACGGCTACCGGGCTGAGGGCACGCTGTTAGGCTCGGCAAGCGGCCGCAGCACCTAAAGCGCGTCACGATCTTTCAGATTCGCTCCTTGCGCTTTAGGTGTTTGCTTTACGCATGTCGTTGCCGCAAAACCGCTGCATCCTTTTGCGCGGCATGCGTTAGCCGCAACGGCTCAGACGGCGCTTGCCGCCGCAAAACCCCGTTCAATATCGGTCTTGAGGTCGGCCACGTCTTCAAGGCCGATCTGCAGGCGGATAACCGGACCCTCCTTCGGCGCCTTGGCGACCTTGCGGTCGTTCAGATTGGCGTGCAGCGCGAGGCTTTCAAAGCCGCCCCAGGAATAGCCGAGACCGAAAATCCTCAGCGCGTCGAGGAAGGCGTGGGCCTTCGCCTTGAATTTCTCGGGGCTCCCCGCGGCAAGCACGAAGGAAAAGATGCCGCTGGCGCCCGTAAAATCGCGCTTCCAGATATTGTGGGAGGGGAAACTCGGCAAAGCCGGATGCAGCACGCGGGCGACATCCTCCCTCCCCTCCAGCCATTCCGCGATATCGAGTGCGCTTTCATAATGGCGCTCGAGGCGCAGGCCCATGCTGCGCAATCCGCGCAGGATCTGATAGGCATCGTCGGGTGCGCCACAGATGCCAAGGGCGCCGTTCGCCTCCTTCAGCCGCTCCCAGTGCTCCGCATTGGCCGATACCGTACCGAGCAGGATATCGGAATGGCCGGAAGGATATTTTGTCGCCGCATGGATGGAGATATCGACGCCGTGATCGAGCGGCCGGAAATAGAGGGGCGTCGCCCAGGTGTTGTCCATCATGACGACGGCGCCACGGCGATGGGCGACCGCCGCGATCGCCGGAATATCTTGCATTTCGAAGGTATTGGAACCGGGAGCCTCGGTATGGACGAGCCTGGTGTTCGGCCGGAACAGCGTCTCGATGCCGGCGCCGATCGCCGGATCGTAATATTCCACCTCGACGCCGAGGCGCTTCAGCATCGTATCGCAGAAATAGCGCGTCGGGCCATAAACCGAGTCGACGATAAGTGCGTGATCGCCGGCGGCGACAAACCCGAGGAACGGAATGGTGACGGCTGCCAGCCCCGAGGGGACGAGGATCGTGCCGGCCGAACCTTCGAGCGCATCGATCGCCTCGCAGAGCGCATCCGTCGTCGGTGTGCCGCGGGTTCCATAGGTATATTTCTGCGAGCGCGTGTCCATGGTCGCCGCGTTCGGAAACAGGACCGTCGAGGCATGCACGACCGGCGGATTGACGAAGCCGTGATAATCGAAGGGGTCGTTGCCGATATGGGTCAGGCGGGTATTGATGCCGGCGGTCTGCAGCAAGCTGTCTTTGTCTTTCATGTCGGAAATAGCCTTTGGCGAGGGGCGCAAAGCCAGACTTTTGGACGCCTCGCCCGATCCGGTCAACCCCTTGACCAGGGGGACAACTGTCGCCTCGGTTTTTCAAATTAGCGTTATTTTTCCGCAAGCGGGCGCTCATTTCCTAGCCAACCGCCTTCGAATGCGGCGCAATGCGGCAAAATTCCGAATTTTGCCGCAATTATGCATGGCGACACTTGACCATAGTGACATTTGCGACTGTGATAGGGTACTCGCGCCGGGAGGGTGTCGAGACGATGGGGGTGGCAGAGTTTTCCGCCGGAACGCCCCACAAGAAAAGATAATACAACGGAAAAGGTTGGGAAAAAAATGAAGAACAAGCTTCTGTCCGCCGCGATTGGCGCAGCAGTTTTCGCTCTTGGCGCTTCGGCTGCTTCGGCCACGACTCTCGGTGACGTAAAGGCAAAGGGTTTCATTCAGTGCGGCGTCAACACCGGGCTCGCTGGCTTTGCCGCGCCTGACGCTTCCGGCAATTGGGCGGGCTTCGACGTCGATTTCTGCAAGGCCGTCGCTTCGGCCGTGTTCGGCGACCCCACCAAGGTGAAGTTCACCCCGCTCAGCGCCGCCAATCGCTTCCCTGCGCTTCAGTCCGGCGAAATCGACGTGCTCGCCCGCAATACGACCTGGTCGATCAACCGCGATACGGCACTCGGCCTGAACTTCCGTTTCGTCAATTATTATGACGGCCAAGGCTTCATGGTGCGCAAGAGCCTCAACGTGAAGTCGGCGCTCGAACTCTCCGGCGCGTCCGTGTGCGTTCAGTCGGGCACGACCACCGAACTCAATCTGGCCGACTATTTCAAGGCGAACAATCTCCAGTACAATCCGGTCGTCTTTGAGAAGCTGGACGAGGTCAATGCCGCCTATGATGCCGGCCGTTGTGACGTCTACACCACCGACCAGTCCGGTCTCTATTCGCTGCGCCTGACGCTGAAGAACCCGGACGAACACGCGATCCTGCCGGAAATCATCTCCAAGGAACCGCTCGCCCCAGCTGTTCGTCAGGGTGACGACCAGTGGTTCGATATCGTCAGCTGGGTCGGCTATGCCATGATCAATGCTGAAGAATTCGGCATCACCCAGGCCAATGTCGACGAGATGAAGAACTCGCCGAATCCTGACATCAAGCGCTTCCTCGGCGTCGAGGCGGATACCAAGATCGGCACCGATCTCGGCCTGACCAACGACTGGGCTTACAACATCGTCAAGAACGTCGGCAATTACGGCGAAGTCTTCGAGCGCAATATCGGCCAGGGCAGCCCGCTCAAGATCGCGCGCGGCCTCAACGCCCTGTGGAACAAGGGCGGCATTCAGTACGCTCCGCCGGTTCGCTGAGCGGCATCAGCATGAAGACGGAAAGGCGGGCGACCGCCTTTCCTCCTCCAATAAAAAAGCTCCGAAAAGGAGCGCAATGGGGAATTGGCCAAGCATGACGCACCAGGCTTTGGATTCAACACGTTTATCCAGAGGCGGCTGGAGCTTTCAGTCCGCGCTCTACGACCCGACAATTCGGGGCATTTTCTTCCAGGTTCTCACCATCGTCCTGCTGGTCGTCTTCGTCTGGTGGGTTGCGCACAACACTGCCGTCAATCTGGCGCGCGCCAACATCGCGTCGGGCTTCGGCTTTCTGAACGGCCGTGCCGGCTTCGAGGTCGGTCAGTCGCTGATCGCCTATTCGAGCGATTCGACCTACGGCCGTGCGCTGGTTGTCGGCCTTCTGAATACGATCCTGATCGCCGTTACCGGCATCATCACCGCCACCATCATCGGCTTCATCATTGGCATCGGCCGCCTGTCGAGGAACTGGCTGATTGCCAAGCTGTGCACAGTTTATGTCGAAGTCTTCCGCAATATTCCGCCGCTGCTTGTCATCTTTTTCTGGTATTCGGGCGTTCTGGCGGTTCTGCCGAATGCACGCGAGTCACTGCATCTGCCGCTCGGGGCCTATCTGAACAACCGTGGCCTTTCCTTTCCCAAGCCGATTTTCGGAGAGACTTTCTGGCTCGTCGGCGTCGCCTTCGTCGTCGCGATTATCGCGGTCGTCGCCACGGTCCGATGGGCGCATCGCCGGCAGGCCGCGACGGGTCAGCAGTTCCATACGATCTGGGCTTCGATCGGCCTGCTGATCGGCCTGCCGCTTATCGCCTTCCTAGTCGCAGGCGCGCCACTTTCCTTCGACTATCCGATCGCAGGCAAGTTCAACCTCACCGGGGGTTCCGTTGTCGGGCCGGAGTTCATGTCGCTCTTCCTGGCACTTTCCTTCTACACCGCTGCCTTCATAGCCGAGATCGTGCGCGCAGGCATTCGCGGCGTGCCGAAGGGACAGACGGAAGCTGCAGGCGCACTCGGGCTTCACCCCTCGTCGATCACCCGGCTGGTCGTCATTCCGCAGGCCTTCCGCATCATCATTCCGCCGCTGAGCAGTCAGTACCTCAATCTCACCAAGAACTCATCGCTGGCGATCGCCATCGGTTTTGCCGATCTCGTCGCCGTCGGCAGCACAACGCTGAACCAGACCGGTCAGGCTGTCGAGGTGATCCTCATCTGGATGGTCATTTACCTCAGCCTCAGTGTCGTGACCTCGCTGTTGATGAACTGGTTCAATGCCAAAATGGCGCTGGTGGAGAGGTAAGATGAGCAACGCTTTCGTCAGAACCGCCATACTGGCGCCGGAGCCGCCGCCCTCAGCAGAGAAGGGCCCTCTCGCTTGGATTCGCCGCAACCTCCTTGCGACGCCGAAGGACATCGTCCTTACCATCCTAGCGCTGGTCTTTGTCGTTTGGGCCCTCCTGCACGCGCTCGACTGGCTCTTCGTGCAGGCGGTTTGGAGCGGCCCTGACCGCACCTTCTGCGCCACTGCCGTACAGGGCGGCATTCAGCCGGATGGCTGGAGCGGTGCATGCTGGGCCTTCGTCAACGCCAAATTCGACCAATTCATCTTTGGGCGTTATCCGCTCGACGAGCGCTGGCGCCCGACCCTGGTCGGCATTCTTTTCGTACTCCTGTTGGTGCCGATGCTCATTCCTTCGGCACCGCGCAAGGGGGTCAACGCCCTGCTGCTGTTCGGCGTGCTGCCGATCATTTCCTTCTTTCTGCTTTACGGCGGATTTGGCCTGGAAATCGTCGAGACGCCACTCTGGGGCGGGCTGCTGGTGACGCTGGTGCTCTCTTTTGTCGGCATCGCGGTCTCCTTCCCGCTCGGCATCATCCTGGCGCTCGGAAGGCGCTCGCGGATGCCGGTCATCCGCACGTTCAGCGTCGTTTTCATCGAAGTGGTCCGCGGCGTGCCGCTGATTACGGTCCTGTTCATGGCGAGCGTCATGCTGCCGCTTTTCCTGCCGGCCGGCTGGACGGTGGACAAGCTCTTGCGCGCGATCATCGGCGTATCGATCTTCGCTTCCGCCTATATGGCGGAAGTCATTCGTGGCGGCCTTCAGGCTATTCCCAAAGGCCAGTTCGAGGGGGCGGATTCTCTAGGGTTGGGCTACTGGCAGAAGATGCGATTGGTCATCATGCCGCAGGCAATCAAGCTGGTGATCCCTGGCATCGTCAACACCTTCATCGGCATGTTCAAGGACACCTCGCTGGTGTCGATCATCAGCATGTTCGACCTGCTCGGCATCGTTCGCCTCAACTTCGTCGATCCGAACTGGGCGACCGCAGTAACGCCACTAACGGGGTTGATATTCGCCGGCTTCGCCTTTTGGCTTTTCTGCTTCGGCATGTCGCGCTATTCAGCATTCATCGAACGTCACCTCGACACCGGCCACAAACGATAAGAAATGAGGGAAAAACAATATGGCTGAAGCTCCAGCTAAGAAGCTCACCGTTTCCGCAACGGAAGTGGCGATCGAAATCGTCAACATGAACAAGTGGTACGGCGATTTCCACGTGCTGCGCGACATCAATCTGAAGGTCATGCGCGGCGAACGCATCGTCATCGCCGGCCCCTCCGGCTCGGGCAAATCGACGATGATCCGCTGCATCAACCGTCTTGAAGAGCACCAGAAGGGCCAGATCATCGTCGACGGCACCGAGCTCACCAACGATCTGAAGAAGATCGACGAGGTGCGCCGCGAGGTGGGCATGGTATTCCAGCACTTCAACCTCTTCCCGCACCTGACGATCCTCGAAAACTGCACGCTGGCGCCGATCTGGGTGCGCAAGATGCCGAAGAAGCAAGCTGAAGAAATCGCCATGCATTTCCTGAAGCGGGTCAAGATCCCGGAACAGGCCAACAAATATCCGGGTCAGCTTTCCGGCGGCCAGCAGCAGCGCGTGGCGATCGCCCGGTCGCTCTGCATGAACCCGAAGATCATGCTGTTCGACGAGCCGACTTCGGCACTCGATCCCGAAATGATCAAGGAAGTGCTCGACACGATGGTGGGTCTCGCCGAGGAAGGCATGACCATGCTCTGCGTCACCCACGAAATGGGCTTTGCCCGCCAGGTCGCCAACCGCGTCATCTTCATGGATCAGGGCCAGATCGTCGAGCAGAACTCACCGGCCGAGTTCTTCGACAACCCGCAACACGAGCGCACCAAACTGTTCCTCAGCCAGATCCTGCACTAAGTCCGAGAAGCCTAGTTCGCGAAAAGACCCGCCGTGCCTTCCGCACCGGCGGGTCTTTCACGTTCAGTGGGAGACTGATGCCTGCAACAGACTGCAGAGACCGGCAAGACCGGCATCGCCGCTGCCGGCGGCGGAGATATCGGCGCAACGGACAAGCATCTTGTGTTGCTCGTCCACGGGTCTCTCTCGAAACGCCGCAATCGTGCGAACCTGCGATGCACTGAGGGTGCCGCTACGAGCAGCTGCCGTCCCGCCCCTGTCGTTCGCGTCGCCAATGGCAAGCTTGGTGCCTGCTCCGCTACTACCGCCAATGGAAGCCGTGGCCTTGTCATCGACGTCCCGGGAGCCGGCAGTCCGGGCGTTGATATCGGCATTGACGCCGCTATCGCCGCCGAGCCTGGCATTAGCGCCAGTCGCGAGACCATCACTGCTCCCGACAATGGCATTGACATTGGCATCGATACCGCCGCGGCCTTGAGCACTGGCGGACGCATTTGCGTCAACGCCGTTCGAGCCGCCTATGGATGCGTCGGCCGTCGCATCAACCCCGTTTCCGCGGCCAAGCGAAGCTCCGGCATCGGCGCTGGTGGCATTGCCTGCATTTACCGACACGCCAATGTCAGTCGCGTGTGCATGGTCTGCCGGCATGGCAAGAACGGCGCAGGCGGATGCGAACAGGGCAATTGGCAGTCTACTGTGCATTTGAGTCATCATCTTCCTCCGTTTTCATATGCCGGACGGTTCGTCCGACCTGCGAAAATCGAGGAACGCGCGTGCCTTCGATCGATTGGACGCCGAGTACCCCGGACATCCATGCCAACCAACGTGAATGACTTGCCAAGGTTTCATTCCAGCCCGTCATGAACCTGCGCGGCGGCCGAGAATGACGGCGCGTAGTTATCACTGAGTAAGCGTTACGAAAGCTACTGTGCCAAAAACAGGCGTGAGCGAGAATTTCCCCCCAATTTAGCCGCTGTATCTAAATTCCAAAGGAGTACGCAGTAATCATAAGTGGCTGCTTAGTTGCAGCTGTCGACACGGCGGCCGGCCAACTCGATCGCCCTCGCAGCGCCTGCTCCGGTTTCTCGCTGCTCTAGTGCAGGAGCAAAAAAGATCTTCGTTCGTCTGGATATGCCCGGCCCGGCCTCCATGTTCAGCATGTTCCTATTTTACGAAGCCGGAGGTTCAAGAATGGGCATTTTCGACAAGATCAAACATGCAATCTTTGGAGAAGCAAAAGCAGCCGAACCTGTCGCCAACGGCGCAGCAAAGACAGCGCCAGCCCAGGCTCCCGTCTCACACCCGTCAGCCCCCAGTCCGACGCCTGCATCCTCTCCTGCGCAAACTAAGCCGGCCCCGGCCCCGGCGACAGCGACAGTCGATATTGTTCCGATCCTCGACGCGGCTGTGAAGAAGAGCGGCCAGAAACTCGATTGGCGCCATTCGATCGTCGACCTGATGAAGGCAGTCGGGATGGATGCCAGTTTGACTGAGCGCAAGGAACTCGCCGCCGAACTCGGTTATACCGGCGATACCAACGATTCCGCGAAAATGAACATGTGGCTGCACAAGGCGCTGATGAAGCGGCTTTCAGAAAATGGCGGCAAGGTGCCGGCCGATCTCCTCGATTAATCTCGGTTGCTGACAAAAGCTGCCGCCATTCTGCGGCGGCAGCCATCCCGGCACCTTCCAACCCCTTGCCCACAGGCGCTGGAATCAATAACGTTCCGGCAGATGACTTCGAAAATCGATCTGGGGAGCGCTTAATCCAATGCGATTGATGGCAGTTGTTGGTCTTGTGCTTAGCTTCGGCTGTATATCAGCCGCAGAATCTCCTTCTAACTATCAATCCTACAGCGGCGTACAGGTCGACACAGACCCTGTCCTCCTCTCTCGATACGACAAGGCTCTTCAGTGGTGCGTACCGGAGGCAGGCTCGTGGCGACGCGGGTCGCCGGATCCGCAGAGCCTGCACTATAACGCGGCGCTCAGAAATTGCCTCTACAGGCGCGGCTTTGTCGATCGAGGCGTCTACGCTTACCCCATCCCCAAGATTTACTTCGATCATTTCCTGGATCGCTGAGAAGAGCCGAACGGTTCTAGTCTCCCATAGGACTTCAAAAGTCAGGAACACAGGCCCGGCTGTATCGGCGTGGCTTGTCGACGGAGACCGCATATCGGCTTTGGCCGCTGTCGGATGGCCGGCCCTTGCCGTCCGGCAATTACCACAGGGATGATGGAAGCTGCAGCGCGGCTTTCAGGGCAACGGGAGCAGCGGGATCGCATCGAGCTCCATAAGTGCGGAGGTCGGGAGCTGCGGGATGGACTGCGAACCTCAATCGACCGTCGAAACTGCGTGCACCTTCATGTCATCTCGAACTTCGTAGAATTTGTCGCCGTCGATATAGATAACGTGGCAGCTTGGCTTTTCGCCTTTGCCGGCAGAACAGGCCTTATCGCCCTTGAATGTGAGTTTCGTTTTCACGTCGATCGTTTTGCCGCCGACATCGGCTTTACCGGTAATGGTGCCCTTCTTCCAACTCCAAACGAGTTCGGCGGACACAGGCTTTTCCAGATCGAGAATTTCTACTTTCACAGGCTTGCCGTCTGCAAAAGCTTTGAACTCGTCCATTGTAGCCTTTTTGGCCCCCGCAGGAAGATCAACGGCGTAGGCATTCATTGCATATAGAAATGCAGCGGCGCCGATGCTCAAACAAATCGTTCCCATTCTCGCTCCCCAAGAATTGACAGGAAGGGTACACGCGGTTTTCGGCGGCAGCATCCCACCTATTGTGGCTAGGAAGAGCTTGGCGCAGGTTGAAACAATATAATTCTGCGACATTTCAACTTTTCGGCGACATCCGCAGAATTTCTGTCTTTGTCTTGGCTGCGTCACACAACATGAAATAGACCTGTGGCGACGATTACTGGACAGTCTTGGATAATATTATTCGCGTCCGCGATGTATCAAAGATGATCTCCATAGAACTGCTTGCCGCCTTCGTGACGACATGTCAGCCAACCGAAACCGTCATGGCTCCGGTATCGGAAAGACCAGCCACGAAGAAGAGCAATATTTCTCTCCCTATAGAACAACTGCGAGGCCGAGAGCGTCTGAACATTCGCCATGACGCTCGATGTGCCGCCGAAGGACCCGCGCCCAAATGGGACCAGCCGCCTCCAAGCCAGATGAGGAGTCCGAACAAATTTCCCTTATAATCTGGCGATTGGACCCCGAACTATGGATGAATCGCCCTGCCTCCGCTCTCTAAATCGGCGGGGTTCGAGTTCAGGATTGTTCAGGATATGCCACCAGCTGAGGAGTGTCTTTCGGCGCGATCATACGCATTCGATGCCGTGGCGCTGAGTTATAGGCTTCCGCCACAGCCTGCGCTTCGAAGGCGAATTTCACCTGCCAGCATGTGTCGGCGGAGGAGCGGTGTGCCCATTCTCTAATCAGTCTTGAAAGCGACTCATGATCGAATCGAGCACCCCGGAGAGGGTGTTGGCCTTGCCACGGCCAATCTCAATTAGCCCCAATCGTGAAGGCGAAGCTGCCAAAAATTGAAAAATTCACAAAAAATGTTGATCCCGCCTTGGCGGCAGGATTCCCGTCACGTCCATCAGGTTTTCCTAATCTTTTCAATGGGTGGGTGTCGCAATGGTTGTATAAAGAATAATTCGCGGTCTGCGAGATATATAGTTTGTCCCAAATTGGGCGAATCGGATTTCCGCAAATATTTCAAAATGTAACTTAGGAGTGATCTGGATATTGTGGCAGCAATATGGCTATGTTTCTCAAGTACTTACTGTTTCTAAGCTGTTGCGCCCTTCAAAACGTCGTCCTATAACCCCCGCCGCAACAGATGATTAACCACAAAATATTAGACAACGCTGAAGTTGAGGAACAAAACCATGACAACATACTACGTAGCTTCGAGCAGCAGCGGCGGTAACGGCAGTGCCACCTCCCCTTTTCGCACGATCAGTGAGGCGATGGCTTCGGACCTTAAGCCTGGCGACGAGGTCGTGGTGAAACCGGGGACATACAACGAGAGCATCAACATCGATAAGGACGGCTCGGCGGCAGGCGACATCACGCTCCGCTCGGAAGTGCCCGGCGGGGCGCTGATCCGGCCGCCCGCGGGCTCGTGGAACGCGATCAGTGTCAACGCCAACCACGTGGTAATCGACGGCTTTGACATCGGCGGCGCCAAAGGCGACGGCATCGAAGCGAACAATGTCCACCACGTCCAGATCCTCAACAACAAGGTCCACGGCAGCGGGGAGTCGGGCATCCAGTTTAACCAGTCGGACTTCATCCACGTCGAAGGCAACGAGACTTACAATAACGCTTCGACAGGCTGGTTCTCGGGCATCTCCATCTACCAGAACCGGAACATCACCGGTGATACCTCGACGGACGGATACCGGAACATCGTGCGCAATAACATCTCGCACGACAACGTCACAAAGTCTGGTGAGCACACCGACGGCAACGGCATCATCATCGACGATTTCCAGAGCACGCAGGCGAGCGGTAACCCGAACTACACGTTCAAGACCCTGGTCGACAACAACCTCGTCTACGGGAACGGCGGCAAAGGCATTCAGGTTACCTGGAGCGATTCCGTCACTGTGTCGAACAACACCGCATACCACAACAATCAGGACCCGCAGAACAGCGGCACCTGGCGTGGCGAGCTCAGCAACTCGGCATCGAGCAACAACACCTGGGTCAACAACATCGCCGTAGCGGATCCATCGCTGAACAAGAACAACACCGCGATCGATAATACGTCTACCGACGCCTACACCAACAAGAACGTCGTCTGGGCCAACAACATCACCTACAACGGCACAGCCGGCCAGGCCTCGGTCAAAACCGATGGCGGCAACGCGATGCCGAGCACGGCGAATGGCAATCAGCTCGGCGTTGACCCCAAATTCGCAGGGGCATCGAGCGACAACTTCCACCTCAGCTCCGGCTCGACGGCGATCGACCACGGAACCAGCAAGTACGGCGTCAGCTCCGTCGATCTGGACGGCGACCATCGCGTTGTTGGTACTGTCGATATGGGTGCCTACGAATCCGGCTCCAGCCCCACATCGGGAACGCCAACCACGCCGACTTCGCCAACAGCGCCAACTTCGCCGACAGCGCCGACCACGCCGACCGCGCCGACCGCGCCGACCGCGCCGACGTCGCCAACCTCACCGACTTCGCCGACGCAACCGACTTCGCCGACCACCACGAAGGAATATACCGGCACCAATGGCAACGACATCATGCCGCACACCGGTCAGTCCAACGGCGGCAACGAAACCTTCAAGGGTCTCGCCGGCAATGACGTGTTGAAGGGCGGTGCCGGCGCGGACGTGCTCGATGGCGGTAATGGCAACGACACGGCCAGCTATGCGGGTTCCGACGCGGGGGTCCATGTCAGCTTGGCGACTTGGACCGCATCGGGCGGGCACGCCACCGGTGACAAGCTCGTCAGCATCGAAAACGTGACCGGCTCCAGCTACGACGACGTGCTGGCCGGCGGCAATAACGGCGGCAACGTTCTCAATGGCGGGGCCGGCGCGGACAAGCTTGACGGCGGCGCCGGCGCGGACGTCATCATTGGCGGTGCCGGAAAGGACATCATGACCGGTGGCACCAGCTCGGATACCTTTGCCTTCAAGACTGCGACGGAAACCGGGTCCGGCTGGAACCGCGACATCATCAGCGACTTCCAGCACGGCGTGGATAAGATCGACGTCTCGGCGATAGATGCGAATGGCTCTGCGCAGGGCGATGCAGCCTTCCATTTCCAGGCGCAGGAGAATGCCTTGTTCGACAAGAAGGCTGGCGCGCTCGCGTGGCACTACGAGGACGACCATACCGTTATCCAGGCCGATTTGAACGGCGACGGCGTTCATGATTTCGAGATTCAGCTGCAGGGCCACGTGCAGCTGGGAGCAGGCGATTTTCTCCTGTAATCATACTCGTTGCGGCGGTCGTCCGATCGCCGCAGCAATGGTGCCAACGGCGGAGCAAAATCCGCCACGCGGCGCGCAAAAGTCAGGCTACTTCGGCGCGTGGATGGGGCCCATCCACGCGCTGCGATTTTTCGACAGCGTCAGCCGGCCTTCCGAGCGCGGCTTTGCGCGAGCTGTTGCCATTCGTCTCGACGATGTTGATGTGGTGGGTTATGCGGTCGGGCGCTCGGATCCAAGATCTCCGTACATTCGTCGAACGAAAGATTGCTGTTGCTCAAAGTAGCACCTCGTGGTGTTGCGAGATGAGTTCGAACAATAATTCCGATCCAGCCGCGTATCCTCCGTTTCCAGAAGCAGTTGGCCGTGTGCAAGCTGCTGATCTTCCGATGAACTTGAGAGCGGTACGAAGCCCACTGGTCAGCGAGATGATGGAGACCCGTGACCGGTCGGTTGGCTTTGCGGCTCCGCCAGATCGCTTTTCCGCTGGTCCGCAAGCGGCAATGCCGCCAGGCAATTTGCATCAATTCACACCAAAAAGTTTCTTGAATCGGTCAGCCGTTTGATTTGCAACGAACGTCTGCCCACCTCTATCATGGATCCCATTTTCCTAGGAGTGCCTGCCGGTTCCTGACCCATATCGCTGGCAAGGCCCGACAGAATCAAAGAAGAAGGTCGAAGCCGAGGCTGATTTTTCGCGCGGCCAAGAAGAGTTGGCCGAAGCCTAACGCCTTGCCTCGCAGCTGGAGCTCGAAGCAGCGCAATGACTGGTGCGATTAGCGATACCGTCGGTCCAACACCGTACGGAACCTGGTCGATCGCTCTTTCGTTAAAGCGGTAGGAAAGCACGGGGGTTCCTCCTGTGCGATCCGTTGTCACGACTTGCCCCGCTTCGGCGGGGTTTTTTTGACCGAATACCGCCCCTAAACCATTCCCCAATGAGGGGTGAGCGTCCAGAAAAACAACAAAAACAAACACTTGAAA
>NZ_JBOBHU010000016.1:0-130347 GCF_050587665.1 Rhizobium sp. Nf11,1 | reverse complement strand
CACCTCGCCGACACCATCAAGCCAGAGGAATGCGCCAACTACTTCTCAAATGCGGGCTATGCTTCCGTCAAAACATGAAAGGCTCTAGCTCGCCAGAGGATCTGGAGACGGCGGCCGTAGCCGCCACCCCTTTTTTCCGTGTCAAGCCGCCGCCGGTCGGTTGATTGTCAGGAAGTGCCGGACGACGGGTTTCTCAGGACCGGCATGGTAAGCCAGAACCTTCCCCTGCAGATCGGCGTCGGCGTTCGAGACCCGCTTGTGCTGGCGAAGATGTTCAGCCCAGGATTCCACCATGAACCACTCGACGATCTTCTCAGGGTCCGCCGAGTCCTCAGTGACACCCCATCCGTAGGCACCGTCGCGGCGACGTTCCCTGGAAAGATGGTCGAGAGCGTGCAGGAAGGCTGTGCGGTGCTGCTTCTCGACCTTGTATTCGATCAGGATGAGAACTGGGCCACGATCATGGGCAACTGGCTCGGCAACGAGCGGCTCGGGCCAGTGGTTGGACGGCACAAGGTCGGCATCGCCTGCGGGAAGCTTCACGCGCTGCATGATGAACCCGGCGATGAGCAGGCCGGCCGCTCCAATGAGCAAGGTGGACTGGATGCCGACAGCTTCGCCGACTGCACCCCAGCCGAGACTTCCGGCAGTCATCGCACCGTTGAAGACGGTCAGATAGACGGCAAGACCACGACCACGCACCCAGTTCGGGAGAACGGCCTGCGCTGCCCCGTTGAGTGTAGTCAGGGCAGTGATCCATGCTCCCCCGAGGAAAAGAAGGACCACGATGGCAATGATCTTCGGCGGCGCAAGCGACAGGACTCCCATGACGGCTGCTGTGACAAGCGCGGCGCCGAGAAGCAGTCCGTCCGAGCTCAAGCGTTCACGCAGCTTCGGCATCACCAAGGCTCCCCCGATCGCACCAGCACCTACCGCACCAAGCAGGATGCCATAGAAGCTTGCATCACCACCGAGGAGTTGTCGGGCAACGAGCGGAAGAAGAGCCCAGACCGCGCTGGCGAAGGCAAAGAAGATCGCGGCCCGCAGAAGCACGACGTGCAGTGGCTCGCTCGAGCGGGTGTAGCGAAGTCCGGCCCGGAACGCACCGAAGAAGTTCTCCTGAAGCGCATCGTTGGAGTTCTTTGTCCGCGGCCACCAGACAAGAGCTGCGATCACGACGATATAGCTGGCCACGTCCGCGCCATAGGTGATCCCGGCTCCGAAGGCTGCGAGAAGCAGGCCACCCGCGGCAGGCCCGATGGAGCGGGCGATGTTGATGCCGAGCGAGTTGAGCGCCACCGCGCTCTTCACGTCCTCGCGCTTCACCAGTTCCGGCACAATTGCTTGCCATGTCGGTCCCATCAATGCCGCGCCAATGCCGCCGAAAAAGGTCAGGCCAATCAGCGCGCTGACCGAAAGCATGCCTGTCTGCGAGAGAACCATCAGCGCGATGCTGACAGAGGCGAGTAGCACCTGAATGGCGATCAGGAACTTGCGGCGATCGAGGATGTCGGTGAGAACGCCTGCGGGGATGCCAAGCAGGAAAATCGGCAGGGTTCCGGCAGCCTGGACCATGGCGACCGCGGCCGGCGATGCGGACAGATCCGTCATCAACCAGGAGCTTGCGACATCGCGCATGAAGCTTCCGGTGTTACCAATAACGGTGGCGATCCAGAGGACGGCGAACACGGGCTGTGCGAGGGGCGCGAAGGTTCCCCCGGATGATTTTGCGGCGCTCATTTGCCTGCTCCCTTGGCGAGGTCGAATGCTGTAACGAAGACGAATGCGCCTGCGAGGCCGAGGTGCTCGAAGAAGGCATTGGTGGCCATCATGCGGTCCATCCCAGGCGCCATCTCCCAGAAGCGAAGGGCGATGAAGGTTGCAAGTAGGGTGAAGCCTGAAAGCGCAAGCGCGCCCGCCCAGCGCAGGAAACCCGAGATCACCATCGCGGAGGCCGTCAGCTCGAATACGATCACGGCGATCGCGAAGAACGCGGCGGGATGCAGACCGAAATGATCCATCTCAGCCAGTGCACCGTTGAAGTCGAAGATCTTGGTGAGCGGACCCTGGATGTAGGCTGCGCAAAGAGCCAGCAGCGACGCCGTCCGCACCACAGGCGATTCGACGACGCCTGCCACGCGGCTCCGGATTGGATTGGATGATTGAGATTGGTAGGTCATGTCGGCTCCTGTATGTCCGCCGCGAGCGGCTGTGTTGCTTGGAGCGATATTGGCCGGTTATCGAATTGCCAGCAATTGCAGCAATAGTTTCGACTTAATTGCAAAAATAGCAATTATAGAGCGGCTCTCGGGTGGCAGTTGGCCACCCGAGCTGAATGTTCGTCAGACCGCCCAGCAGGAGCAGCCGAGAGCGCCGAAGAAGCCCTTGAGGTCGGCAATCGGGAGCTTGGATGTCCAGGCTCCGGCATGGTCGTGGCCGTGCACGCCGCAATTGCTCGCACATCCACATGTAGAGATAGCAGTGCGGCGCAGCGAACGAGCGCCTGCCCCTTCCGGTTCACCCCAAGCCGCGTAACCGCCGAACTTGCGGACAGGCGACCAGTCGGGCATCGCGGGCGGGATGTCGTTCTCGTCAAGCGCCTTGAAGTCACCCGCGCCATACACGATCTTGCCGCCGACCATTGTCAGTTCCGAAACAAGGAAGGAGATCTCGTCCTCGGCGCAGGAGAAGAAGTCCTTGTCCGGCACCACGAGATCGGCGAACTGACCCTTCTCGATGCGGCCCTTCTTGCCTTCCTCGTTGGAGAACCATGTGACCTTTTCGGTCCACATCCTGAGCGCCGTCTCGCGGTCGAGGCAATTGGCACGCGGATAGAGCTGCATGCCGCCGAGCGTCTTGCCAGTCACCATCCACGACAGCGAAACCCACGGATTATAGGAGGCGACGCGGGTGGCATCGGTCCCGGCCGAGACGTTCACGCCCTTGTCGAGCATCTTCCTGATCGGCGGTGTCGCTTCCGCCACGCCGTGCCCATAGCGCTCAACGAAGTATTCGCCCTGATATGCCATACGATGTTGTGTGGCGATACCACCGCCGAGCGCGGCGATACGGTCGATCGAGCGATACGAGATGGTTTCGGCATGGTCGAAGAACCAGTTTAGTCCCTCGAGTGGAATGTCCTTGTTGACCTTCTCGAACACGTCAAGGGCACGGGAGATCGTCTCGTCATAGGTGGCGTGCAGACGCCACGGCCAGCGATTTTCGGCCAGGACGCGGACGACCTCTTCCAGCTCTCCTTCCATTTCCGGAGCCATCTCCGGACGGGGCTGGCGGAAATCCTCGAAGTCGGCGGCCGAGAACACAAGCATCTCGCCCGCACCATTGTGCCGGAAGTAGTCGTTACCCTGCTTGTATTTGACCGACTGGGTCCAGTTCAGGAAGTCCTGCTTCTCTTCCTTCGGCTTCTGGGTGAAGAGATTGTAGGCCAGCCGCACCGTCATCTGGTTCTCGTCGGACAGCTTTTGGATGACCTCATAGTCGTCAGGATAGTTCTGGAAACCACCACCCGCGTCGATCACACCTGTCACGCCAAGTCGGTTCAACTCGCGCATGAAGTGGCGGGTAGAGTTGACCTGGTAGTCCAGCGGAAGCTTGGGCCCCTTGGCAAGCGTCGAATAGAGAATGCCTGCATTCGGCTTGGCCAGCAGCATACCGGTCGGATTGCCGTTGGCATCGCGTGTGATCTCGCCTCCGGGCGGGTTCGGGGTGTCACGGGTGTAGCCGACAGCGCGGAGAGCCGCACCGTTGAGCAGCGCACGATCATAGAGGTGCAGAAGGAACACGGGTGTGTCAGGCGCGACAGCGTTGATCTCGTCGAGAGTGGGCAGCCGCTTTTCGGCGAACTGATGTTCCGTGAACCCGCCGACGACGCGAACCCACTGCGGCGCGGGCGTGATCGCCACCTGGCGCTTCAGCATGTCCATCGCGTCGGCGAGCGAGCGCACGCCGTCCCAGCGCAGTTCCATGTTGTAGTTCAGGCCACCGCGAACAACATGGGTATGGTTGTCGATAAGGCCGGGGAGAACGCGCTTGCCCTTGAGGTCGATGATCTTAGTGCTGGAACCAGCGCGCGCCATGATCTCACTATCGGATCCGACTTCGAGGAAAAGCCCATCCTTAATGGCGATTGCCGTCGCATTCGGATTGGTCCGGTCAAGGGTCGTCACGCGGCCATTGTGGAGGATCAGGTCGGGATGCATGGTATCTACTCCGGTCTGTCTGGGATCGGCAGCTTTCGCTGGTGAGAAGAGGTTCGAGAAGGCCAAGCTCGATGCACCTCCGAGAAAGGATCGACGCGTGGTCATCAGCCCCGCTCCTCTACACTCGCCTTTGCCTTATGAGCAATGTTGATGCGGTCGCCGCCCCTCGGCAGGTGACCGAAGATGTGCGGCTTGATCTGATGAACCCATGAGATCGCCGCCGGCTCGTTTCTCCAAAGCGTCTTCGCGAACGGAATAATTTGTTCGCCGACAAGGATTCCGAGAAGGCCGATCAGGGCAATGACAGGGGGTGCTGGTGATCGGACGTTGAGAAGGCTATAGACGGTCCCGACGAGCAGGCCAGCGCCAAGCGACATTAGATAGATTTTCATGAGATGTTCTCCGATTGCGGAAAGGACCGCTCCGATGGGGTGATCGGAGCGGTCTGATCAGACTGTTACTTTGCGGGATTCGGACCGATGCGCTTGCCGTGCTTGACGCGTTCTTCTGCGCCATGAACCATCGTGTAGGCGTAGTCGATGCCCATTCCGTACGCGCCCGAATGCTCCTTAACGAGGGCTGTGACCGCATCGTAGGTCTCCTTGCGGGCCCAGTCGCGCTGCCACTCGAGCAGGACCTGCTGCCAGGTGACCGGAATCACGCCGGCCTGCACCATCCGGTCCATCGCGTATTTGTGCGCGTCGGCTGAAGTGCCGCCGGAAGCATCCGCAACCATGTAGATCTCGTATTCCGGGACATCATGGAGGGCCGAAAGCGCGAACGTCGTGTTGCAGACTTCGGTCCACAGACCGGAGACGACGATCTTCTTGCGGCCCTCGGCGGCATTCTTCGCCAGCGCGTCGCGGACGTTCTGGTCGTCCCAGGAGTTCATCGAGGTGCGTTCGAGAAGGTCGTTCTCCGGGAAGACAGCAAGCAGTTCCGGATACGTGTTACCCGAGAAGGATTGTGTCTCGACTGTGGTGATCGTGGTCGGGATGTTGAAGATCTTGGCGGCCTTGGCAAGCCCGACGACATTGTTCTTCAGCGTCTGACGATCGATCGACTGGACCCCGAACGCCATCTGCGGCTGCTGGTCGATGAAGATGAGCTGGCTGTTTGCCGGGGTCAGGACTTCGAGCTTGGACATGGTCACTTCCTCTTCGGTTGTTTGGACCGCCTGTTGCGGTGTTATAATGGGCAGCAGCAATTGATCGGACGCGGGTGCGACGCTCGTTCGGAGAACCTGTTCCTGGATCCGTCTCGGAGCCGCTCACTCGTTGTCTTGGCTGCTGAAAACAAACTTATCGCACGGCTGATGCCCACGGAATTGCAATAAGACTTTCCATTGAATTGCTGTATCTGCAACAATCGTTAGACCGCAAGCGCGGCCGAAATGGAAAGCGCCGCGGCCCTTTCGGACGCGGCGCTCTTATCGTGGCTTTGACGGGAGATTGCTGCTCACGACGCCAATGGCACGAGGTTGGCCTGAATCTCGGTGCGGTAGTTCTCGTATCGGCTTGGGAGCTTGAGAGCCTCCCCAAGATGCGCCGTATCCTCGTCCCGGTTGAAGCCGGGCTCGCTCGTCGCGACCTCGAACAGCACCCCGCCAGGCGTGCGGAAGTAGATCGCCCAGAAATAGTCGCGGTCGATGACGGGCGTCACCTGATAGCCGGTATCCATCAGAGCTTTGCGCACTTCGAGCTGCTTCTCGCGGTTTTCGACGGCGAACGCGATGTGGTGCACCGAACCTGCGCCTTGGCGCGCAAAAGGCGTCTTCGGCAACGCTGCCAGATCGATCGTGTCGGCTCCATTGCCGTCGGGGATAATGAATCGGGTCACGTCGCCCTCTTTGTCAGCGCGCTGGTAGCCCATGAAGCCGAGCAGCTCTTCGGTCGCAGCGGTGTCGTGCAGACTGAATCTTGCGCCGGCGAAACCGCGAATTGCCGCATCGTCGGGAATTCCATTGGCAACCCAGGGTGCCCGCTTGTCGTCGGAGGATTCAATGAGAGCAAGGACGTCGCCGTCTGGCCCCATGAAGCGAAGCCGATTGGCGCCAAACACGGTGTCGAGTTCCAGTCCGTCCACGCCCTGCGCGGTGAAGCGGTCCTGCCAGAATTTCAGCGAACCCTTCGGCACGGAGAACTGTGTCTCGCCAACTTCGCCAACACCGGGGCGGCCGAGCATCATGTTCGGAAACGGGAAGTAGGTCATCACTGTCCCGGCCGAACCCGTCTCGTCACCGTAGTAGAGGTGATAGACGCTGGGGTCATCGAAGTTGACCGTTTGCTTAACGCGACGAAGACCCAGAGTGTTGGTGAAGAAGCGGTTGTTCTGCCGCGCGTCCGATGCCATCGAAGTGACGTGGTGCAGTCCCTTGATGTCCTTGATCATGCCGATGCCTTTCAGTGGGCGTTGAAACTGTTGATTTCAAAACTAAGCCCGTTGATCGCCATCCGGTATTGCAATATTCCTCTCGATTGAATTGCAGTTTATGAAACAATGAGATGAACGACTACAAAGCTCTCCGAACCTTTCTGCTCGCTGCCGAAAAACGAAATTTCGCCCAGGTCGCCCGCGAGTTGGACATGACGCCGGCAGCCGTCACACGCGCGATCGCAGCACTCGAGGCGGAACTTGGCGTGCAGCTTTTCGTGCGCACGACAAGGCAAGTCTCGCTGACGACTGACGGCGCAATCTTCGCCGCGCAGATCCAGCCAGCGGTGAAGACGCTGGAAGAAGCGCGCCGCGAAGTTATGAATGCACACAAGGCTGACGAAGGGCGGCTGCGGATCAGCGCGCCGACGTGGTTCGGCAAGACCGTGCTTCCGCCGATCCTGTCAGGTTTCAAGGAACGCTATCCGAAGATGAGCTTTGAGATCTCCTTGTCCGACGGTTTAGTGAATATCGTCGATGACGATTACGATCTGGCGATCCGGATCTCATCACAGCCTTCGGACAAATACACGATCTGGAGAAAAATCAGGGTAGTGCCGCGTATCCTGGTCGCGGCCCCGGGGAGCCGTTTCGCCGAGATGCAACATCCCAACGAACTAAAGCCAGACGACTGCCTCGCCTATAGCGGCGAAAGCCGGCGCGAGAACTGGCTATTGTCCGACGGTGGCTCAAGTATCACGATCTCGGCAGGTCGGGCCTTCAGCGCCAACAGTGGCGAGGTACTGGCGGACATGGCCGCCGACGGTGCAGGTGTCGCACTGCTCCCAGGATTCAACATCGCCGATCACATCAGGAGCGGTCGTCTCGTCCACGTCTTCAAGGGATGGGCGCCGCCTGACCTGTGGCTGACGCTGTTTTACCCGCCGTACCAAGCCCTTCCACCACGCATCGCTTCATTCTCGAAATTCTTCGAAGAGCAAGTCGCGGCGCAGATGGTCATGCTGGATTGACGTACACCGCCACGCATCATCACGGATCCTCAGGAGACTTACACCTTCCTCAGATCGAGCCGTCCTGTGAAAGCGCCCTTAGTCTTGCGGCGACGATTTGCTGTAGCTGCCACAGGTTTCGATCGAAGATGTTCCGGTCTGCCAGATTCAAGACCGTCCGATGCAGGTATTCCGCGCAGGATCCCGCCGGTCCGCATGCCTGAGCGATCAACACTGCGGCGTCATCGAGCGGTATCTTCTCCGTGAGCCGTGATCGCTTCGTGCTCGCCCAAAATGTGAGGGCGCGGCGTCTACCCGTCGGTGTCTCGACCGAAACCCATCGCACCATGTCGCACACCTCGGCATATCGGATTTCGCGAGCCAGAAGCGTACGCAGATCCTGCCTTTTCGTGGCGCAGGGGAGCTTCAGGACGAGGCCAGAGCAACTCCCTCCCGGCCGAAGCGCCAGCATCAGACCCGGCGCATCGGAGGTGGCCCTTAGCCGTTCTATCCTCAACGAGAACGCACGATGCCACCCGTAGGCAATGGCTTCTTCACTTGTCGCTGCTTCGAAGCCCGGGTTCCACATCAAAGACCCATAAGCGAACACCCATATCTCCTCGTCACCAGCCTCCCGCTCTACTCTGCTGACGAGTTCATCGAGTCGCTGACCCGAGATTGGAGTCCAGTTAGGCTCTGGGCCCTCGTCCTCGACCGGCTTGAAGGTTTTGGCTACGAGGTCCGGGGTCAGTTGCATGGCAACAGGTACCGGTGTCTTGGCGGCGCTTGTTTTTCGCATGTGGCAATTATTTCAACGAGATAAACGCCGAAGGACCATCGCATCCGGCAGTTCTTGGGGGTCGCCTGATCATTTAACGGGGACTGTTTCTATCGAAGAGGGTAGCGCGCCGATCGCCTGTGGATCTTCGTGAGGCGACGGGTGCGTGGGAGGCCGCACCCGTCGCCAGGACCGATCAGGCCTGGACAAAGGCCAGCAGGTCGGCATTCAGCACGTCGGCATTCACGGTCAGCATGCCATGCGAAAACCCCGGGTAGGTCTTCAGCGAACCTTTCTTCAGAAGCTTCATCGACTTCAGCGCAGAGTCCGCAATCGGAACGATTTGGTCGTCTTCCCCATGCAAGACGAGCGTCGGAACGGTGATTGCCTTCAGGTCATCCGTCTGGTCGGTTTCGGAGAAGGCCCTGATGCCATCGTAATGGGCCTTGGCGCCGCCCATCATGCCCTGACGCCACCAGTTCTGGATCACGCCTTCCTGCACCTTGGCGCCTTCGCGGTTGAAGCCGTAGAACGGCCCGGTCGGAACGTCGCGAAAGAACTGCGCGCGGTTGGCGGCAAGTGCCGAGCGGAAACCGTCGAACACTTCCATCGGCAGGCCTTCGGGATTGGCCTCTGTCTTGAGCATGAGCGGCGGCACGGCCGAAACGAGAACCGCCTTGGCGACGCGGCCGGCAGGTTCGCCGTGCTTGGCCACATAACGGGCGACCTCGCCGCCACCGGTGGAATGACCGATATGGACGACATTCTTCAGGTCGAGCGCCTCGACGACGGCAAAGGCATCGGCTGCGTAATGGTCCATATCGTGACCGTCGGCCACCTGGGCGGATCGGCCATGGCCACGCCGGTCATGGGCGACGACGCGAAAACCTTTCGACAGGAAAAACAGCATCTGCGCATCCCAGTCGTCGGACGACAGCGGCCATCCATGGTGGAACATGATCGGCTGGGCATCCTTAGAGCCCCAATCCTTGTAGAAGATTTCGACTCCGTCTTTGGTGGTTACATATGGCATGTTCTTGGATCCTTCGATTGGGTTGATGATGGGAGCCGCATTGTCTGCGAAACTGAGAGAGTGTGAACTTGCCATGGCTGCTGCAGCGGCGCCTATGGACAACAGCGCGTCTCGGCGGGTCATGGAATGGCGAGGTTGGGTCATCTTCGTCCTGCGATTTCGTTATTGAAAACTTCAGCTGACTTGTGTTCGTCTGACAGGGGTAATATTGCCGTCATATCCTCACATCCACAATTACGGGAATAATTGCGAGTTTATTGCGTCGCGTGAAATAATGGGAAGTCTGGCCCGGGCCTGACGTGCTCCCGTCGTGAGGCCCTCTGTTTTTCCTGAAGCAGGCGGCGGACGGCAAGATGAGCCCGGTGCCAAAAGTGTCGCCGGGGCTGATCGGCGAGGACGTGAAGACGCTCGCCGCCGACAGCGTCATTCAGGCCATGCAGAAATTCATGACCCCTGTCACGCCGCTGCAATAACCTATCTTCTTGATCTGCACCGCCGCATCGGGCCGATCTGCGCCTACTTCGATGAGCTTTACAAGGTTTGAAAAAGCACTGAGACAGCCAGGCTTGCGAGGAGCTTATCGATCCGAACGAGCTGCGCTCACTTCCGATCGAACGAATCGCAGCCTGCCGTCAGGCACGAACGCGTTCATGTCCTAGCGATCGGATTGCTGAATGGGCCTCAGTGCATTCTAGGAGATCTCCGCCCTCGCGGAGCCGATGTGACAGCGATCGGCTCAATCCAAGCCTTCGCAACCTGGCGCGACCCGCGTTTGACAGTGTCGATCAACGGTTGCCAAGCCAGGCCCGAAACTCCCGATAATTCTCAGTGCAAAAGCAGGAGATGCACTAAGAAAATTCGAACATGCAACTTGGCAACCGAGATCGTCGCTCTTTCCCGATTGGATCAGCTCGCCCGGGAGACGCCGGCCCGACTCGAAGCCTCGCTGCCCGAGAAGATGATGACGGCGAACATCAGCACGCCGGCGAAGGCGATGAGCGAGGAAATGGCGACAATCGGTTCCATTGCCATGTTTCCGGAAAGCAGCAGATAGAGGGACGGGATCAGCACCGCGACACCGAAGGTATAGACGACGTACTGGATCATCGCCAGGCGCTTCTCGGCCTTGTGTGGATTGAGCGCGTGGTAAACGCCGAAGAGCGCCATGGTGACCCAGCCGAGCAGATTGGCGTGGGCATGGGCCCCGGTCGGTGCGTGGTTACCTGAAATCGACATGTGAAGGCCGACCGAGATACCGGCGATCAGGAAAATGATGGCGGTCTTGAAGTAAAGATTTGCGATGCGTGGCATTGGTTTTCCCCTCTGTAGCCGACGAAACTTAGCATGTTTTCAAGCTTCTGAGAAAGAGCGCATCAGAGGATCTTTGGAGCGCCAGCCCTGTCGTCGATATCAGAATGGAAATATTGCCGGGAAGCCAGGCGACACTAGAACAACATTGCGGGGCGAGCAGGTTAATCCTGATGGCAGTGTCAGTGGGAACTTGTTACAACGGCTTGCCGCAGGCACGCTCCGCCTAGAACAGGTTGGTCGAACTAAGCCACAAGCGTCGCGGAACCGAGAACCAACCGCGGGCGTTTGTTGGATCATGTTGAAGCAGCAGGTATTTCGCCCCCGGGTCGGAACGATTCACCAGATTGACAAGCACCAGGTGCATGTTCTGGAGAGCGGCGACTTGAACGCCAGGCCGATCGTTGTCCTCCATGGCTGTGGGAGCCTGGCTGAAGAGGTTCTGCTTCCGTTTGCTCAGAGCCCGTTCCGAATGGTAGCCCCGGATCGCCCGGGCTACGGTTTCAGCAGCCCTCTTCCTCTCGCTGAACGAGGACCGATAGGCCAATCCTTTTGGCTTGAGCGCCTGATCGATGCAATGGACCTGCATTGCGTCTCGATCGTAGCCCACTCCATCGGCAGCGCGCCGGCACTTCAGTTGGCTGCGCGCCGGCCGGAGCTGGTGAACGGATTGCTTCTGATTTCGCCGTGCTGCAGGCCCGTCCCACCGAAACCGCTGCCCATCCTCCGGGCATCCGTCGCCCCGGTGGTGGGCTCATTGATCCGCCAGCACATAATCAGCCGATGGGCAGCGTTTTTTCTTGAGCGTGGTCTGCGATCGTCGTCCTTTCCAAACCCTTTGCCTCCCCACCTGTCGGTATTGCCCGCCGCTCATATGGTTAATCCGGGCGCAATTGAAACAATGGCTAACGAGCTGCGGGCCTTCAACAAAGACATGGAACTTCAGCCGAAGCTGCCCGGCAATCTTCCATTACACGTCCTGTTCGGTTCGGAGGACCGCATAGTTCAGCCGGCCTGGCATATCAATGGGCTTCGGCAGAAGCATCCGAGGCCGACGCTCAGGGTGATCGAGGGCGTCGGCCACCTTCCACATCATGTTGTGCCAGCCGTAGCCCGACAGATGCTGAGCGACCTTGCGAGGGAGCAAGCACAGCAACCGTCTGAGCGGAATTTGGCTGGTGTCGCGTGGGCGGGCTCACCTACCCCTCGCCTGAACTCTCGAGTAGGCAGAATAGGGTGATCTGGCCGCGAAGGGGCGCCGATCTCCGCGAATGAACCCCGACTGAATGGTGTCTTCAGCTTCCGTTCCGAAGAGAGCGTCTAGAAGAAAGACGTTCAACCGCGGTCTTATCCGCCTGAGGAGACATATTCATGATCCGCACGTCTATCATTGCAACCGCACTCGTCGCTCTCGTCGGCATTGCCGCCGCAGCCCCCGCCATGGCCAATGATGTTCGTATGGAACAATATGGCTGGTCGAACTCTGCCGGTGGGGCACAGGAAGGATACGGAAACCGGATCAGAACCTATCAGAACGGTGGCTACAACCGGATTCTCGGCCGTCAATATGGTCATCATAATCTTTCAGCTGTCGGTCAGGAAGGCAATGACAACTATGGCGCCACCTATCAGCGCGGCAACCGCAACGTAGCGGGCATTGGCCAATTCGGCTCCAGCCACACGACCATTCTTACTCAGGACGGTAATGGCAACATCGCGGCCGGCGTTCAAGTCGGCCATGGCTGCAGCGCGAATGTCAGCCAGGGCGGCAACGGCAATGTCGCGGCCTTCGTCCAGGCCTGCCCTTAGGCGCCTGCACGTGACGTAAAAGAGGTCAAGATCGCAACAGCAGACCATCAGGGGAAAACGACCATGCCAAATAGCATCAAACATCCGCACCGCGTGATGACGATTCTCGCGCTGGTCCTGCTTCCCGTCGGCGCGGTTTCCGCCATGACGAAAGCCAACCAATCTGACCGGGTGCAGCTTTGCGAAATCAAAGCAACCCCTGGGGCAGGTATGGTGAGACTGGACGCGCTCGTCCACGCCGACATGCATGTCGGCGGGACTTACACCTTCCATGTCGAAAAAGTGGGAGGCGGCGGAAGCTCCACGATCAACCAGAGTGGCGATTTTGATGCAGTCGAGGGACATGCGGCAATCCTTGGTTCGGTCTCGCTCGACTCGAAAGGAGCCAAATACAAAGCCACGCTGGACGTCGTCGTCGGGGATGAGAGTTTCAGCTGCGTGAAGCAGATCGGCGGCAACTAATCGGCCTCCACATTCTCCAGTTTTCCTAAAGGGCGCCGTTTCCGGCGTCCTTTTGCTTCTACCGGGCCGAAGCGACTGAACGACAACTGAACGGGCGATTCCGACTGGGTTCAGCTGCAAGATGTGAAAGTTGATCATCGGCTGAGGCAGCCGCAAATGGAGATCAGAATGACCCGCAACCTGTTTAAGATCCTTGCCGTCACCCTTCTTGCTGGGAACCTCGGCCAAGTAGCCTTGTCTGCGCCAGCCTATGCCGGCGGCCGGATCTCATTCAACCTCGCACCGGACAATGCGCGGGATGCCGGACTTTTTTCAACCGGGTTGCGCGTCTATTCGCTCTACCGCGGTCTGAAAGACGCTGACATCAGGCAGCTGGGTCGGGGTAACGCGGCTGGTATCGCTCAGGCTGGCCGCGGCAACCTCGGCTTTGTCAGGCAACGGGGCAATGGTCATTCCGCGACGTTGCGGCAGAACGGCAACAACAATGCCTATGGCATTTTCCAGTATGGGCGAAATACTGAAACCGACGTGGTGCAAGATGGGGATAACGGCAGTGGCGCTACCTTCAGCTATGGCTGGTAAGGCAGTTCACAAGCCGGGCAGTGGCTCTGCGGTTGCTCGCGTCCACATTTTAAAGCGAATACCCCCACATTGACGCACCAATGTGACACCATTTGCTGAACGCACTGGCTATAGATCGGGAAATTTCCCGCCTAGTTAGTGCTGACCTGGAAGAGGCGGAAATTTCCTTCTTCATCGCCCCAACGATAAGCGTCGTCAGGGCGGCCGCTGCAGGTGCTAGTAGCCGAAGTGCCGACGGCGTGCTATGCTGCGGGAAATCTCCAAGGTGAAGCCATGCGCCGGTTCCTTACATCGGTAGCGTTGTTTTTGTCTGCGACAGTGGCGGCCGCGGATGATCCCTTGTTCGACGCCGTTTCAGCGGGCAACACCGCCGCCGTGGAACAGCTTCTGGCTTCGGGGGCCGATGTCAACCGCCGCACTCGGGACCAGGCGACCCCGCTCATCACCGCCGCCCTTAAAAATCAGCTTGCCGTCGCCGAGTTGTTGATAGGCAGGAATGCCGACGTTATGGCGAGGAATTCAGGCGGCTTCACACCCCTTCACGCCGCGGCATTTTCCGGTAACGTACCGATTACCAAGCTGCTTCTGGAGCGCGGAGCAATTCTCGACGATGCATCCAACAAGGCGGGCGTTACGCCGCTCATGGTTGCGGGCGAAGAGAACCACGTCCTCCTCGCAGAATTTTTGCTCGACCAGGGGGCTGACGTCACCCACGCCGAGGTTCACGGCTACGCGCCGATAACGAGGGCCATGTGGAAAGGCAATTTCGATATCGTGCGCCTCTTCAAGCGCCATGGCGTGGCATGTCCTCCGGCCAGCGTCCTGGGTGAGGGAAATTACGCTAAATGCGTGGAAATCCACGAATAACAGGAGGCGAAGATGCACGTTGGATACGGGAAATACTGCATTGGTCGCTGTTTGGTAACGATCGGTCTGGCTGTCGCAGGCACTGTCGGTGGATCGCCGGCCATAGCCGACGATTCGGTAAATACGGGCTACTTCGGCGGTGTCGCCATCATGGGGTACGATACCGTCGCCTACTTTACCGAAGGCAAAGCGACGAAAGGCTCGGAAAAAATCTCCTACGAATGGATGGGAACGCCATGGCATTTCGCCAATGCCAAACATCGGGAGATGTTCATGAGCGAACCGCTTAAATACGCGCCCCAGTACGGCGGCTACTGCACGGGCGAGGTGAGTGGCGGGTCCGTCACGGTCAACATCGATCCGGAAGCCTTCAAGATTGTCGAAGGCAAGCTTTACCTGATGTATGACAAGGCTGATGCGGAGGACTTTGCCGCGCATCCGGCGGACACTGTGGCCCGGGCCGACGCCAAATGGCCGAAGGTCGCGGCCGATCTCGAACGGGATCAGTATCACTGACGGACTGGCAAGCGCCTATTGGGCAGGTGAAAAATAAAAGACCTTGGTCGAATTTACGTAAGCATAGCTGGTTTCGCCGGCAAGGTTTACGTGTCTATAGACCGGACCGCAATCGGCTCGACCAAATGCGTTTTCACTTTGCTCGCAAAGCAGGTTCCCTTTGACAGAAATTTTCTCGGTCATCATCTGGGACGCCGAGCGGAATGCGGCCTTTCCGTCCAGTTGGACTTGCATCAGCGCAGGGCTTTCGGACGGCTCGGTCTTTCCCTGCAGAAGCTTGCCCATGACGGTGGCGGCGATCTCGGCACCCTGCAACCGATTTTGCTCGTCCCCCTGGAAGCCAAACGGCCATTCCGGCAGCCCCGCCTCGCGTAGCGCGTCCAGCATAAATGCCAAATCCTGGTCCCTGAAATGGGCATTGCCGAGCCGCCATGACGCGAGGCAGTCACGCCCCCCCATAAGACGTTGGGCCTCGGCGACAGTCGCTCGAGCCTCATCAATGCGACCGACGCGGACATAGGCCATGGCGAGAGGGGTAACGAACTCGCCGTTCCCCTGGGAGCCATAGCCTGCGCGTTTGAAACTGTCTATCGCCCTCTCGTAGTCTCGTTGCAGATAAAAAACTATACCCGCCGTATACTGGTCGACAGCGGACGGGTTCGGATCGAACCTGAGCGCCTTATCGACCGCCGCAGTAGCGTCGGCGTGGTTGCCCGTTACCGATTGAACATATGCGGCCGCCATATGGGCCTCGGCGTCGGCGGGCCCAAGTGACACGGCCTTCTGTGCCGAGGCGATCGCCTGGTCATAACGTCGGTCCACGACCTGCATGATAGCGAGGACTGCATATGGCGACGGTAGTTCAGGATCGAGGGCGAGTGCTCGACTTGCCTTATCGTAGGCTCTTTTTCGCGCCAGGGCACTCTGGAGGACGTCGTCATATGCGCTTCGCCAGACAAAGGCCGTCGCATGCGCATCGGATGCGAATGCTTCAGCAAAGCCGTTGTCGAGTTCCTCGGCCTTGTCATAAAGCGCCAATGCCTCCAGCATCCGAGAACGACGTCCGGTACGGGCCGCCTGCTCGGCACGCAGATAATAATCATAAGCTTCGAGATTGGCGGTCGGCGGACGGGCAATTCGCTCTGCCTCGGAGGGGGTGAGTTCCAGACCGAGCGCATCGGCGATCTGGCGGCTCATCGAATCCTGGACAGCAAACACGTCCGCCCCGCTGCGATCAAACCGATTGGCCCACAGATGATCGCCGCTTACAGTGTCAACCAGTTGCGCGTTGACACGCATCAGGTCGCCCATTCGCTGCACACTGCCCTCCACGACAAAGCGCACGCCGAGATCGCGACGAATGTCTGCCAGCAAGTGGGGCTTATCCTTGTAGGCGAAGACGGAATTCTGGGAAATGACATCAAGCTTCGACAACCTGGTGAGATCGGTAATCAGGTTGTCGGTAATGCCATCGGCGAAGTAATCCTGGGTTTGGTCACTCAAGTTGGCGAAGGGTAGCACTGCGATCGATGCGCGTTGTTTATGGGGCCATTGCCAAGCGACGACAGCCGCACTGGCAACGATCAACAGTCCTGCGAGCGCCAACAGCGCCACGCCTCGTGACCTTGCCCGACTGGAAATGACGACCGTGCCAGTGTGCCCCGGGCCAAGCAGAACGCGATAGACGCGAACCGGATCCGCTATGTTTTTCAGCCGATGCTCGCCGAGTGCCGAGAAGCCGACGTCAACCTTGTGCGCAACGTGGTCGAATGCGGTCCCAGATATGAAAATTCCGCCAGGCTCGGCAATTCCCTGCAGACGGGCGGCTATGTTGACGCCGTCGCCATATATGTCGTCGCCTTCAACGATAATGTCGCCGAGATTAATCCCGATGCGAAATCGAATGCGCTGCTCCTCGGAAACTCCCTGGTCTCTGCTGGGCATTTTCCGCTGGATTTCGGTCGCACATTGAACCGCATCCACAACGCTGGCAAATTCGACGAGCGCGCCATCACCCATGAGTTTGATGATCCGGCCATGGTGCTCTTCGATGGCGGAATCGACCAGCTCCCGACGGCAGGCCTTCAACCGCTCAAACGTGCCGCTCTCATCCACTCCCATGAGACGACTATAGCCTACCACGTCAGCGGAGAGTATCGCGGCGAGACGCCTATCCATTTCTCTGCCCCACCTTTTCGATACAGGGAGCTGAGCATCTTACCACGACCGAGGAGGCGCTGGCACAGGAGTCCGGTCTTTTCGCTAATTTGGCCCGCGTTCGTGATGCGCCCTGACGAATTGCGAGATAGCTTTTGCAGTTGAGCCGATTCGAACCGACGCCCCACCATTTCGGTTGATTAAAATATCATCTGATATGGGACATGTTTGCGACAGGACAGGATTTGTATCTTCTTTTGATGGGGATATGACCGCGCAAGCGACTGACGAGAAGGAATGGTTGAAACACGGTGACAATCTACGCGAGTATCACGCCGCTAAAACGTAAGCTGTACCTTACAAGCGGCCGTACGGTCGCCGGCAAGTGTGAAGGCGGCGGCGGCTTCTTCCAAGGGTAGACTGTGGCTGATGATCGGCCGGACATCGATCTTGCGGCTTGCGATCAGCCTCGCGGCAGTGGCGAATTCCTCGTGGAACCTCTGCGTGCCGTGGATATGCAGCTCCTTGCTGACAATGACGTTGAGCGGGACCGGGATCTCGCCCGTGACGCCGACCTGCACGAGGGTGCCGCGCGGCCGGATGGCGGCGATTGCGCTCCGGATCGCCGGTGCGGCGGCCGAGCATTCGAAGACGAGATCGAAATAGCCCTTGCCCGCCTCGAATTTGCCAAGCGCTGCCGCATCCCCGGAAACATTGATCGTGCGGTTGGCGCCCATCGCTTTCGCCCGCTCCAGCGCCGCATCGGCGAGATCGGTCACGACGATCTCGGCCGCACCGTGATACCGCGCGGCGGCAACCATCAGACAGCCGATCGGGCCGGCGCCGGTGACGAGGGCGCCTTTGCCCGATATCTCGCCGGCGCGCGATGCGGCATGCAGGCAGACGGCAAGCGGCTCGGTGCAGGCCGCTTCCGCGGCCGTCGTCTCGGCTCCCATTTCGAAGCATTGCCGGGCCGGCACCACCAGCCACTCCCGGAACATGCCCTGCTCATGCGGCAGGCGCATCGCGCTGCCCATGAAGCGCATATCGAGGCAATGGATCGGCAGCCCCGTCACGCAGTATTCGCAATGGCCGCAAGGCTGGCTTGGATTGACTGCGACCAGTGTGCCGGCTTTGAGATCGACCCCCTCGCCCGCTTGGTTCACCCTCCCCGAGGCCTCGTGGCCGGGAATGATCGGCTCGCGCACCCTGACCGGCCCGAAGCCGCCGTCCTGATAATAATGCAGGTCGGAGCCGCAGATGCCCGCGGCCGCCATCTTGAGAAGCACCTCGCCTGGACCGAGAGCCGGAACCGTGTCCATTTCGACTCTGAGATCGCCCTTCTGGTAAAGCCGCGCCAGACGCGTCTGCATCCTATCCTCCTATCTCAACAGTCCGAGCTGCTGCGGCAGCCAGAGCGATACGGCGGGAATGAAGGTGATCAGGATCAGCGCCAGGAACAGCGGCACCAGCCACGGCACGATCGCCATCGTCGTGCGTTCGACTGAAAGCTTCGCGACCCGCGACAGCACGAACAACACCATGCCGAGCGGCGGGTGAAGCAAGCCGATCATCAGGTTCAGCGTCATGATCAGGCCGAACTGAACGGGATCGATGCCGAACTTCGCGACAATCGGCAGAAGGATCGGCACGAGGATGGTGATTGCGGCGATCGTATCGAGGAAGCAGCCGACGAAGAGCATCAGCAGGTTCACCAGGATCAGGAAAACCCATTTATTGTCGGTGATCGACAGGATCGCATCGGAAAGCAGCTGCGCGGCCTGGCTGACCGTCAAGAGCCACGCGAAAACCGAAGCGGCCGTGACGATGAAGAGCACCGACGCCGTCGTTTCGATCGTATCGAAGCTGGCTTTGGCAAGCGTCGAGAGCGTCATCGTGCGGTAGCGTACGAGGCCGAGGAACAGCGACCAGAGCACGGCGGCGACAGCGGCTTCCGTCGGCGTGAACCAGCCCATCGTCATGCCGCCGATCAGGATGACCGGCGTCATCAGCGCCATGACGGCGGAGAAGCCGAAATACCAGTCGAGCGTCAGGAGCACCAGAAGGGCTATACCCGCCGCGGCATTCATCGAGAGACCGGCGCGCATCATCAGATAGATCGCCACAGGCACCATCAGCACCACCAGGATTTCCATGCCGGCCGACACGAGCTGGCGCACATCGAACGGCGCGTCCGAACCCCAGCGCTTGCGGTAGGCGAAGGCGGCGACCGTGATCATCATCAGCAGCGTCATGACGACGCCGGGCAGGATGCCGGCCATGAAGAGGGCGCCGATCGAGACGTTCGCCATCATGCCGTAGATGACGAAGGGCAGCGACGGTGGGAAGATCGGCCCGAGTGTCGCCGAGGCCGCCGTGACACCGACAGCGGCCTCGACGGGATAGCCATGGTCCTTCATCGCCTTGATTTCGATCGTGCCGATGCCGGCCGCATCGGCAAGCGCGGTGCCGGACATGCCTGAGAAGATGACGGAGCCGATGATGTTGACTTGCGCCAGCCCGCCCTTCATCCAGCCGACGAGAGCGACCGCGAAGGAATAGATACGGCCGGTAACGCCGGCGGAATTCATCAGATTGCCGGCCAGGATGAAGAAGGGCACGGCGAGCAGCGGAAAACTCTCGACGCCGGCGATCATGCGCTGGGCGACGATGATGTCTGGCGCCACGCCGTAAAGGACGATGTAAAGCACGGAGGCGACGGCCATCGAGATGGCGACGGGCACGCCGACCAGCATCAGCAGCAGAAACGAGCCAAGAAGCAGCAGCATCGGGTCATCCTTCGACGGATTGAAATTCTTCCGGGCGCTCCAGGACGGAGTAGCCACGGCGCAGATTGGCGATGAAGACGATCACGGCGCGGATCAGCATCAGCACGAAGGCGACGAGAACGGAGTAAAAGACGATGTTGCGCGGCAGGTCGATGGTGACCATCTGTTCGTCGGCGACGATGTCGACGTAACGCCACATCAAATAGCAGCCATAGGCGAAGAAACCGATGCGGACGATATCGACGAAGGTTGCGAGCACGCGCGCCAGCCCTGCCGGCATATAGTGATAGAACACATCCACCTGAATATGCCGCGAGGTGCGCACGCACATGACCGCGCCGAGAAAGACGACGCCGATCAGGCAGTTGATGGCGATTTCCTCGGTCCAGGCATAGCTGTCATTCAGCACATAACGCGTGAAGAACTGCAGGAAGACGCAGCCCGCCATCAGCCAAAAGACGATCAACGTGATCCAGTCCTCGACAGCATAGTCTGCGACATGTGCGGTCGGCGCGTGCCCTTCGAATTCGTGGCCGATTTCCTCGGCCGTGATTGGCGTATGAATTTCTTGCGACATGATCGGCCTTGTTCCGGTTTGAGAAGATGGGCGCGGCGTGTGGCGGCGCGACCTTCATATTGTTGGCAAGCCTTGTGCCGCTGCTGCCCTGTTCGTGCCGAAGGCTGCCCCTCACCCGAACCCTCTTCCCGCCGGCGGGGAGAGGGGACTTGCCCTGCGAGGCGTAAGGGGGAAGCGGAAGGGTGCGGCTTGTCCCTTCTCCCCGCGCGCGGGGAGAAGGTGGCGGCAGCCGGATGAGGGGCTGGCCGCGCTCTCAGGCTCCTACTGAATCGCCCGGATCGCTTCCCAATCGGCCTTCTCGTAGCCGAAGTCTTCGAACTTCACCTTTTCCATCACATTCTTCTCGAAATCGCTCTTGTCGACCTCGGCGACGTTGAGCCCCTTCTCCTTGAAGGTCGCAACCAGGCTGTTTTCCTTGCCGGCGATCGTCTTGCTCGTGCGCTCGGCTGCCTGCTGCATCACTTCACCGAATATCTTCTTGTCATCGTCGGAGAGCTTCGCCCACAGCTGCTTCGAGATCACGGTGTTCAGGTGATCGACGATATGGCCGGTGAGGATGATGTTTTTCTGGACCTCGTAGAACTTCTTCGCCTCGATCGTCGTCAGCGGGTTTTCCTGCGCCTCGACCGTCCCGTTCTGCAGAGCGAGATAGACCTCGGCAAAGGCAATCGGCGTGGTGTTGGCACCGCATGCTCGCGGCATGGCGAGATAGGCCGGAACGTCGGGCACGCGGATCTTCAGGCCCTGCATGTCGGCGCATTTGGCAATCGGTTTATTGGAGGTGGTGTGGCGCGTGCCGTAATAGCTGACGGCGGCGATATGGTTACCGGTCTTGTCCTCATAACCCTTGGCAAGACGCTTGAAGACGTCGCTCTTGGTATAGGCGATCAGATGATCGGGGTTGCGGAAGATATAGGGGAAGTAGGTGACGCCGATCGGCTTGTAGTCGCGTGCGGCAAAGCTCGATCCAGAAATGATGATGTCGACCGTACCGAGCTTGAGCCCCTGGTTGATGTCGGCTTCCTTGCCGAGCTGCGAAGCCGGATAGACCTCGATCTTGTAGCGCCCGTCGGTACGCCTGGCGATCTCTTCCGCGGCCCAGACGGAATCAGTGTGGAAGGGCTCCGAGGTTTCATAGACATGTGCCCATTTCAGTACGGTCTGGGCATGCGCAACCGCCGTCATCGCCATGATCGCGGCTGCGGTGCACAGTATCGTTGCTAGTCTGCTCTTCATTGCGCTCTCCTCCCGTGCTCGGGTTTAAGTCTTGGTGGTTCCTTTCGCGGGCGCCTTGTCGCGGCCGCGCTCCTCCTCTCCCGAGAACTCCTCCCCGAAGCTCTCGGAAAATCTCTTCTGCGATAGGGTGAGATGGCTGCGCATTGCAGCCTTCGCGCCGGCGGCATCGCCGGCGGCGATTGCATCGCGGATGGCCCGGTGCTCATCGACGGCGCTGCGCCATGTCGTCGGCCCCTCGAAATGGCTGGCCAGCTTCGCGAAATAGGGAGTCATGCGCATGTCGAACATCTCGCCCGTCACGCGGGTCAACGTCGAATTGCCGACAATGGCGGCAATGCCGGTGTGAAAGGCGCGGTCGGCGGCGAGCACCGTCGCCGCATCGTTGACGCCGCCGCTCATGCGCATCAGCGCCTCGTCAAGCACGGCAATGTCTTCAGGCCTGGCCCGGGTTGCCGCCTCTTCGGCTATGGCGCATTCGATGATGGCGCGTGCCTGCAGCAGTTCGAAAGGCCCCTCCACCGGCTCGCTTTCGCTTGTCGCCATGCTGACGCCCTGACGGCGCACCACATAGATGCCTGAGCCCATGCGGATGTTGACGAGGCCCTCGACCTCCAGGACGATCAGGGCTTCGCGCACGGTCGGGCGTGAGACCGACAGTTGCTCCGCGAGATCGCGCTCGCCCGGCAGCTTCTGACCGACGACAAGCTCGCCTCCGGCAATCATCGAACGAATTTGATCCGCTACCTGCCTGTAGAGGCGGCGCGATTCAACGGGCAAAAACATCTGGCCTCCCCGGCGGCTTCTCCTCAAGCGCGCAGCTGGTCAACTGGCCTGACCAATTTCAGAGGTAGCACCGTGGGAGTTGTGCGTCAATGCGCCGCATGAAATTCCAACTGGCATCGTTCCCGCGCCAACGACCGTGGGAACCTTCAACCCCGTCACGGGTTCGGGCCCGACATGGGAGCATGATGATGAATTTTCTCTGGCTTTTTGCGGTATCGGGAGGGGCTGCCCTTCTCGGAATTGCTCTTGCTTTCGGAATGATCAAGCAGGATGGGCGACGATCGGTTGCAGCCATCGCTGGCGCTTTTGTGGTGGCCATCGGCGCGCTCGGACTCGGCATCTATGTTCAGAAGGCGCCCACGGCTCCTTTGCGCGCGTCCGATAGAGAGGGGTCGCAGAACAACCTTCCGGCGGCTGCGACGACCGAAAAGGATCTGCCGGGAAAGTGACGCTTGAGAGATCGTCGATTCCGGTGCGAGACGCGCCTCAGCGCCTCAGCGCCTCAGCGCCTCAGCGCCTCAGCGCCTCAGCGCCTCAGCGCCTCAGCCGGGCCCGGCCAGCTGCGTCCTGTGATGCCAGGGACATCGTAGGCGTCTGCAGCGAAGGCTTCGAGGGATGCGCGGTTTCGGATGATTACCAGGCCGCGGGTGGAATAAATGAGATGCTCGCCCTCCAGGATGTGTAAGGCATCAGTGACGCTGGAGCGGCGGACTCCCAGCATCGTGGCCATATATTCATGCGTAATTTCAATCTCTTCGCCATCGAGGCGGTCATGGCACAGCAGAAGCCATCTCGCCAGACGAACGTCGATCTTGTGAACGGCGTTGGACAGCGCGGTGTTGGCGACCTGCGCGAAAAAACTATGGAGAAAACGCAAAAGCAGCCGGCGGACGGTGGGCCGGTCGGCGAGGAAGCATGCCAGGGCGCCGGCTTCCACACGGCGCCCGTGACCGCCAACTTGCATCATGACGTCGAATGAAAACTGCTCCGCGTCCACCGTCAGGGGCGGCGGCGACATCCCGTCCCTGCCGAGCACGCCGATCTCGGCCTTCCTGCCCTCGGGGCTCGTCGCCACCATGGAAGCAATGCCGGTTTCCAGGAAATAATAATGGCTGACCGGCATGCCCAAATGCACGAGCTCGAAGTCGCGCGGAAGAAGAAGCGGTTCCAGCATGCGCTCCAGAGCCATAAGCTCCGGATCCGCCAACTGCGACAGAATGAGATTTTCGCTTTCGAACGCTCGCATCACTCTGCCCTTTGTTTGGCAAGAGGACACTGTCTCTCGGCCGTCAGCACCACAGATGCGCTCAGCCCTACGCAAAATTATGAACCCCGGAATGGCCGATTGCAAGACGCTGAGGCTTATCTCTGATGATCGGCAGAAGGCTTCGTGGAGGAGTTTTGTACGCAACCGCACGCGCCCGAGAAATTTCCTGTAGCAAGTGCTAATGTAGTCGACGGCAATAGCGGGGCGCGCGCTGGCATGGATCAATATCCCCTCCCGAGCAACGAGACTGAAATCTATCGGCACATCGTTGAGAGCGCCCGCGATTATGCAATTTTTGCAATGGATCGCAATGGCACTGTCATGACGTGGAGCGCGGGTGCCGAAAAAATCTTCGGCTATTCGGGATCCGAAATCATCGGACAGAGCGGTGCCGTGATCTTTACGTTCGAAGATCAGCTTGCCGGGGCAATGCTTAAGGAGATCAGGCTTGCCTTGACCACCGGCCGCGCCGACGACAATCGCTGGCATGTGAGAAAGGACGGCAGTTCGTTCTGGGCTTCGGGACTGATGATGCCGCTTCGCAACGATGCCGGCGAGACCTATGGCCTTCTGAAAATCGTCCGCGACCGAACGCAGATGCTGCATGAGGACGAAGCTTGGCGCGCCAGCGAAGAGCGCCTCCAGCTTATTCTCAAAAGCGCGATCGACTATGCGATCTTCGCCTTCGGCCGCGATGGGCGGATCATCAGCTGGAACACCGGCGCCTGCCGCATCTTCGGCTACGAGGAGAGCGAGATCCTCGGTCGCGACGCCCGCATCCTGTTCGTTCCCGAGGACCGCGAAGAGGGCGCGCTGGAGCGCGAGATGGAGGCGGCGGCCGAGCGCGGCCGCGCCGAGAACGAGCGGTTTCACTTGCGTAAGGACGGCTCGACATTCTGGGGCAGCGGCTTGACCATGCCGCTGCGCGCCCAGCGCGCCGGTTTTCTCAAAGTGCTCCGGGACGATACCGAGCGGCATTTCGCCGACGAGCATCAGCAGATCATGCTGCGGGAGATGAGCCATCGCGTCAAGAACAGCCTGGCTCTGGTTGCGGCCATGCTCGCCATGCAGGCCCGTTCGACCAAACAGGAGGAGGTCGGACAGGCGCTTCGGGATGCTGAAGCGCGAGTCGGAACCATTGCCCAGGTGCACGACCAATTGTGGCGCCAGCCTGATATCGAAACGGTGGATCTGGCCGATTTCCTGTCCAGCCTTTGCCAACGCCTGCAGCAATCGACCTCCGGCCACACGGTGTCGGTCGTCGCCGATCCATGCATGATCGATGCCGACCGTGCGATTCAGATCGCCCTCCTCGTCAACGAACTGGTAACCAATGCTTTCAAACACGCTTATGCCGAGGTAGCAGGCGCCGTCACGGTCAGCGCCCGGAGCATTGCCGACGAGATCTGCCTGGAGATCGCCGACGACGGACGAGGACTGCCGCCGGAAGTGCTGTCCGGCGAGAACGGCGGAAAAAGCCTCGGAATGAAGATCGTGCGGGCGTTGGTGCAGCAACTGAGGGCCGAGCTTCACATCGAAAACCGGGAGCCCGGCACGGGGTTCGTGATCAGGCTGCCGAGGGAGGTTTGAGAGCGTTCCGTGTCGGGCAGGAAATTATCCCAGAAGCGGTGCGCCTGGGACTATGGCTCGGCTTTTGTCAGAACCGTACAAAACTTATATGAAGATGGTCATCATTGCGCGCGTGACCCATATACCTCTCATTACCGCCAAAGAGGCGTCGGTATGAGCACGGGCTGTCTCCCGCCAGGAGAAGCGCATGCGCGTACCGGACCAAAGCGATATTCGGAATCTGCTGTTGAAGGCCCTGCCGGCCGAGGCATTCCAAAAGCTCACCGGCGATGGCAGTCTGATCGAACTTCCGGCCAGACATGTTTTGGTCGAAGCCGATCAGCCGAACGAGTATGTCTGTTTCATCGAAGGCGGTCTTGCCTCAATGGTGGCCGCCAATGGCGATGACGAAGCCGTTGAGGTCGGTCACATCGGACATGACGGCATGTCCGGCCTCCATGTCCTGCTGAGAACGGATACGACACCCAACCGCACCTTCGTTCAGGTCGCCGGCTCCGGCGTGCAGGTGTCGGTGAAAAGCTTCAAGCAGGTGCTGGCGGAATTTCCGGTCGCCAACGAATTGTTCCACAAATACATGCATTGCTGCGACATTCAGCTGGCCCAGTCAGCGCTTGCCAACGGGCGCTACAACATGCACGAGCGGCTCGCCCGCTGGCTGCTGATGTGCCACGACCGGCTGAATGGCAGCGACCTGCCGCTGACGCATGAACTGCTGGCCATCATGCTCGGCGTGCGCCGCGCAGGCGTCACCAACGAATTGCACGTCATCGAAGGTCTTCGAGCGATCAGGTCGACGCGCGCCAATGTCAGGATCCTCGACAGGGACCGGCTGGAAGAAATCGCAGCCGGCTGCTACGGCGTTCCGGAGCGCGAATATCAACGTTTGATCGGTCTGCCGATCCGGCGCCCCACTAATCGACACTCCTGATCGTATCGGCGAAAGGCACGATCAGAAGCAGGGTCCCCTGTTCGTCGCAGATGTAGATCTTTCTCGCTGAGATGTCTTTTCCCGAAAGAATTGCCTGACTCATGAGGGCTCTTGCATCCTGAACGGCTTCGCGCCTGGCGTCTTCAATGGTTGCCAGTTCCGAACCATCGGGATCAACGACCGTGCCGGTGTCTGAAACGACATTAAAATAAAATCTTGGCATCAGCCGCCCCATCGTTGCAGAATCAATGCCATAGCCTGTCTTAAGGTTCCTTGGAAAGGAACCAGGGCGCCCTTCAACGGCGACAATATCCTCGTTTCAAATCCTGCTGTCGAAATCAGTGGGACGTTTCGGCGCCGCCAGTGGCAAGACGCGTCATCTTCGCGCGAAGATCGAGGAGCTCCATAAGAATGATCTCCCATTCCTCGTCATCCGCTTTGGCAATCGATATGACCGAAGCGTCGATCATGCGAAGCAGACGATCGAAAGCCGAAGGACCGAAGTTGTCCGGCACTCCATCGCGCAGGTTTCTAAGATCGGCAACGATCTGTCGCAGAGCGATCTGCCGATCGACAAAACCGAGTTCGGAATGACCTGCCGCGACAGGAGCACTTTGCCGGGTTCTATCCATCGTGCCCATCCGCCCGTCCGGCATTCTCGCGCACATGTGCGCAGGCCGGTGCATCCTGGGTGACGAGCAGGTCCTCTGGATCCAGATACACATGCCGCATCAGGCCTGCGAGCCTATGCTTGTCTCGAATGCCGCATTCGAACCAGGATACGAGTTCTCTGGCAATATGTTCGGCTGCCGGGCTGGCGATCCCGCATGATTTTTCCTGGCACCAGTCTTCAAGGACCGCGGTCAGCATTGCCACGTCGTCGGGCTGTAACGGCGGCTTCGTGATTCCCGCGTGCTGCATCATCCGCGTTCCTCCCCTTGTATGCGACGATCCTAAACTTAGGGTCATCGATTTCAACAGCTGGTGCGAAAACGTACGGATCGCACGGCCGGCGCCCCGATCCCAACCGCCGGGGAACAAGGCGGCCCGGCAAGGGTTCGGCGGTCAGGGAAAAATGAACGTCGCATGACAGGCTCGAATATGGTAGGCACGATACAGGCGCGGACCCGCCTATGTTTCTAACCGCCATTGAACAGCATGATCACCCTAAAACCTGGATTACAGTAGGCGTCCGCCATGAAGTCGCTCAGTCCGGTCGCCGGCAAGACGATCCTTATCATTGGTGAAGCCGGCTTCCTTTCGGACGGTGCAAGAAAGGCGTTGATCGCGCGCCAGGCGGTGCTCGCCGGCCCCGTTGTCATCTCCAGCGCCATGGAATGCTTGAGCGAGGGCCTCCTGTTCGATGCGGTGATCATCGATGTGACGATTTCCGACGAGGCCATGCTCTGGATAAATGATTGGTTGGAGACACGGCGGATTCCTTTCATCTTTGCCTATGACGAGCGATCCGAAACACCGCCGGGCGGCTTTGTTGTCAGTGGGCGTCCTTCCGACGTGGACGCGATGATCGCCGCTCTGTTCGGAGGGGACTCGTCCTATTATCACTAAAGCGCCTCGCGTCCCTTCGGGCGCGCGATGCGGTGGATGTTCGCTTCCGTACAATGGAGGACGAGGAGTTGTTTCGGCTGCAATAGAGTCCCATTATTCAAAAAACGCACGGTGAAAAGCTTAGGGACCAGGGTCATGCTCGATTCTCAGTCCATCCATTTGAAAGCGCTCGATTCAGCCGATCTTAAGCGTCTGCAAATCGTCTTGGATGTGATCTGCCGCGAGGCCGGCAAAGCCGTGCGTTCGCCTGAAATGCAGGAGGTCGCCGCTCTGCTCATTCGCCTTTATCGCCACGGTTTGACTGACGAGGTCAAGCTGCTGTCGGTCGGCCGTCTGGCGTCGGCAAAAAAGGGGCTCTCCCGAACTGCTGCGATCACGGCGGGGCGGAGATCGAAACGGCCGCTCGGTGATCTCAATCTGACGAGGAGCAGCTCATGAATGACGGTGAAAAAGCGCGAGCCGACATCGAAGGAACCGAAAAGGAAACCGCTGATGCGAGGAAAAACCCGCCCGCCGGCCCTCACGCCAAGAATCATCTCATAGACGAAAGCAAAACGCCCGGCGCCGGCGCGCTGTCCGAGAAGGACGACAAGAGCATCACGCCAGGATCAGGCTGATCCACCGCCGGTCCGCCGAAAACACCGTCGGCTGCGGAACCTGCACCTTCGGGCGCGGTTCGAGGGGAATGGAGCCCGAAAATGAAGTTCCCACCAATTTCAGGTAACGACGAACCCTGCCCTCACGGGACTTTTGGGACGCTGCCCGCGGTGCCAGCGGGGTCATCTGTTTTCCGGATATCTTACGCTCGCCCGAGGCTGCGAAGTCTGCGGCCTGGATTATTCATTCGCCGATCCGGCGGATGGGCCGGCTTTCTTCGCGATGTCGATCGTCGCCGTTCCGGCGCTCGCCTTTGCCCTCTGGTTCGAATTCACGTTCGAGCCGGCGATCTGGGTGCATCTCATCGTCAGCCTGCCCCTCAGCGTCATCGCCTGCATTCTCATTCTGAGGCCTTTGAAAGGCTGGCTCGTCTGCTCGCAATTCTTTCACAAGGCGGAGGAAGGCAGTATCGACAGAGCCTGGCATGCCTCCGAGAAGGAGCGGAGGGAGCGGTCCTGAGGCGCTCACGCGGCGGCATGCTTTTCAGCGGGCGAGATCCTTGCCGATCAGCCGCCGATATTCTTCTTCGGCAGCGCCGTAAGATCCGTGCGCCTCTTCGATCAATCCCCGCCGGTTGAGGATGACGATCTGCCGTCGGGTGGACCGGATCAGCCCTTTGCCTTCCAGCAGGTGCAGCGCGACCGTAACGCCGGCGCGGCGCACGCCCAGCATCACCGCCAGAAACTCATGCGTCAGCCAGATGGTCGCGCCGTCGGTCCTGTCATGGACCATCAGCAGCCAGCGCGCCAGCCGCTCCTCGAGCTTGGCATGCCCGTTGGCGAGCACCGTCGACGTCGTCTGCGCGAGCAGCGCCTGGACATAGGCGAGAAGGAGGCTGCGTAAGGGACGGCTTTCCTCCATCGCCGCGGAAAGGGTCGATGCCGGCAATTTGAAGCCATGGCCGGAAACTTGCATGAACGTCCGGTTAGCGGATTGATTGCCGCCGAGAATGACGGCCGCCCCCGTCATGCCCTCGCGGCCGACGATGCCCACTTCGATGTCGCGCCCGCCTGGAAATCTCGCCACGATCGAGGCGAGCCCTGATTCGAGAATATAGACGTCGCTGACCGGGCTATTCTCCATTTCGAGGATCGTGGGCACCTCAAGGTCGACGGGCTCCAGATGCGGCAGCAGGAGTTGCTGCTCCTGCGGGCCCATGACGCGCAAAAGTTCATTCCGAAAAATCAATTGTTGGTCATCCATGTCCGTCCGCGCATCGGTGCTATTCCGACCCTTGCTGCGGGCGAACCTAACCATCTCGAATCATTGAGCAATACATTGTGCAATAGCGTACAGAATCGAAGGTCTGCGCAGGATCAGCCACTATTCGCGCCAGGGCGATCAAGCCTCTGCGAAATCCAGGCTCTGACAAGGCTGTTCGCTCCGGCCGCCAGCCTGGTCGGCAATCGGTTGAAGCCGTGCGGGGCCTCCGGAAAGATGACGCAGTCGGCATTGCCGCTTTGGCTCTGCCATCGCTCATACATCGAGATGCTGTCGTCGAGGATTGGATCGAGAGCTCCGGCGACCAGCAGGGCGGGGGGCAGGCCAGAGAGATCGGCAAACAACGGACCCTTCGCCTCGCGCCCGGAAAGGCTTGGCGTCAGTCGCTGCAGATTGCGCAGCGCCGATGGCCCGTCGATCACCAGGCTTCTGCCGGTGGAGCGGCGCAGGCTTTGCGACCCGCCGAGATCGAATGCGCCGCACATGGAAACGAAGCCGGCAACGGCCTCCGCCTTACTGCGCGCTCGAAGATGAAGAAGTGCTTCCGCGGCGAGATGTGCACCCGAGGACTCGCCGCCGAGGATCATCCGCTCGACCGCAAACTCGGCAAGATGGTCGGCCAGCCATTCGATCGACGCTTTGCTGTCCAGAAGAGCGAGGTCCAGCCGGTCGTCGGCGGCATTGTGAAAATCGACGCCAGCCGCTACCATCCGACAGTCTCTTGCGATCGGGCAGGTGATGCCGTCGTCAAAGCGGGCGTTGCCCATCACCCAGGCGCCGCCGTGGAAATGGACGTAGAGGCCGCGCGGGGCTCCGTTCGGAAGCATCAACCTCAAGCCGATCCGTCTGCCGTCGGCTGTGACAATGCGGGTAACAACGTGCCTGCGGCGCAGCAGCCTGTCTGTAGGCAGCAGTTGCGCGACGCGAATTGAGGCTTGCACGATTTTGGCGTTCCAGCGCCGATCGGTATGATAGCTGGGAAGGAAGCGCAGCAGGGCATTGAGCCTGCGGGCGGCGCCGATCTCGCGGGAAGTGAACGGCGCCGGCCGCAGGCCCGATACTGTTCGAGGGGTCATGTCCTTCACTTCGCTGTCAGACTTCATCGGCAGCAAAGGCAGGCGTCGCGGCCAGGAAGAGAAGGGAAAGGTTGAGCATCAGCCGCATCATCGTTCTCCGTGTTTATTCGGTTGAAGCAGGCGATTGCGCCCGAACGACTGGACCGAGAGTCGGTTCCCGAAACCCGAGGACAGATTTGAGCTGCTTACGCGCGGGAACCAGGGGAAGTTGAAGCGGATTGACAACAATCCGGAGATCGAGGCCGGCCGGCAAGTCCGGCAACATTCCTTTCGTCGATTCCGCGCAAATCCGGAACCAAGGGCGGGCTGGTGAGTTGTGTGGGAGAGCCGCCTAGCGAGTCAGTATTTCGCACCTGAAACCATCAGACTGCGCCCAACCCACACTTCCGGAGGGCGAGCATTGGCAGCAACGACACCGACCAGGGAAAACCGGTTATTCGCCCTCTTGCCTCAGGAGGAGCTTTCAGCTGTCGTTGCTGATCTGGAACCCTGCGACACCCCTCGCGGCTTTCTCATGGCTAAAGCAGGCGCAACGATCGACTATGCTTATTTCCCGTGCTCGGGCGTAGGTTCGATCATCAATGTTTCGCCGGAGGGAAACCGCGTCGAGGCCGGATTGTTCGGCCGTGACGGGTTTGCACCCACGGCGGCAGCGATAGACGGAGGAATCAGCGTCACCGAGGTCGCCGTCCAGGTGCCGGGTTTCGCCTACCGGCTGCGGCAGGACAAGCTTGTGGATCTGATGAAAACGCAGCCGGTGTTTACCAGCCTGCTGCACAAGAGCACGCACATCCTTGCGACCCAGGCCGGGTTCACAGCGCTTTCTAATGCGATCCACGGGATCGATGAGCGGCTGGCTCGCTGGATCTTGATGTGCCACGACCGCATTGACGGCGACAAGCTCGCGCTCACCCATGAGTTCATCGCTCTGATGCTGGCAGTCAGGCGGCCGAGCGTCACCACGGCGCTCCATCTGCTCGAGGGCAACCATTTCATCCGCTCGGTCCGCGGCCTGGTCATTGTCAGAGATCGCGTTGGCTTGGAGGAATTTGCCGCCGACGCCTACGGCAGGGCGGAGGAGGAATATGAGCGGTTGATTGGACCTCTCAGAAAATCGAAGCGACAGACTTTTGTAGGGTCATCGCACGCTGGTTGAAACAGCGCCAGCCAAATCCGGTACACCGTTCTTCTCCACGACCCCGGAAATTCGCCATTGCCGCCTCCATGAGATCCGCGACTGCCCAATGGGGATCGGCTCGACGCACTCGCACGATGCTTTCAGCTGCGAGTCGCAATGCGTTACAGCTTCACGTGCATGTGCTATAGAGCTGTATTGCAAAAATCCTTGGTTTTAACTGTAACCGATTGTCTGCTTTTACGAATGAGCTCTTTGACAGCATGACGACCGCCCATTCGGAAGAAGCCCTGAAAGCATTGATGCTTCTGTCCCTCGACGGGGACGAGGCTGCCTATCGGCGTTTGTTGACGGTTTTGCGCGTGCTGCTTGTCGGCTATTACAGCCGCAGGATGGCTGCGGCAACGAGGGCGGACATGGAAGATCTGGTCCAGGAGACGTTGCTGGCACTGCATTCCCGGCGATCCACCTATGACCGGACGAGACCTTTTACCGCCTGGTTTTTCTCGATCGCCCGCTACAAGCTGATCGACCATCATCGCGGCCGCGGCGGACGCAGGCTGGCGGAGACCGAGCTTGATGACGAGATCGAAAGCGACTTCAGCGAGGATAGGCTGTCTGCCCGCATGGATGTCGAGCGGTTGCTCGACGGCTTGCCGCCGAGACAGCAGGAACTGATCCGCCAGGTGAAGCTCGAGGGCGGCTCGGTCGCCGACGCCGCAAACCGCACCGGCCAGTCCGAATCGGCGGTGAAAGTCAGCATCCATCGGGCGCTCAAGGCGCTCGGAGAGAGATTGCGAGGCACATCGTGACAAAGACGGACGATATCATCGAACGATTGGCAAGCGACCTGGAGCCGGTGCCGCGCAACGCGCTAGGGCGCCGCTTTGCGCTCGGCATAGTGCCGGCCCTCGGACTTTCCCTGCTGCTGATGCTGATCATTCTCGGCCCCCGGGTCGATATCTCAGACGTGCTGATGCTGCCGGTCTTCTGGATCAAGTCGGCCTATAACGCGCTGATTGCGGCGGCCGCCTTTGCAGCCGTTTTTCGGCTTTCCCGCCCCGATGGCTCGGAGGGACGCTTTTTCGGTCTGCTCGCCGTGATTTTCGCTGCCATGACGGCCGTCGCGGCCATTCAGCTTCTGATGGCACCGAGCGAGAGCTATCGATTGCTGATCCTCGGCTCCTCGGCGCTGCATTGCCCGCCGCTCATCGCAGGCTTTGCGATCCCGGTCTATGCCGGTACGGTCTGGGCACTGCGCCGTGCAGCGCCGGTGGATCTGCGGCTGACCGGCTTCGTCGCCGGCATTGCCGCGGGAGCAACCGGCGCCTGGGTCTATTCCTGGTTCTGCACCGAAAATGGCATGCCTTTCGTGTTGATCTGGTACACGCTCGGCATCCTGCTCATCGGCGCTGTCGGCGCCGTGACCGGACCCCGCCTGCTACGCTGGTGACCCTTCTCGATTTCTCGATCTGGAACATTCCGGGTTTCCCTTGGTTCGAGTACCGAAGGAGAGAAGATGAGCCAGGAATCGGACCGTCGCGCTTTCATGATCTATTTGGGAGCCATCCTGTTAGTCGGGCTCGTGATCGTTTTCGGCGCTACGCTCTCGTGGAACTCGATCAACATAAGCGATCAGCCCACGCAATATTCAAGGGAAGCCAACCCCTGATGAAAGGGCCGAAAGGTGACCCGATTCGCTTGGATCGGCCGAGCGACGAAGGGCAGCGGGATGCGCTGAAAACCTTGTGGCAGGTCATCGCCGTGATCGCGACCGTGGTCGCTATCGCCTTTCTGCTCTACGTCTTGATCCTCGTTTACGGGGTCATGCAAAGGCTGTGAGCCGGCGCGACCTGAAATGTGCCGCGGCCATTGAGGCAGCATCTATTTCTCCCTGCGCCGCGCAGTCAGCTTCAGCCGGATGCCATAGTGATTGAGAGTGCCGGGAAGATTGGCGACGTCTAAAGAGGGATGCAGCAGCACAATCTCGGCGGCCGACAAGAATGTGCCCACGGCAAGGCTTGCAATCGTCGGCACGAGATTATGTGCCGGGCATATGACAGGACCGGCGCTGAAAGGCACGAGCCCTGCGGCCGGCAACGCATCGTTCTGTCCCCAGATGCTCGGTTCCATCCGATTGGCATAGAGGAGCCCGGGGTCTCGATGGAAGAAGGGGACGAAGATGATGACGCCAGTGCCGCGAGCGATGACCCTGTCGCCTGACTGGATGTCCCTGGTCAGCTGCCTGAGGATGGCGGGCGTCGTCGGCCAGAGACGCAAAATCTCCAGCAGACAACTGCGTGTGAAGGGCCGATCGAGATCCCCGCCGATGGCCTCTTCCACGGCTTTGCCCCAGTAGCTCACATGGCAGGCCAGCAAGGCGAGCGTCCTCATAACGGCTATTCCGGCTGCATCAAAGGCGAACAGCCATTGGGCCACCTGGTTTTCCGGAGCAAGCTCATCGCCCCTGGGAAACCGGTTGACCAGACTGTGCTTCTCCGGGTTCCCCAGATAGCGGCCGACCTGCTCATGAAAGCGGGCAAGCTTGTGCTGGTCGACCGGGGCGGCAAATGCCCAGTTCGCCCGGCCTCGAAGTTCGTTCAAGGTCTCGGTCAATGTGACGTCGTTGCGCGCTCGCTCGCCGAGGACAATTCGCCGGATGATCCGAAACCAGGCCTGAGAAAAGGCCGGCCAATCGAGCTCACGGGGTAAGTTCAGGATCTGCAGGAATTCTTCGTCGACGATATTTTTGAAATGCATCGCATATGGATGCAGCCGGTCTGCCGCTGCCAAAGCGTGCTCATGGGCAGGCCGAAGCTCGGCGCGCCGAGAGTCCGATGAGATAAGCACGTTCTTCGGCTCGAAGTGAGCAAGGGCGGCATGCTTTTCCGCCGTCGCCGCGGCAAACGGTTCGGGCGAAGATTGAAGCACCGTGGCGACATCGGCCGTATCGAGGATCAGCAGCTGTGGTCGCAATGGGATCGGCAGCAGAAGAGGGGCTGGCCCGTATTTGTGTTTCAGCCGCTGCATCTGTTCCACGGCGGTTGTGTCGAAGCCCTGCCGCTCCGCCAGACGCTCCATTGTCGGGCGGCGAATGATGATGCCCTTGGCAACCGTCGGGGCCACGACCGCCGTCAACACGCGAAGCGTATCGAACCATCCGGCGCGATTGACTCTGGGAAAGATGGCGTGGCTTCGCGCGTTCATGACTCTTCAGCCTGGCCCGGCGGTTGGCCCATATCGATTCGATCTGCCGATCCTATCGATTAGGTTTGGAACCAGGACCACGACCGTTTGTTCCGCTCGAGGCGAAGCGGCCAGCGCAAGCCGCTCAATCGACGAGATGGTTTCCGAGCATTGCAATCAGGCACTCGCGGGCGCGGCTCACCCGGCTTTTCAATGTGCCGATCCGGCACCCGCACATTTTGGCGGCGTCTTCATAGCTCGTTCCGGCAGCCACCAATGTCAGAGCCCGGCGCCTGTCGTCGGAAAGACGCGTCAACGCCCGCTGCAATTCATGTTCCCGCAGTACCCACTCCTGGGTCGGGGCGATCGCCACCTGTTCCATCGCCGCGTCCATTCCGGCCGGCTCGCGCTTCTTCCGGCGATAATTGGTGCAAAAGGTGTTTCGCAGAATGGTGAAAAGCCAGGATTTGAGCGAGGTGCCGGGCTGGTAGAGGTGAAGCGAGTTCAGCGCCTTCAGCAGGGTTTCCTGAACAAGGTCGTCGATGTCATCATCGCTGCGCAGGAACCTTCGGGCAAAGGCGCGCAATGCTGGTGTCAGCTCGACGATCTCCCGCTCGATCGCGGATTTTTCTTTGCAATGCGATGCGGGGCGTACTGAAGACGAGGAAGCCATTTTTCTCTCCTGGGATGAGAAGGAAAGTCGCTGGCTCCCTATTCGTTGCCGTACGATACCGGACAAAAGTCCCGGCTTGGCCGGCGACTGCTCGCCGGCTCGAGGACGGGAACAACGGCCTCCCGCAATCGTTCGGTGATCGCCGTCCCGGTACTCTCGATCGGGCGGTCTCTTCCTTGGCCGGACAGAGATGACGCCCCCGCCCAAGGGGGCGTCATATTTCCGATCGGAACATCCGACCGATGCGAGAGTTGATTGTCGTCACGACACGCCACAGGAGGATTAAATGGCAACCGAGAAGACTCTGAACGATCTGTTTCTCGATACTCTCAAGGACATCTATTACGCCGAAAAGCAGATCCTGAAGGCCCTGCCGAAGATGGCCCGCGCCGCGCAATCGGAAGAGGGCAAGGCCGGTTTTCTGCAGCATCGCGACGAGACCCAGGCGCAGGTCGAGCGCCTCGAACAGGTTTTCGAGATGATCGGCAAACCGGCACGCGGCAAGACCTGCGAGGCCATTCAGGGCATCATCGCCGAAGCCGAGGAGATCATGGACGAATTTAAGGGCACCGCTGCCCTCGATGCTGGTCTGATTTCGTCCGCACAGTCCGTCGAGCATTATGAAATCGCCCGCTACGGCACGTTGATCGCCTGGGCAAAGCAGCTCGGCCTCAAGGATGCAGTGCCACTGCTGCAGGCTACGCTTGCCGAAGAAGAGGCAACCGACAAGAAGCTCACGCGGCTCGCGGAGTCTTCAGCCAACATCAAGGGTAAGGGCAAGGCGGCCTAAGCCGCTCGATGCGCTATGCTCCTTCGCAACGGCCGCCGTCCCGGCGGCCGTGCTTTTGCCCGGATTGCCCCTGAGATCAAAGACCGAGCTGCCAGATTTCGGCGGTAAGCAGATTCCCTTGGGGCGCGATGAGACGCGCCGAGCTTACCCCGCTGAAGCCGGGCAGTCGCTTAGTTCCGGTCCAGCGGCCGTGGTCGGCGAAGACCTCGATCGAACCTGCATCGAGGAATATCCGGACGGTCGACGGGCGCGCGCCGGCGGCGATGTAGCGTGGCGACACCTTGGCATTCGCCACCGAAAAGGGAATGCTCAGCCCATCGTCGTTCAACAGGACCTCTACCGCCGCCTCCGGATGTTCGAACGTCAGGCGGAACGCGTTGCCCGCCTGCTGGAGGGTGAGCAGGATTTCGACGGCGCCGTTGGCGAGATCGACAGCCCGGCCGTCCAGAAGGCCATAGGCATCTAGCCGCCGCTGCCGCAGGCTTTCCACACCGGCGACCGGCGGGGTGATCAGAGCCCCCTCGTGCAATGCCAGCCGGCGCGGCAGCGTCATCGCCGTCGCCATGTCGATATCCTTTGAGACGTCGGTCCAGTTCGCCAGCCATGCAATGCCGACGGGGCCGCTATCATCGACGAAGGCCTGGAACGCGTAGGCGTCGGTGCCGAAATCCAGTTCCTGTTCGAATTCCACGGAGAAGCTGCGGCCATCGAAGCGGCCGACGGTCGCAAGCGTCATATTGCGTCGGCCCGTTGCCGGATCGCGGCTGGTGAGAAGACCGAAGATCAGTGCCCAGCGGGTCGAGGGGTCGTTTACGGGACCGTCGAGGGGCACCATGCAGGGGCATTCCGCGGCCGTCATTCCGAAGCGGTTCTCGCGATGAAGCACGCCGAGGAAAGTCCATCCCGTCGCCGCGGCCGGGTCGTCCGTTTCGTAAAGCAGGATGACGCCGCCCTCACGGTCCCGAGTGCCGAGCAGCATCTTCCATTTGTCGTCGGGCCCCATGAAGACATAGGGGTCACGGAAGTCGGTCGTCAGACCGAGCCCTGCGGGACGCGCGGGCAAGATCAGGCTCGCCGGCTCGACGCTGACAAGATCGCGGCTGGTTGCTGTGAACTGAACCTGTTCCTCCGGTTTCCGATCCTTCATGTGCTCGGTGAAGAAGATGCGAAAGCCGGCTTCATCCCCGGGAAGAGCGATCGCCGAGCCGGAAAATGCGCCGCCGCGCCCATCGGCCCGTGCGGCGAGTTCGTCCGAAGGCGGAAGAAAGATCGGAAGGTGCGTCCAATGAAGAAAATCGTCCGAGACAGCGTGGCCCCAATGCATGTTGTTCCACCGCAGGCTATGCGGATAGTGCTGATAGAACAGGTGCACCCTGCCGCCGAATCTACCAAAACCGTTGGGATCGTTCATCCAACCGAAGGGTGGGCGGAAGTGATAACCGCCGGAGATTTCGGGTGCGACGTTGGAAGACCCGACATGCAGCATCCGGATGCCTTTTTCGAGAACGCCGGGCTGAAGGAAGGCGTAGAGAACCGAGACCTGCGTCGTCACCGGATCGTAGGAAAAGTCGGTTTCCCCTGCGCTTTCCAGCGTCAGCACCCGAAACTCGAATTCATGGCGATTTGACGTTTCCACAGTGATGGGCGGATCGCCATCGACATGGGCGGTCAATCTTCCCACGGCGCCGCCATGCCGGGCCTTGGTCCACGCGTGGATCGTCGCTCCCGCGGGCAGGACGGCGCTGATCGTCTCCAGCCCGCGTTCATGGGACGGAGTCATCGCTTGGCTTGTCATCAATTCAACCTTTCACGGCGGAGCCGATGAAGGAACTCACGAACCAGCGCTGGAAAACGAGGTAGAGCCCCAGGATCGGGATCATCATCAATACGGAGGCGGCCATCGCGCGATCCCAGTAGATGCTGTCCTGACCGAAGAAGGTCGCGATGGCGACCGCGATCGGGCGGGCATAATCGGTCTGGGTGACGAGGATCGGCCAGAGATACTGGTTCCAGGTCTCGATGCCCATGAGGATCGAGACGGTGGCCAGTGCGGGCAGGCTGAGGGGCAGGAAAATCGAACGATAGGCCCGGAAGAAGGACGCGCCGTCGATCTCGGCGGCCTCAAGCAGTTCCTTCGGCAATTGGGTGAAGAACTGATAGAACAAGAAGATGTAGAGAGGGCTCGCGACCCAGGGCACAATCTGCACTGCGAAGGTATCGGCCATTCCGGCGCGCGAAACCATCATCACCAGGGGCATGATGATGCTTTCCTGCGGGATCACATAAAGCGCAATCACGATCGACAGGATGACGGCGCGGCCCTTGAGCGATCCCCAGGCCAGAACGAAGCCGGCCATCGAATTGACGATCAGGCCGGAACAGACCGTTGTGATCAGGATGATCAGCGAGTTGATGAGGTAACGGCCGAAGGCGAGTTCGCCTGAGAGGTGGCCGACCTCCGCATAGTTGGAGAGCGTCGGTTTCGAAACCCAGAAGGCGCGGAAACTGCCCATATCGGCCAGGATCTGGAACCGGTCATCCTTCAGGCTCGCCACGACGAGGAGCAGCAACGGGGAGACGATCACCAGGGCGATGATGAAGATAGAGACCGTCTGGATGGTGCGCAGAACCCTTGCGGCGGAGCGCGGCCGCGCCGCGCGGGCCTGTGGGATCGAGAGAGCGATATCAGACATCGAAGCGCCTCAGGAGCTGGCGCTGGATCAGCGCGATGATGAGAACGATGACGAACAGGATGACCGAAACGGCCGAGGCATAGCCCATCTTCTGCTCTTCGAAGCCGGCGCGGACCATGTAATGCACTACCGTCTCGGTGCTGCTCTTCGGCCCGCCCTGCGTGAGGATGGCGACCTGGGTGTAGAGCTTGAATGCCTGGATAGTTGTGATCACGAGGACGAAGACATGGGTCGGCCGCAGGCCTGGCATCGTGACATGCCAGAATCGCCGGAAGGCGTTGGCGCCGTCGATCTTGGCGGCATCGTAGAGTTCGTCGGGAATGCCCTGGAGCCCGGCGAGATAGACGATCATCTGAAAGCCGTAGGCTTGCCAGGCCGAGAGCAGGACGATCGAGAACATCGCCCATTCGGGATCGCCTAGCCAATCGATCGGCTGGATCGCTCCGCCGGAGAGAAAGCCGAGGATCTGGTTGAACGGTCCCGTCGGATATTGGAACAGGGTGCCCCAGATGACGCAGACCACCACCATCGAGGTGATCGCCGGAAGGAAGAACATGCCGCGCAGCAGATTGCGGAACGGCAGCTTCTGATGCAGCAGCAGCGCCGTCGCAAAGGCGAGGCCGCATTGCACCGGAATGATCCAGAAGGTGAAGCGCGAGACGTTCCAGAGAGCGGTCCAGAAGAGATCGTCCTGGAAGATGCGGATGAAATTGTTGAACCAGACGAAGCGGACGGGCGTCGGCCGGGGCACGAGAGGCTGGTTGGTCATCGCCGTCCAGAAAGACAGGAGGAACGGCACGATCAGAAAGACGGTTAACAGGATGACCGCCGGCGCGAGCATGGCCGCTTCCTGCATCAGCCGTCCCTTGTCACGCCGGAGCGTTATTCGGGCGGATCGCGACGATGTCGATTGTTGCATGGCCATACAGCTCCTCCTCTCCAGGCTTGATGTCGGTTCCGCCTTGCGATGTCACACGGACACATCGCAAGGCTCCGATTGGTCGGCGAGGGCAATTATTGCTCGTCACCGAACGGCGGGTATCCGTCATTGTCCTCGATGTCCTGGTCGATCTTCTTGGCGGCTGTTGTGAGCGCCTCCTTGGGATCACCGCCATTGAACACCTCGTCGACGGCTTGCATGAAGGCCGACGTGATTGTGGGATAGGCTGGATGCGGCGGACGTGCGACGGCGGTCTTCGATGCCTGTTCGAAGGCGATCGCCATCGGACCGCCATCGGCATAGAGCGGAGACTCGGCAGCGAAGCTCTTCAATCCGGGGTAGCCGGATTGGCTTGCGACATAGGCCCGGTATTCCTTGTCCTTCAGCAGGAAGCTGATGAACTTAGCCGCGATATCGGGATGTTTCGATGTCTTGGTGATCGCCCAGATCCAGGTGCCATTGGGGCTTACGCTCTTTGCGCCGAACTTCGGAAGCGGCAGGACGACGAGGTTGTCCTTCATGGCGGCTACCGCCTCCGCATAGACCCAATGTCCGCCGAGCGCCAGGGCCGCCGGATTGCCTTCGGCGTAGAACTGGTTGGTGCCGGCCGACTGTGGCACGACCCAGCCGTTCTTAACCCATTTCTGCATCATCGCGAGTGCATCGACGCAGGCGTCGCTGTCGAGCGTGCCCTCGGATTTCCACGCTTTGCGGTCGATCAGATCGCAGCCGGCCGATTGCAGGATGGGGCCGTAGGCATAGGTTATCCATTCGGTCTTGATGCCGTAGCCGCGGAAGGTGTCAATCGGCCATTTCACGCCATCGAGCTTCGAGAGCTTCTCGAGATAGGTTTCGAACTCCTCCCGCGTCCAGGCATCGTCGACGGATTTCGGGATGCGGGCGCCGATCGCTTCGAGATATTTCCTGTTGCCGTAAAGAACGACGGAAGAGTCCGTCAGGCCGATCGCATAGAGATCCTTGTCGATCGGATATGTGCCCTGAGCGATGTTGGACTCCGTCATGTCGTCGAGGACGTCCTTGTCGATCAGCGGCTTGATCGGCTGAAGATATCCCGACCAGACGTAATTGGCGAGGAACGGCGCATCGAGCTCCATGACATCGGGCAGTTGCTTGGCCATGACGGCCGCGCTGAACTTCTCGTTATAGGCGTCGTGCGGCGCATAGATGAATTGGACATCGACATCGGGATTGGCGGCTTCGAAGCGCTCGGCGACCTTGCCATAGGCGGCGACGAAGCCTGGATCGCCCTGATGCATGACCTGGATCGCGGTCTTTTCGGCTGCGTCAGCCCAAGTGGCGGCCAGTGCCGAAGACAGGACGAGAGACCAAAGTAAACGTTTACCCATTAGAATTCCTCCTCAATTGAATGGGCCTTCCTCAATTTACACGGATGCCCGTTCCACCAACTGGAACGGTAGTTTCTGCACCCCGACCGGAGGCCGGTCTTCGGCAAGCAGGATGTGCGCGGCCTGGCGGCCCATGGCGCGGTGCGGCAGCGCCATGGTGGTGAGCGGTGGATCGAGACGCGAGGCGATCTCGACCTGGTTGTCGAAGCTTGCAACGGCAACGTCATCGGGAATGGTCGCGCCCGAGCGGCGCAGTGCGGCATAGACCTCCATCGCCACGCGGTCATTGCCGCACAGGATGGCATCGGGTGGCCGGGGACCTTTCATCAGCTCATGCACATGCGTTGCCACGAAGCTAGGCGCCCGGTCGCTGTAAACAGCCTTGCCGACGGCCGGCAAGACCACGGCGCCGGCTCCGTTGATGCCGGCATGATCGAGCGCCTGGCGAAAACCGAGTTCGCGCAGTTCGCCAGCGAGAATGCCGGGCAGGTTGATGAAGGCGATATTGCGACGGCCTGCCTCGATCAGGTACTGCGTGATTTCGATCGCCGCTCCCGTCTCGTCCGGCACCAGGGACGTCACGCGGTCATTGGCATCCCGGCAGTTGATCATGACGCCGACCGTGTCGGCAAACTCGGCCGGCAGGTCGACGCTTTTGTGATACATGGCCGCGTAGGCAATCGCGCGCGGGCGAAAGCGCCGCATCTCATCGAGGATCGATCCCACGCTGCGATGGCCCCCGAGCGTCATGGCGAAGACGGCCATGTCGGAAGCACGCACGGCGCCGTCGAGCCCCCTGATGATCTCGGTCGCGAAAGGCGAGGTAATCAGGTCATCGGCGACGAGGCCGACAAGCGGCATCCAGCCCTGCCGCATGCTGCGAGCGGCGAAGTTGGTGACGTAGCCGAGTTCCTCGGCGATCCCCTTGATCCGCTGGCGCGTTTCCTCCGACATGCGCGCCGAACCGCCATGCAGAGCGCCTGACACGGTCTTGACGGAAACGCCTGCGCGGGCGGCTATGTCGTTGAGTGAAGCGGTCACAGGTTCGCCGTGGGTTATCGATTACCCAACTTGTACCCGTCGGCCTTGAATGAGTCAAGCCGGGCAGCTGACGCACCGCTCAATCGATCTCCTCGGGGATGAAGCCGCCGGTCTGGCGTTTCCACAGGCGGGAAAACAGGCCGTCCTGCCCGACCAGTTCCTCCGCCCTGCCCTCTTCAACGATGCGGCCGTGATCGAGAACGACAATGCGGTCCATTCTGGCGATCGTCGACAGGCGGTGGGCGATGGCGATCACCGTCTTTCCCTCCATGACGAGGTTCAACCGGTCCTGGATAGCGGCTTCGGATTCGCTGTCGAGGGCCGAGGTCGCCTCGTCGAGGACCAGGATCGGCGCGTCCTTCAGGAGCACGCGGGCGATTGCGACGCGCTGGCGCTGGCCGCCCGACAGTTTGATGCCGCGATCGCCGACGAAGGCATCGTAGCCCTTGCGGCCTTCGCTGTCGGCAAGATCGGCGATGAAGGCATCGGCGCTCGCCATCTTCGCCACCCGCTCGATCTCTTCCCGCGTCGCCTCCGGCCGGCCGTAACGGATATTGTCGCCGACCGAGCGATGCAGCAGCGCGACATCCTGGGCGATGACGCCGATCGCCCGGCGAAGGCTCGTTTGGGTGACCGCGCGGATATCCTGCGCATCGATCAGGATCGCGCCCTCGTTGATGTCGTAGAAGCGCAGGAGCAGGTTTGCGAGCGTCGTCTTGCCGGCGCCTGACAGACCGACGAGACCGACCTTCTCGCCTGGCCGGATCGTCAGCGACAGATTGTCGATGACGGGTTTGCCGGACTTGTAGGCGAAGCGGACGCTTTCGAAGCGGATTTCGCCTTGTCGCACCGTGAGATTGGTCGCATCCGGCCGGTCGATGATTGTGGGCGGCGTCGTCATGACAGGCATGGCGTCCTTGATCGTGCCGATCGCCTGGAAGATCTGCTGGCCCATCTGCAGGAAGACGAAGATCTGCGACGACAGCCGGTGGAGGATATAGATCGCCCCGACGAACTCGCCGACCGTGAGGAAGCCTTTGACGAGGCCGGAAAATCCGATCGCCAGCATGCTCAGCCACAAGAGCGTATTGAAAATGACGACGGTCACTTCCGACGAGCGGTAGATGCGCTGTTCGCTGTGCTGCGTCTGCACCGCCTTGCCGATGATGCGGCGGATGGCGCCCGCCTCGCTGTCTTCGGCCGCAAACTGCTTGATCATCTGCATGTTGGTATAGAGATCGGTGATGGCGCCGGCGACCAGGCTGCGCTGCTTGGCGGTGCGGCGCGAGCGCTCGACGAAGACGGGCACGATCTTGGCGGTGAAGGCGACGTTGAGCACGATCCAGACGACGACCGGCAGCGCAAGCTGCCAGGCAAGCGCGCTCAGCAGGATAACCGAGCCCACCAGCTGCATCAGGAAGCGCGGAATGGACTGGAAAGCGGCGAGGATCTGCTGCTGAACGGCGGACGAGACCTGCTGCAGCCGCGAGGAAACCTGGCCGGCATAGACATCGTGGAAGAAGGCGAGATCCTGCCGCTCCACCGCCTTGTGCCCCTGCCACTGGATGGCGGCCGGCATTGCTATGCCCAATGTGTGCGAGTTCAGCGTGTTGAGCATGAAGGACACGATCGGCATTACGGGAAAGATCAGGAGGCCGAGAACGGTCAGCAGCCGCCATTCACTCTGCAGGAAGGCGGCAGCACCCAGTTCAGTCACACCGTCAACGATGACCGAAAGCCCCCAGACAATCGTCAGGTTGATCACCTCGAACACCATGGAGCAAAGCGCCAGCGCAATCAGCACGCCACGAAACATGCCGATGAAATGCAGGAGCACCGTCACCGGCCCTTTCGACGGCAGCGGCCGGTAGGGTATGTCCAGCGGCCGGATCAGGGTTTCGAAAGGACGATAGATCGCATCTGAAATCGACATGGGCCGCTCGGGTTCAAATATCGGAAGGAGAGCGCGGACTCAGGGCTTCGCAGGTACGATAGGACCATCTCGCGCCTGCAATCTCAACTAGAATTTTGCTGAATGTCTGGAAACGGGAGGCTGTGGAAATGGATAAAGTGAGCGGTGGAAGGGTGGCAGATATGCCTTCCCTCGGAATGAACCCCGCCGAAGCGGGGTTCATTGAGCAGGCAAGTCGCTCAGTTGTTATGCGCTGCGCAGGCTTCGTCCATCGGCGTGGCGTTGCTCGTGCCGCCCTGTGTCTGGAGATTGGCGGAGTTGTTGACCGGGTTCGGGCACTTGGTCTTGTCCATTTTCATCGTGCCGCTGGTCGTTGAGCCGGTCGTGGTGGTGTCAGTGGCCATCGGCTTCTTGGCCTTCGTGTCGGTCGTGGCGCCGCCGCCCTGATCGGCCTGGTTCTTGTCGATCGTGGCGCCGGCCGGTGCCGGGTTGGACTGGGCGAAAGCCGACGTGGCCATGCCGAGAGCGAAAAGTGAAGCTGCTACGAGTTTCATACGCATTCTATTGTCCTCCTTGGGGATCTTTGCATGCTAGGCCTATTCACAACCTCGCCGGCAGATCATTGTTCCGCTTCCGTGGAAGACAAATGCATCGATAGGCCTGCGACCCGGATTGCAGGCAGCAAGCGGGAGGATGAGCGGCAGACCGCTCCACGGGTTGATTTCTTCGACCAGCAGAAGCGGCAGCGTCTGAATGCCTAATCTGGCGCCTCGCTGGGCGCGGACGGCTCAGATCCTTCGGTCGAACAGCACCAGCGACTGGGCGTCCTTCAAGCGGAACATCTGGGCGGGCCGGTTGCTCGCCCGGCGCATCTCGCCTTCGACCGGCTCCAGGAAATCGGCCTCCGCCATGCGCTTTCGGAAAGCCGATTTGTCCAGCTTGCGGCCGAGAAGGGTTTCATAGACCGATTGCAGCTCGCTGAGTGTAAAGCGGGCCGGTAGCAGATGGCCGGGCAGGCTCGAATATTCGACCTTGCTGCGGATGCGGCCGAGCGCCTCCTTGAGGAGGGACGCATGGTCGAAGGCAAGGGACAAGCCGACGCCGTCGCCTTCTATCGGCCGCCATTCGGCCTCCTCGGCCAGCGCATCCTGCCGTTCGGCGACGTCGTCGGCCGGAAGCAGCGCGATATAGACGATGCTGATGCTCCAGCCCCTCGGGTCTCGATCGCGGTTCCCCGTGGTTTGCAGCTGTTCGAGATAGGGTGTTTCGACGCCGGTCTTTTCCTTCAGAACCCGCCGCGCCGCGGCCTCCAGATCCGCATCCTCGTCGATATGGATCCAGCCGCCAGGCAGGGCCCAGTCGCCAGTGAAGGGCGCGTTCGCGCGTCGCACCAGAAGCACGGAGAGGCCCGCCGGCGACAGCGAGAAGATGGCGAGATCGACGGTGGCGATTGGTTTGAAGGCGTCATTATCGTGTGTCGTCATGATGGGAACATAGCAGGTGTGAGCCTTAGTGTAAATCTTCAACTAAGTTAGTTAACATTTGTCACTAAGTCATGTTTCTCTTTTTCAACACGAGCGAGGGGCTCGCGCCAAGAACAGGAAAACGGATATGTTCGGACTGCGCTTCATCAAGACGGAACCCACGCAATACGTCATCCAATATCAGAACGGCAAGGCCGTCCGCGAGGGCGCCGGCCTTGCCTTCTGGCATTTCTCGCCTTCGAGCTCTCTCGTGCTCGTGCCGACGGCCAGCGTCAACGATCCTTTCATCTTTCCTCTGGTGACATCAGACTTCCAGGAAGTGACGGTGCAGGGGCAGATCACCTACCGCATCGCCGAGCCGCGCCGCACGGCGGCGCTTTTGAATTTCACCCTCGACCGCAGGGGCCACTATGTCTCGGAGGATCCGCAGAAGCTTTCGACCCGCGTGATCGACCGCGTTCAGGTGGCGATGCGCGCCGAGGTGCAGACGCTGTCGCTGAAGGAGGTTCTTGCTTCGGGCGAGGCGCTCGTCGCCCGCGTGGCCGAGGCGCTCAAGGTGCATCCGACGATCGAAGCGCTCGGCTTGGAGATTCTCGGCCTGTCGCTGCTTGCCGTGATGCCGAAGGCCGAGACATCAAAGGCGCTGGAAGCACATGCCCGTGAAGCCCTGCTGCGGCAGGCCGACGAGGCCATCTATAGCAGGCGCAACGCGGCGATCGAGCAGGAGCGGATGATCAAGGAAAACGAGATCGCCACCGAGATTACCCTGGAGAACAAGAGGCGGCAGGTGCGCGAAGCCCAGATGGAGGCCGAACGCGCCGTGCAGGAACGGCAGCTGCAAATCCGCCGGGAAGAAATGGCCGGCAAGATCGCGCTCGAAGAGCAGAACCGCGAGCTGGTGACGCTGGCGGCGACCAATGCCCGGGCCGAGGCCGACGCGCAGGCCTATGCGCTGACGGCGATGATGAAATCCTTCGAAGAGGCCGATCCGAAAGTGCTGCAGGCACTCGCCTCGGTCGGTATGCAGCCGGGCCAGCTGATGGCGCTCGCCTTCCGCGACCTTGCCGACAATGCGACGAAGATCGGCCAGCTGAATGTCTCGCCCGATCTTCTCAGGGAGATCTTGCAGCCGCAGGAGGGCAAGGACCGTGCCGGTCTCTGACGAGCGCAAGATCATCCTTGTCGTCAGGCCGACCCGGCTCGACGAACTCATCGCCCGGTTCAACACGGTGCAGCAAGCGCAGTTCTATGTCGAACATCTCGGCGCCGACTTCAGCGACTACCTCGCGGAGAAGAAGCGATACGAAACGGCTATATCAGAGGTGGAAGCAAGCCTGCGCGCCGTCGCCCGCGTCCAGCGCCTCGACCGCCGCTACCTCGCGAGCTTCGTCTTCGCTCCCGACGATGTTGTCGTGGTGCTCGGCCAGGATGGCCTGGTCGCCAATACGCTGAAATATCTCGACGGGCAGCCGGTGCTCGGGGTCAACCCCGATCCCAGGCGCTGGGACGGCCTGCTGCTGCCTTTCAACCCGAAGAGCCTTCCGAGAGTGATCGGCGAGGCGCTGAAGAACAAGCGGCCGATCAAACACGTCAGCATGGCCAAGGCGACGCTCAACACCGGCGCCGTCATCCACGCCGTCAACGACCTTTTCATCGGGCCGCAAAGCCACGTCTCGGCGCGCTATATCCTTCACGCAGAGGAGCGCGAGGAACGCCAGTCCTCCAGCGGCATCATCGTCTCGACAGGCATGGGCTCGACCGGCTGGCTGAAGAGCCTCTACTCCGGGTGGCTCGGAGCCGCAAGCGCGCTCGGCCTCGAACCCGCCAACCGGACGATCGACATGTCCTTCGCCTGGGATGCGGATTACCTGCGTTACTTCGTACGCGAACCCTTCCCCAGCCGCACCACGGGCACCACCATCGTCGCCGGCATCGTCTCTCAGGACCAGCCGCTCACCATCGTCTCCGAAATGCCGGAACACGGCGTCATCTTCAGCGACGGCATCGAGGCGGATTTTCTGGAGTTCAACGCCGGCACGCGGGCGGAGGTGACGCTGGCTGAGCGGCAGGGGATGCTGGTGGTGTGAGGAAGCTGAGGTTCGGATGGTTATGGTAGGGTAATGACACCGGTGTCCTGGAGCGAACCGAGATCGCCGGCTGTTACCTTTAAGATATAATCGTAAATCGCTGCTGCGCTTGCTTCCGCCGTCTTCGAAGTGACATCCAAATTCAGCGTAAACGGGTGTTGGGGGTGGAGGACCTGGGCTCGTCTGCTTTTCTCCCTGGCAGCCTGTACGTCAACGGACTTTAACCGCTCGCGACGCGCCGGTGTGGTCACGCGACGCGCCAACTCTTCCTCGTCGCAGAGCAATCTCACGGGCACCAGCACCGCCCCGCGTTGTTGGGCCGCGCCAGCAATCTGCTGAAAGGTGCGATTGCTACGTTCATCACCTTCTATGCCGGCATGCGTGAAAATGAAATTCGCCGAAGGAGGGCCATAAGCGACAATCGCATCTAGGACGGCTTGCCGGACTCTTGCGGTATATGCCCATACTCCATTCGGGAGAGGCGTCAATCCGTCGTCGTCGAGCAGACGCAGTATCGGGTTGTTGAACCAATGATTGTCAATGACCTTTGCAGTCAGGAGCGGGCTTAGTTCTCTCGCGATCGTCAGCTTTCCGACGCCGGGAAAGCCCAAGAGAAGAATAAATAGTTTCATGGGCTGTCTTCCTTATTCACAGCTGACTTCTCGAACCTCTCAGTCACTGCAATCGACGATTAAGAGGCGGTGACCGATTTGGTCGGGCTCATAAGATCATAAATCGTAGCGCGGCTTCGAAAAGCCGTCGCTCCTTTGGTCGTCTCAAAGGCTCATCACATGCCTACCATGTTGGTAACCGCCATCGTCTCCCGGGGATCAGCCGCTCGCCATCGTTTTCCGAGATGCCTGAACGCGGCATCATCTTCAGAGATGGCATCGAAGCGAATTTTCCCAAATTTAATGCCGGGACACCAGGGTGGTGACGCCGGCTAAGCGGCTGGAGTTTGCAACGGTATAGGGGGCTAGTGCCATGATTTGTTTGGTATTGATCCAGAAATGGAAGTAATATTGAGGTTTAGTTCCTTTACTTTCTGCTGGCTTCTCACGACATGTAGTTGCTGTCACTTTTGAGCGGAGACGACGAGCTTTCGCAGGGATGAAGCTGAGCGGCGGCTGCTGATCAAAAATGCGTCGGGATATCGACTGTTGCCCCGGAGAGGAGCGGGCGCGCCACGTTGATTGATGTAAGGAGCGGCGCTGCGGCGTGTCCTTCGAGGCTACGGTCCTTCGGCCTACGCGCCTCAGCGACCGTGTTGTTGCGGTTCGCTCCATGGGGTTCGTCTTTTGATGATAGTGTTGATTGACGATGAATTTCCGCATGGCGGCGACGAGCGCGACCTTGGGTGGTTTGCCGGCAGCGCGCAGTCGTTTGTGGAAGGCCTTGATGGCCGGACTGCAGCGAATGGCCGAGAGCGTTGCCATGTATAGGACGCAGCGGACGGTGGCGCGGCCGCCGGCGATGTGGCGCTGGCCACGCCAGGTGCCGCTGTCGTGGGCGACCGGCGCGACGCCCAAGAGAGCCTCACCCTGAGGTGCCCGTAAGGGCCTCGAAGGTCGGCGCGGGTGCGCAGGTGTCAAATGACAAGGAGCGGTGTTGCCGCACGCTCCGCACGGGCTGCCGAAGAGGAGCCGCCCTCATGGCGTCCGGCCATCAAGGCCGCTAGCCGCTGCCCTGCTCCTTGTCCGCAGCCGCTGCCGAAACCAGGCCGCGTTGCGCGCGCTTCACCCCATCGGGAAGCTGAAACCAATCGTGCCTGGACTCCTCGTAGACGGAAACCAGGGGCGGTGGAAATGCCGGGTCGGCGAACGCGCCAACGGCGACGATGTAGAGGTCGGGATTGAAATCGCCTTCCCAGTATAGGGACGTGCCGCAGTTCGGGCAGAAATGGAATCGCACCTTGCGCCCCTGCGCGGCGTCCCGCTCGAAGATCCTGCGATCCCCCTCGATCATCACCTCCGCCTTCGCGAAGATCGCGCCGCTGCCGGCCACGGCGCCGGTTCTGCGCTGGCAATCGCGGCAGTGGCAGATGCTCACCATGAGCGGATCGCCTGATGTCTTTGCGCGGAGTGATCCGCAATGGCATTGCGCAAGCTTGTTCATCCGTCACCTCGGTTGCTTTTTGCTGATCTTGTTCGTGGTCGGTTAGAGCGCTGCGTCCCATGAGAAGTGTAGGAGGTTACCGCGCCGGCGCTCAAGAGCACTTCAAGGGGCGTGGGTGCGAGTCGCGTCGAAAGGAGCGGCGTTGCTGCGAGTGCTTCGAGGCTCCGCCCTGCCGGCTGCGCACCTCAGCATGAGGGTTGGCGGAGGATGCCGTGGCTGACGTCCGTTGGTGAGTGCCGCGGTCGACGAGAGGCGTTGGAGGTGTCGGCGCCACGAGGGCGTGACCCTGCGGTGCCCTATGAGGGCTTCGAACGGCGTGGGGGTGTGATATCGATCTGACAGAAGCCCGGCGCGGGAGAGTGCGCCGGGCTTCGATAGTGACCGACAGCATGGGAGGAGGAGTGCTGTCTATCGGGCCAAAGCAGCTAGGAGGGCAGCGCTTCGGCTCGTCACGAGGTAGTGCCGCAATGCGGCGAATTCAAGCCGATGTCTACCAGCGATATCGCGCAGATGATCTCTTGCGTCGTTGTCCGCGGACAACCGGGGGCGGCGATCTATGATCAGCCGCGAACGATGGCCGCCTGGTTGTCGCCACATGAGGCCAGTTGGCGTCGTGGCTGCCGTTGCCGCCGGTTTGCTCTTTTGCAGCGGCGGGTCAACGGCTTTCTGTCCGCGCAGGTTCTGTAAGATCTTCTTTCGGCATGGTCGGCAGGCATCTCCTGGATCGGTTGTCCGCGGACAACGGATGTGGTGATGCTTCATCTTGCCGGCATTTGCTGCTGCTGCCGGGAAGGCTGCTAGGTGGCTTTCCGCTTCTATGTTAATGTTCGGCATGGCTTCATGTGAGGGGGTAGATGGACAGGAAGCTCGCGGCTATCTTAGCGGCCGACGTCGTCGGGTACTCGGCGCTGATGGAGCGGGACGAGACGGGCACGTTCGAGCGTCTCACCGCGATGCGCAAAGCGCTGATCGAACCAGAAATCACCAAGCGACGCGGCTGCATCTTCAAGCTCATGGGCGACGGCTTGCTCGCCGAGTTCGGCAGCGCCGTGGATGCTGTGGAATGCGCGGTGTCGGTGCAGCGCGCGCTGAACGAGCGCAATGCGAAGGTGCCGCAAAACGAGCGGCTGGAGCTGAGGATTGGGCTCAATCTCGGTGAAGTCATAGTCGACGGCGATGACCGCTATGGAGAAGGCGTCAATGTGTCGGCGCGTCTGCAGCAACTCGCTGATCCCGGTGGCATCTGCATCTCCGGCAAAGTCGTGCGGGAGGTCGAGAAGACACTTGCCTTCGGATTTGAATCGATGGGGGAGCAGCAGGTCAAGAATATCACCGAGCCGATCACGGTGCATCGCCTCGTGCAGGAAGGGACTTCACCGGAGACGCGATTGGCGAGGCCACCTGTCCTGCCGAATAGGCCGTCGATAGCCGTGTTGGCCTTTGAGAACATGAGCGGCGATCCAGAACAGGAGTATTTTGCGGATGGACTGGTCGAGGATGTCATCACCAATCTTTCCAAAATTCCGAGCCTGTTCGTCATCGCGCGAAACTCCACCTTCGCATACAAACATAAGGCCATCGACGTCAGGCAGATCGCCAGAGAACTTGGTGTCCGCTATGTGCTGGAAGGCAGTATCCGGCGCTCAGCGAACCGGTTGCGCATCACTGCGCAACTGATCGAAGGGCGGGACGCAACCCATATCTGGGCCGACAGGTTTGAGGGCGCAGCGGAGGACATTTTCGATCTGCAGGATCAGTTGACCGAGCGGATCGTTGGTACACTTGAGCCGACGATCCGGCGGGCGGAGGTCGAGCGCGCGCGCCGCAAACGGCCAGGCAGCCTGGATGCCTATGATTTTTTTCTCCGCGCGTTGCCGCACAGTTATGCCAACACGCCGGCGGAGTCCGATGAAGCCCTGCGGTTGCTGAGAGAGGCCTTGCGTCTTGATCCCGACTACGCCTGCGCACATGGCTATGCCGCCTGGGGATACGAGCAGCGTTTCCTGCGCGGCGGCTTCCATCCCGAGGATAGAGCCGCTGCCCTCAGACACGCGCACGCGGCACTCGCGACCGGCCGGGACGATCCGCAGGCGCTTTGCCTCGGAGCTTTCGTCCATGCCACGATAACCCACGGTTACGAGCGCTCGATCAACGCGCTTGACAGGGCACTGATGCTGGACGGCAATTCGTCGCTCGCTTACGGATTAAGCGCGATGGTCCACATGTTCAACGAAACTTACGACCACTCACGCGACCATGCATTCAAGGCGCTTCGGCTAAGCCCACTCGATCCAATGAACTACCATTCCTATCTCGCATTGGCTTGGGTCAGCCTGTTTACCTCGCAGTTCGAGGACGCGGTAAAGTATTCAGCTCTCGGCATCCAGGTGAACCCCGGTTTTAGCATCCTTCATGCCAGCCTAGTGGCAAGTTATGCCAATCTCGATCGGCTGGAGGCCGCTCGAGCCGCTGCCGGGCGCCTCCTGCAGGTCGCGCCTGGCTGGACGATAGGCGAGTTTGTCCGGATGGACGTGGTGCGGCCTCAGCTAATGAATGGGCTGGCGTTGGCGTTGCGCAAGGCTGGCCTGCCGGAATAGAATTGCCTTCCATCCAGTGGTTTACGGGCGCGAATTTGCTCTTCTGGCGCCGCAGGATGCCACGCCCGCGAAAGTGCATGAACCATGGCTTTACCGAAGTAACGAAAGCAATGGTCGATTTGGCTTCCGTACGAGAAATTATCAACGTAGAATCATAGACTTCTAAGCCGAGGCAGTTCCTGCCTTGCGGCGCTTGGAGCGGCAGCGGCGCCCTCCCCTCACTCGAAATCTCCGGAGGAAAGCAACGGCTTGCATCCTTTAGCCGCACCCGGCGTTATCCACGAAGCAATTCGGAGGATAGGGTAATGGCTGATGCGCTCCACCTCAAGAGATATCCCCTCGCTACGGCGATGGTCGCCGCCGCCGTCGGGGCGATCGTGTTTATGCAGGCAAGGCAGCGCAGCTCGCTGGCGCCGCCGGCGGCAGTCGCCTGGTCTGGTGACGATCACGGGCGCAGCGCGGCGACACCCGAGGCCATTCCGATGAGCGGCCTTCGCGATGTGTTCTGGCGCGTCTTCCATGAGGTCCTCGACGACCGGGTCACCCTCATTGCGGCGGGCGTGACCTTCTATCTGCTCCTGGCACTGTTTCCGGCCTTGGCAGCCTTGGTCTCGCTTTATGGCCTGGTGGCGGATCCCATCACCATCTCCGAACATCTTCGCGAGCTTGCCGTGCTTCTGCCGCCCGGGGCCTTCGATCTTCTTGCCGATCAGATCAAGGCGCTGGTCGAAAACCGCGAGAGCACGCTCGGCATTACCTTTTTCGTCGGTCTTGGCATTGCACTGTGGAGCACGCATAGCGGCACGCTGGCGATCTTCGACGCAATGAACGTCGCCTATGAGGAGAGGGAGAAGCGCAGCCTGGTGCGGCTCAATCTGATCGGGCTCTGCTTTACCCTCTGCGCGATGGTTTTTGCGGTCGTCATGGTGGCGCTCGTGGGCGTGATGCCTGTCGTGCTCTCCTATCTCTGGCTCGACCAGTTTCAGGAGCAGATGGCGCTTCTCTTGAGATGGCCGCTGCTTCTCTTCGTGGCCGCGGTGGCCGTGACCTTCGTCTACCGTTTCGGCCCGAGCCGCGAGCCCGCCAGGATCCGGTGGATGACATGGGGCGCGGGGCTGACTGCGCTCGCCTGGGCCGCCATGTCGCTTGGCTTCTCCTTCTATCTCGAGCATTTCGCCAATTACAACGCGACCTACGGCACCCTTGGCGCGTTGATCGGCTTTCTCATCTGGATCTGGCTTTCCGTTGTCATTCTCATCGTCGGCGCGGAGCTCAATGCCGAGCTTGAGCATCAGACGGCGCGGGACACGACGACGGGCCATCCGCTGCCGATGGGTGCGCGCGGCGCCTATGTCGCCGATACTCTGGGCGAGATCGCGAGCTGAGCGTCTCGGCACGAGGCCGAAAAGGGTGAGCGGTTTTAGCACGACATCATGCGCCACTCTTAATCGAGCAGTCTCGATGACTGCTCTCCGATTTGATGTATCCTGTCCTTCGGCAGGTTCGACAGAGGAGACGATCATGACCGCCCCGCATCCTTCCAAAACTCATATCGGCAATCATGCCCTGCATCCCGAAACGCAGATGCTGAACTACGGCTACGATCCCGAACTTTCGGAAGGGGCGGTCAAGCCGCCGGTGTTTCTGACCTCCACCTTCGTCTTCAATTCCGCTGAGGATGGCCGCGATTTCTTCGATTATGTCTCCGGCCGTCGCGAGCCGCCGGCCGGCAAGGGCGCCGGCCTCGTCTATTCGCGCTTCAATCATCCGAACAGCGAGATCGTGGAAGACAGGCTCGCCGTTTACGAGCGGACGGAAAGCGGTGCGCTCTTCTCTTCCGGCATGGCGGCGATCGCCACCACTCTATTCGCCTTCGTCCGGCCGGGGGATGCGATCCTGCATTCGCAGCCGCTCTATGGCGGCACGGAAACCTTACTGGCGAAAACCTTCCTCAATTTCGGCGTCGCCGCCGTCGGCTTTGCCGATGGCGTCAGCGAGGCATCGGTGCAGAAGGCGGCGGATGAGGCGGTCGGCAAGGGTCGCGTGTCCGTGATCCTGATCGAGACGCCCGCCAACCCGACCAACAGCCTGGTGGACGTTGCGATGATCCGGCGCGTGGCCGATGCAATCGGCGCAAGGCAGGGGCATGTACCGGTCGTCGTCTGCGACAATACCCTGCTCGGGCCGGTCTTCCAGCGGCCGATCGAGCATGGCGCCGATATCTCGCTTTATTCGCTGACCAAATATGTCGGCGGCCATTCCGATCTGATCGCCGGCGCAGTCCTCGGGCGCAAGGCTGTCATCAAGCAGGTCAAGGCGCTGCGCGGCGCGATCGGCACGCAGCTCGATCCGCATTCCTGCTGGATGCTCGGCCAGTCGCTCGAAACACTGCAGCTGCGCATGGAGCGGGCGAACAGCAATGCGCGAGCGGTGGCCGATTTCCTGCGGGATCATCCGAAGGTCGAGACGGTTCATTATCTCCCCTACCACGATCCGGATTCGCCGTCGGGCCGCACCTTCGCCGCGCAATGCACCGGCGCTGGCTCGACCTTCTCCTTCGATATCCGCGGCGGCCAGCCGGCCTCCTTCAAATTCCTGAACGCGCTGCAGGTCTTTAAGCTCGCCGTCAGCCTCGGTGGCACGGAGTCGCTCGCAAGCCACCCCGCCGCCATGACGCATTCCGGCGTGCCGGCCGATGTCAGGGAGCGCATTGGCGTCTTGGAATCGACAATCCGGCTGTCGATCGGCATCGAGCATCCGGATGATCTGATCGCCGATCTGGAGCTGGCGCTGCAGGCTGTTTGAACGCGGCGCACGGAATCGATGCCCGGCGGCGCCGGGCATCGAGGTTGAGGTTACTTGTCGTCTGTCGTCAGGTCCGTCTCGTCGGTATTGAGCACGAACACCGCAAGCAGGCGCGCCGGTTTTGTCTTGCTGGCATTCTTGCTGACGGCGTGATGATCGCCGGGAAATTCGGGAAAGCTCTCGCCGGCCTTGTAGGTCTTCTCCGGCCCGTCATTCACCTTGCTAGTGATCGCTCCTTCGAGAACGGTGGCGTAGATGAAGGCCGACTTCGGGTGCGTATGGCCGGGCGACTGGCCCCCCGGTTCATATTCCACCAGCACGGCCTTCATGCTCTTGCCGGGAACATTGGGCAGCTTCTGGTCAAAGACGAGGGTCACCTTGGCTTTGCCGCCAGCGGCGTCAGCCTGAGTGCCGGCGGCAAGGACAAGCGCAAAGGCCGCCGCCGAGATTATTTTCCTAAGCATGTCTGGTCTGCTCCGATGATGGGAATAGGTCGACAGGCGACGCTTCGCCGTCACGCGCTTTTTTTCTGGGGCGGCTGCTGGCGCAGCCAGTCGTCGAAGCGAATCTTGCCGAGCCGCGCATTAGCGCCGGCGACGAGCGAAGTGTCATCGAGCTCGACGCCGAAATAGCGGGCGTGCGGATCGGCCGTCACTTGGCGCGGATCGTGCGTCGCCTTGAAGAGCCGTGTCACGATATCGGTCAGGCGGATCTTTTCCGGGCCACCGATTTCGATCGTGCCGTTCACGGGTGCTGCGAGCGCCACCTCGGCCATGACGTCGGCGACATCGTCCGAGGCGATCGGCTGCAGATAGGCCGGCGACAGATGCACGGTCTGGCCGACTGTGTTCGCCTGGGCGATGCCGGCGATAAATTCATGGAACTGGGTGGAGTGCACGATGGTATAGGGAATGCCGGAGCTCTTGATCAGCTCTTCCTGCGCCATCTTGGCCCGCATGTAACCGCTGCCCTGCAGCCGCTCCATGCCGACGATCGACAGCGCGATGTGATGTCTCACGCCGGCCGCAGCCCCGGCCTTGAGCAGGTTGCGGCCCGAGGTCTGGAAGAATTCCAGCACGGCCTGGTCTTCAAAAGAAGGCGAGTTGGCGAGGTCGAGTACCACCTGCGCCCCGGCAAGCGCTTCGGCGACGCCTTTGCCGGTGATCGTGTCGACGCCCGAATTCGGTGAGGCCGGCAAAACGTCGTGTCCCTTCTTGCGCAACCTTTCCACCGTCTTCGAGCCTATGAGGCCGGTCCCGCCGATAACGATGATCTTCATGGTAATCTCCCTTGTTTACGAGGAATATCCTCTGTTGATCTGCATTGCTGAATGAAGGCGAGCAGGAACTGCTCGGAGTCCCGAAACCGCGTACTTCACGAGGCCAGGCGGCTTCATTGGCCGGAACTGATCGCCAGCAGAATGCGCCGGATCGCGGGTTCGAACCATTCTCTCTCGGTCGCTGTCGACCTATGCCAAGGCAGTAGGGCGGCTAGGCCTGTGATCGAATTGTCTTGCGGAAATGGAGGGCGGTGCGCTGGTGTCGCCCCTCATCCGGCTGCCGCCACCTTCTTGGATGCGCAAAATGTAGGATACTGCCTGCCGGGCGGGTGGCCGCCCGCCCGGCAGCTGGTTGTCGGATCGTCACCTTCTTAGCCGTTTGGGGCTGTGGGGAGCAGGATCGCAACCGGCTCTTCATCTGGCCCGTGTGGTTGCAGGAACCTTGGGGTTCGTATCCAAGACAGGGACGACGAAGATGACCGATAATAGCATGATTTGTGCCGGAATCGATGTCGGCAAAAGCCATCTCGACATTGCCCTCCATCCCGGTAAGGCAAGGCTGAGGGTCACGTACGACACCGCTGGCCTGAAGGCGCTTGATGCCTTTCTTCAAGAGCATGACGTCAGCCGCATCGGCTTCGAAGCCTCTGGCGGCTATGAATGGCGGCTGCTGGCGCATCTGCGGGCCGGAAAGCGGCCAGCGGCGCGTCTGCAGCCGGCGCAATTGCGCTTCTTCGCCAAAAGCCGGCTCAAGCGGGCCAAGAACGATCGGCTCGATGCCGCACTGATTGCGCTCTTCACGGCAAGTCTCGAGCAGTTCCATGCTCTCTCGAAAGACGATGGACGCCACGATACCAGCAAAAATTAAACATGATTGCTCCCCGTGCGCGGGGAGCAGGGACATGCCGCAACGTCTCGGTTCCTCACCGACCTCTCGTATGGCACGTCCCCTCTCCCCGTTTTTACGGGGAGAGGGTTAGGGTGAGGGGTAGCTTCAGTCCGAACCGGGCAGACTTGCCTTTCTCTCAGGAAAGCCTGACTGCCTCGAACAGCGCCGTCAGTCCTATGCCGCCGCCGATGCCGATCATGGCGAGACCGGTGGCGGCGGGCCTCCGACCATCCCCGCGGATGAGCTGGCTGTAGAGCCGGGTCACGAGGATCGCGCCGGAGGCGCCGAAGGGGTGACCGAGCGCCAGGGCGCCGCCCTCCTTGTTGACAGCGTCGGCTGATAGATCCAGCTGATCGAGCGACGCCAGAACCTGCGCCGCGAAAGCCTCGTTGAATTCGATGGCGTCGATCGCGGAAAGCGACAGGTGAGGCTGGCGCTGCAGAAGCTTGTCCGTCGAGGCGACCGGGCCGATGCCGAGCAGGTTGGGGTCGACGCCGGCGGCGGCGCTGTCGATGAAGGCCAGGCCCTTTTCGATGCCGAGGCTCTTTGCCATGCCACGGCTCATTGCGAGCACCAGACAGGCGCCGTCGTTCACAGGGCAAGCATTGCCTGCCGTCACCGAGCCATTCGCCAGGAAAACGGGTTCCAGCTTTGCGAGCGCCTCGAGCGAGGTCGTCGGGCGCGGACATTCGTCTCGCGTTACGGGGCCGCTGGCGGTGGCGATCTCGACGATCTCCGGCCGGAAGCGGCCTGCTTCGGCCGCTGCGACGGCGAGCCGGTGACTGCGTAGGGCGAACTCATCCTGAAGCCGGCGCGAGATGTCAAATTTGCGCGCAACATTTTCGGCGGCGATGCCCATCTCGGGATCGCCGATCGCCTCAGGCGAAAACCGCGCCCGCCCGTAAAAGCGCGGCACGGCGCCATTCGTCTTCGGTCGTTCCACGCGCCACGGCGCAGTGCTGACGCTTTCGACGCCGCCGGCAAGGAAACACGAACCGGCCTTCGCCTGGATCAGCCGGGCGGCCATGATGATCGCTTCGAGGCCGGAACCGCATTGCCGGTCGATCGCAACACCGGGAACGGCCATGGGCAGGCCGGCATGGAGGGCGGCCAGCCGGCCGATATTGCCGCCGCCGCCGGCGGCATTGCCGACCAGCACGTCGTCGATGGCATCGGGCGCAACGCCTGTTTCTGCGACGATCCGGCGGATGATGGGGGTAAGCAGGTCTTCGGCTGCAACCGTCGACAGCGAGCCGAAGGCCCGGCCGATCGGCGTGCGGTAGGCGGCGACCACGACCGGCTGCCAATCCTTGTCAGGCTGATAGGCGTAGGACAAGACCGTCTCCCGAGATCACCGATGCCTCTACCTGCCCCCTGGATATCTTGCCGCTGCTCGTCATCGGCCAGGAGGCGATATGGTAGAACTGCCTGGGGATCTTGAACCTTGCAAGCCTGCCTGCGCAATGCTCGGCAAGCATTTTCGCATCCATCGCCTTCCCCGAGACGACGGCAACGATGCTTTGGCCGTAATAGGGGTCCGGCCGCCCGAAGACGACGGCATCTTCGACGCCGCGGCAGGTTTTCAGCGCGCTCTCGACTTCGGCGGGATAGACGTTGTTGCCGCCCGATATCATCATGCCCCCTGCCCGGCCGATCACCCGCAGCATGCCATTTGCATCGATCTCGCCGAGATCACCGACCGTCGCGCCCGCCGGAGTGACCCGGAATGCCTGGCCGTCGTCGCCCCAGAGATAGCCGTCGGCAATCAGGTCGCTGTTGACGAAGATGGTGCCCGGCACATCGGTGCCGACATCGTTTTCCTCCGGGTCGCGAATGGAGATCTCGACGCCGGGATAGGCTCGCCCGACCCGGTCGATCGGAAAATCGGTCGCGCCGCCAACGAGCGTCGAAACGGTCATGAAACCGATCTCGGAGGCGCCGCAATATTCCCGGATGCGCGCCTTCGGAAAAAGTCGGCGCATGGATTGGACTTCGTTGAGGTTCAGCTTGGCGCCGGCGGTCAGCACCTCGCGTAAGGATTCCATCGGCTCACTCCATGCCCGGGCGATGCCCGCTATATGGGTGGGCACGGCAACCAGCCGCTCTATCTTTTTTGAGGAGAGAATGCGCGCGACCGCGCCGGCATCCCATTTCCCGATCGAATGGAAGGTTGCTCCGGCATCGAGCGCTTCGACGAGTGCGTAAAGCGCGAGCCCATGCGCCAGCGCTCCCGGGCACAGGGTCGAGGGCGCGTCCTGGAGTTCGAACACGAGACGCCCCCGATCGAGGCTTCGGCGCCACTGTTCGCGCGACCGGTAATAGGCCTTCGGTTCGGCTGTCGTGCCCGAGGTGAAGCCGATCAGGAAGATCCCCTCGGCATCGACGGGCATGTCGTCTCCCCTCGCGGCGAGGTCAAAGGGCTCCGCGCCGGCGACGATCACGGGAACACCGAGCCGGCGGCCGATCTCGGCGCTTGCGCTGGCAGCATCATCGACGACAAGCGCGTCAGGCGCCAGGCGCTCGACGATGCGCTCGATCGTTGCCTCCTGCATCATCGGATCGATGACAGCGCAGGCATTCGGCAGCGCGGTGGCAGCAATGAAATACTCGGCAAAGCCGATGTGATTGCCGAGGCTGACCGCCACGAGCTTCTCGACGCCGGGCAGATCGAATGAACGGTGGTTCGAGAGCGGAAGCGCCTGGATGAACCGGTAGATCGCGCCGGCGCGGCTATAGACTTCGCCATAGCTCAGGGAGCCACCGTCGATCACGACTGCCGGCTTGTCCGGTCTCTCTGTGGCGTGTCGAAGAAGCTCCGCGTGGATCGGCATGGGTCAGCCCTGCGACAAGGCGGCTCTCGTCGCCTCGGGGATCGGCGTCGGGCGGCTGTCGGAAAGGCCGACGCAGACCCAGACGAGGCCGGCCGAGGCGCAATGGGCGCCGTCGCCCTGGCGATAGAGCTCGATCGTAAAGGAGAGGCTCGACCGCCCGATCTTCTCGACCTTGACCTTCGCCTCGACGACATCGTCGACGTCGATCGGGCTGTGAAAGGTGATCTCCGCCTTCTTGACGTGATAGGCCACACCCGAAGTAGTGTGGCGGAAGTGACTGAGGATCTCCCGGCGGCGCAGGAACTCGACGACCGCATCCTCGCAATAATCGAGATAAACCGAGTTGTGGACATGGCCATAGATGTCGATGTCTCGCATCGAGACCCGGAACGATGCTAAAGGCCTGTCGTCAACGCTCATTCGATCACCGAAATTTCGAAGGCGTGTTCTAACCGACTGTGTGGGGGATGCAAATGCAATATCAGGCGCTCGTGCGAAAATTCGGGCCGGCCGAGGAGGTCGTCGGCATCGAACGCGCCGATCTGGCGCCGCTTTCGCGAGACCAGGTTCGCGTTCGCCTGCTGGCGCGCTCGATTAATCCCTCCGATATCATCACCATCTCTGGCGCCTATGCCGGCCGCACGACCCTGCCCTTCATCCCAGGCTTCGAAGCCTTCGGGGTGGTCGAAGAATGCGGCGAAGAGGTTCATGGGCTTGCGCCGGGGGCACGCGTGCTGCCGGTGCGCAGCGCCGGCGGATGGCAGGAGTTCAAGGATACCGATCCGAACTGGTGCCTTCGCGTGCCCGACGCGCTTTCGGATTTCGAGGCCGCGACCAGCTATGTTAACCCGATGACCGCCTGGCTAATGCTGCATAAGAAGATCGGGCTGAGACCGGGCATGCGTATCGCTGTCAATGCCGCCGCCTCTTCGATCGGGTCGATCCTCATCGGCATGGCAAACGCCGTTGGCGTCGAGCCGATCGCGATCGTCCGCAGCGAAGAATCCCTCGCGCGCCTGCGGGGCCGGCTGGAGGCTGTCATCGTCGATAGAGCGGATGGCGATCTTGCCACCGGCCTCGCCGGCAGGTCCGGGCTCGATGCAGTGCTCGACTGCGTCGGCGGCGCGCGCGCATCGGTACTTGCCGATGCGCTGAAGCCCGGCGGGCACTTCCTGCATTATGGTCTGCTTTCGGGTGAGAGCATCCCGCCGTCATTCTGGTCGGCCCATCCCGACATCGCCTTTTCCTATTGTCACCTTAGGGAATGGGTTCACTCCGAGGCGGTGGTCGAGGTCCAGCGCGCCTATTCCGAAGTCGCTACGCAGATCGCGGGCAAGGTCATCGCGACCGAGGTGCGGGAGGTCTTTCCGCTGGAAAAGATCGGCGAGGCGCTGCGCGCCGCCCTGCCCTTCCGCACGGGGGGAAAGGTGTTGCTGGCGTGATGGGGGCGCCTTATAGAAGCGGCAGCGACGCACGCCTTGAGCGCAAGCGAAAGGCAAATCACGGATTCCAATTCTCGATCAGGTGGCAAGCATTGAGCTGTTGGTGGCTTAAATTCTAACCTGTCTCATTCCGCTCCCGCGCCCTCATGATTTCCGAATGGTTCCGGTCCGCCCAGCCGATCAGCACTTTCATCGGGATCAGGAATGAGCGCCCCATCTCCGTCAGTTCATATTCCACCCGCGGCGGAACCTCAGGATAAACCGTGCGGCTGATGAAGCCGTCCTGTTCCAGATGCCGCAATGTCTTGGAGAGCATCTGTTTCGAAACGTCGCCGATCTCGCGCTGCAGCTCGTTGAAGCGTTTCTTTTCGTGTTCAAGCGCTTCGAGGGTGAGCAGGCTCCATTGATCACCGATGCGATCGAGCACACCTCTGATCGGGCAGCCGGCTCCGGGCTGTTGTTTCGGCTCGTTCCATTCCCCAGGCATGCCCTCTCCTCGGTCACCGCAGGCTGACCTTGCCACCAAAACCTGCCTTCTTGTCGGGCAAGGCGAGGTTTCATAGACCAGCTCTCATAGTCTGTCTTTTAGACTAGATCGCTGATCCATACTAAGGAGCTTGATGCATGAGATTTCAATCGCTTTTCGCGCTCGCCATTCTGGCAGGCATCGCCGCGCCTTCCGGCGCTTCTGCTGAATCGGCCGCCCGCGACTTGAAGGTCGAGGAAGCCAACCGGAAGCTGGTGGTGGAATTTTACGACAAGTTCTTCAACAAGCACGATCTAACGGCCGCCTCGGTCGTTGCGGAGGATTACCGGCAGCACAATCCGCAGGTTCCCGACGGCAAGCAGCCGCTGATTTCCTTCTTCACCGGCTTCTTCAAGGACAATGCCCAATCGAAGGCGGAGATCGTCCGCAGCGCCGCCGATGGCGATCTCGTCTGGCTGCATGTGCACGCGACGAACGGCGCCGACGACCGCGGCCAGGCCATCGTCGATATCTTCCGCGTCAAGGACGGCAAGATCGTCGAGCATTGGGACGTGATTCAGGCCGTTCCGAAAGAGGCGGCCAACAAGAACACGATGTTTTGAAGTCGATGGGGCCGGCGCCCGCCGGCCCATGGTTATGCCCATTGAGCCTTCAGTATTTCCGGCAGGAGCCTTTTACGAAAGTCCTCATCGTAGTTGCCCTGGAGCGCGAAGTGCATCTTGTCTTCGAGTGCGAGATAGGCGATGCCGTGGGCGGTGGACCAGGCGGCAAAGATCGGGGCGAGGTTCCGCGCTTCCAATAGTGCCTCCAAAGTCGTGCCGTTGACCCGCGCGATGGCTTCGGCGAAAGGCCAAAGAGCCCGTTTGCTCGTTTCTTCGTAAACGGGGTTGGTGCGATTGACGAGATCCTTGCGGAACATCAGACGGAACCGGCCGGGATGGTCGAGCGCGAAGGCGACATAGGCCGCGGCCAGGGCGCGCATCCTTCCGGCCGGCGTTCCGTCATCCACTGCCTCACCGAGATAGCGGGCCAGCTCCTCATAGCCCAGAATCGCCACTTCGGTCAGCAGGCCCGATGCGCTGCCGAAATGGTGCGCGGGCGCTCCCGGCGACACGCCGGCTCGTCTCGCGGCATCACGCAATGAGAACCCCTCTATGCCGTTTTCTCTCAGGATGTCGTCGGTGGCGGTGATCAGCGCCTTCCTCAGCTCCCCGTGATGATAGCCCCGCTTTTCAGACACTCCAGCGCTCCAAAATTTTTCGTACGTACATCTATACAGCGTTCAAATTGACGTCTATATGTGCATCTTAACACTGTTCAAAATAGGATGCAAAGAACTGCGATGTCGAAGAACTGGCTTATCACAGACACATCGTCCGCCTTTGGCCGGCAGCTCATCCGGGTTTGCTCCCGCGGAGATTGCGTAACGGCGACACCGGGCAAACCCGGAGCCTTCTCCACCGACTTCCAAAACTAACCGACTGGCGAGGCCGTCAGTCCGACGTGGCCCGCCGACCCCATTCCATCAACTGAAGGTGCTGTCATGGCTATCTCATCCAATACCGCCAAGAAAAAAACCGCTTTGATCACCGGAGCCTCGTCCGGCATCGGCAATGCCACGACCCAGAAACTGCTGCAGGAGGGTTACCGGGTCTACGTCGCCGCGCGCCGCGTCGAGCAGATGCAGGAACTCGCGCAGCGCGGCGCCGTCGCCGTGCCGCTGGATCTCACCAAGGACGAGGAGATCGTGGCTGCGGTCGAGCGGATCGTGGCGGAACGCGGCTCGATCGATATTCTCATCAACAATGCCGGTTACGGCTCCTACGGGGCGATCGAGGATGTCCCGGTCGACGAAGGCCGCCGTCAGTTCGAGGTGAATCTCTTCGGGCTTGCCCGGCTGACCCAGCTCGTCCTCCCGAAAATGCGCGAGAACAAGTTCGGAAAGATCGTCAACATCACCTCGATCGGCGGCAAGATCTACACGCCGTTCGGCGGCTGGTATCATGCGACGAAGCATGCGCTCGAAGGCTGGTCGGATACGCTTCGCCTGGAAACCAAACCTTTCGGGATAGACGTCGTCATCGTCGAGCCGGGCGGCATCAAAACGGAATGGGGGCATATCGCCGCCGACAATCTGAAGAAGACGTCAGGCAGCGGCGCCTATGCCAAGGGGGCCAACAAGGCCGCGGCCAGCATGCATGAAATCTATTCCGGCTCACGGCTGTCGGACCCCGCCGTCGTGGCGGCCACCATTCTGAAAGCCATCACCGCAGCCAGGCCGAAGACACGGTATCATACCGGCTACATGGCAGGCCCGGTCCTGTGGCTGCGCCGCTGGCTCAGCGACCGGATGTTCGATCGCATCATTACGTCGACGGTCTGAGCGGCAGAAAGAGCAGCAGCGAGCCACTCTTAGCCGGCCGACGCGGCGCTTCAGGAGAGCGGCAACTGCGTCGCACACCAGTCCCAGACCGCGTCCACAGCCTTTCGCGGCGATGACGAGCGCTTGCGTACGAGGTAGTAATCGGGTCCAATGGTCGCCGTCGCATCAGTCACCTGCACCAGCCGTCCGGCCTCGAGATCGGCCATGACGAAAGCCCGGCAGGCGAGCACGACGCCCCGGCCGGCAAGTGCGGCGTCGAGCGCCAGGGTCGTATGGTTGAAGGCCGCGCCGGGCAGCTTCCCGCGCGTGCGCAGGAATACCGGCCAGTGATCGTGCGAGTCGTGCAGAAGCGGTAGTTTGCGAAGCTCTTCGCCGCTTAGGGGCAAGGTCAGGCCCTTGACCAGATGCGGGCTTGCGACGGCCACAAGTTCCTGGCGAAACAGCAGCTGCGCCTGCAGGTTCGCCGGAAAAGGCGGGCGGGTGAGACGCACCGCGATATCGACCTGCTCGCGGTCGAAATCCGACAGCGCCTCGGTGGCGACCGTCCTCAGATCGATGTCGGGAAGGGCGGCATAGAGCTCGGCGAGCCGCGGGATCAACAGCCTGGTGGCGACCGTGGGGGTGGCGGTGATCGTTACCATTTCCGGCCGGTCGAGAAGCCGCGCGGTCGCTTCGGCAAGCGTATCGAAGGCGCGGGTCACGTCCGCCAGATAGGCCGTGCCATAGGCAGTGAGCGCAAGGCCGCGGGCAAGGCGTTGGAACAGCCTGAGGCCGAGCTGATCCTCCAGCGCGCGAACCTGCTGCGCGACCGCGCCCTGCGTGACGCCCAGTTCTTCGGCGGCGGCGCGGAAATTCAGCCTGCGGCCGGAGGCCTCGAAGGCGCGCAGGGCATTCAGGGGCGGCAGCGTGCGGCGGGATGGGTTCATCGGCATATCCAGTAGATTTTCTACAGTCTGGCAGCTTTCTTTCTCGCGCGAAAGTCCCATCAGCATCTGCCATAATGCTGCGCAAAATCAGCTATCGGAGGTTTCAATGTCTGAAGGAAAAGTCGCTCTCATCACCGCGGGCGGGTCCGGCATGGGGGCTGCGGCCGCCCGGAAACTCGCGGCGGACGGCTATCGCGTCGCTGTTCTCTCCTCCTCCGGCAAGGGAGAGGCGCTGGCGAAAGAACTCGGCGGCGTCGGCGTCACCGGCTCGAACCAGTCGAACGACGACGTCAAGCGCCTCGTGGATCTGGCGATGGCGACGTGGGGGCGGATTGACGCTTTGGTCAATTCCGCCGGCCACGGCCCGCGTGCGCCGATCCTCGAAATCTCCGACGAGGACTGGCACAAGGGCATGGAGGTCTATTTCCTCAGCGCTGTGCGCCCGACGCGCCTGGTGACGCCGATCATGGAAGCGCAGGGCGGCGGTGCGATCGTTAACATTTCGACGGCATGGGCCTTCGAGCCTTCGCCGATGTTCCCGACCTCTGCGGTCGCCCGCGCGGGACTGGCAAGCTTCACCAAGATCTTCGCCGACACCTATGCGGCCAAGAACATCCGCATGAACAACGTCCTGCCCGGCTGGATCGACAGCCTGCCAGCGACCGACGAGCGGCGGGACAGCGTTCCGATGGGCCGCTACGGCACGAGCGAGGAAATCGCCGCCACCATCGCCTTCCTCCTGTCGGAAGGTGCGGGCTACATCACCGGCCAGAACATCCGCGTCGACGGCGGCATCGCGCGTTCAGTCTGACCGGGGACCCGCCGGTGGATCTCACTGACATCGATGCCGCGGCATGGGCAGAGCTCAAAACGGCTGCGGCAGATCCGCAGTCAGGTTTCCGCTATGTGAGCCTCTGCTCCGTCGATACCGAGGCGAAGCCGCAGGCGCGCATGGTCGTGCTGCGTGCGGCCGACAGGTTGGCGCGGTGTCTCGAATTTCATACGGATACGCGCAGCTCCAAATGGCTGGAACTTTCAGTCAATCCCCGCGTCACGATCCTCGGCTTTAGCGCCGAGAGCCGGCTGCAGCTTCGGCTTCAAGGGGCGGTCGAGCTTCATGGGCCGGGAAGCGCAGGTGCTAATGCCGCGTGGGGCAGGCTGCCCGCGCGGACGCGGATGACCTATGCGGGCGGCCCGCCCGGGGACGAGCGCGCCTTCGAAACGATCGACGCGGCAGAGCCTGCGGATGAGGTCGAGGGAAAGACGCGCTTTGGCGTCTTGATCTTCCGGGCCTGGACGCTGGACTGGTTCCAGCTGCGGCAGCAGGACAATCAACGCGCGCTGTTCTGTTATGACGAAGCCGGCGCCCTCTCTTCTTGCCGCTGGGTCAATCCCTGACCTGAAATCGGCGCGCTTTCGGACGTTGAGCGGAGGCGATCAATCGTCCCCGGGCGGTCCGATTTCGGCGTCGCCAGCCCGTGAGTTCCAGCGTCAGGATGCGAGTTTCGAGCAGGTTGAAGATGCGCAGCACCGCATCGATCGCCTCGAAGGGCTTGGTCAGGAAATCCTTTCCGCCGAGGGAAAGCGGATGGACGGCCGAGCGAAATCAGGAGTACCCTCCGCGGCAGCGGCAGGTCGCCGAAACGGCGGCCACGGGAGACGCGATGATGAAGCACAGACTGTTTCGCCTGATGTTCGGGGTGCTGGCATTTGCTTCCGCACCGCCGGTTTCCGATGCCTTTGCCGCAGCCCAGCCCATCTTCTGGAGCGCTTTGCGCCCGGCCGAACAGGCCAAGGCGACAATGCCGCTGTCGGGCAAGACGGTCAGCGGCCCGCAGGGCGAAACGCTTGTCTGGCATGACGAAGGCCAGCCCGTCGCATTGACGGGCTTCGTGCTGCCGGTCGACCAGGATGGTGATCTCGTCTACGAATTCATGCTGGTCCCCTGGGCCGGAGCCTGCAGCCACATGCCCTCCCCTCCGCCCAATCAGCTGGTCCGCGTCGTTCCGCAGGAGCCTCTGCACCTCGAAAGAATGTACGAGACCGTCACCGTAACGGGCAGCCTGCGGCCCGCCTTGGACCAGGCGCAGTTCTTCATGATCGACGGCGTCCGCGTCCTTTCCTACGGCTACAGCATGAGCCATGCCCAAGTGGCGAAAGCGACGGCGAGCGATGATCCCGATCTGCTGACGCTCTCGCCTTTCGGCATTCTGCCTCGCTAGCGGAACGGCTTCTTGCATGAGTGCCGCCAGCCGCGTATATACATAACTATATATACGACCTGTGGAGCGTTCTCTATGCCGCAATATGCGCGCGTCTTTCAATCCGGCAATTCGCAGGCCGTCCGGCTGCCGAAGGAGTTTCGCTTCGACGTCGATCAGGTGGAAGTGACACGGGAAGGCGATGCGATCATTCTGCGGCCGCGGACCGATCACGGCGGGCGCTGGGCCTCGTTGCGCAGCGCCCTGGAGCGCGGCCTCAGCGACGATTTCATGGCGGAGGGACGTGAGCAGCCGGAAGATCAGGAGAGAACTGGCCTTCAGGACTTGTTCAAGTGATCACTCATCTCATCGATACCAATGCGGTGATCGCTCTGATCGGCCGGAAGTCCGACACGCTGCTCGCCCACATCATGGACAGCGACGAGGGATCGATCGGGCTGTCGAGCATCGTCATGCACGAGCTCTATTACGGCGCCTACAAGAGCGCGAAAATTTCCTACAATCTCGAAACCCTGCGCCTGTTCATGGCGGATTTCCCGACCGTCGGTTTCGAGCGCGAGGATGCGCTGGCCGCTGGAGAGATCCGCGCGGCGTTGGCGGCAAAGGGAACACCGATCGGTCCTTACGATGTGCTGATAGCTGCGCAGGCGAAGACGCGGGATCTTGTTCTTATTACGAACAACGTCGGGGAGTTCCGGCGCGTGGATGGCCTGCGCGTCGAGGATTGGACGACCGGGCGGTAGCCCCGGAGAGCTTCAGCCGGCGTTTCGGCACGCACTATCCGCCTCTTCACGCAGCCGGTTTAGGAGAGGAATCCACCCTGCCTTCACTCATATCAGATGTCGAAGGCGCTCGGCAGGATCACCACGTCGCGGATCGTCACGTTGCGCGGCCGGGTCAGCATGAAGAGCACTGCTTCCGCGACGTCGCGGGGTTCGATCAGCGCGCCCGCCTCTTTTGCCTTGCGCAGGTTTTCCGCAGGCCAGTCTTTCAGCAGAGCGCTGCTGACAGGTCCGGGCGAGAGGGATCCGACGCGGATGCCGTTCTTGAGGAGCTGCCGCCGCATGGTCTGGACGAAGCAATGCATCGCCCATTTCGAAGGCGAATAGACCGGCTCCCACGGAACCGGGGCATGGCCCGCGACCGAACTGGTAACGATGATGTCTCCCGTCCCTCTCTCGATCATGTGCGGCATGACCGTCCGGACGTTCTTGATGACCACGTTGACGTTCAGATTGAGCATGCGGTCGATCGCATCGAGGTCGGCATCCGCCAGATCCCCGCCGATATAGGTGCCGGCATTGGCATGGAAGATGTCGACCTGGCCGGCCTTCGAGAGAATGCCGTCCAGCAGGCCGGCGCACTCCTCGGGTCTCAGAAGGTCGAGCGGCAGCGCGATCGCCCTCTCGCCGAGCCTGCCGCAGGCCGCACTCAGCGCCGTCTCGTCCCGATCGATCATCACGACCGTGCCGCCCACCGCGATGATCGCCTCGGTCGTCGCCAATCCAATGCCCGAGGCAGCTCCGGTAATGGCCGCGATTTTGCCTTGCAAACCGTTCATATCCACTCTCCAAATGTGTCGATCATCTATCGCATGCGGGGTCGGTCATGGCTAGAAGTTCGCGGCGTGGCGGGGATGATCTGGGCGATTGGGCGGTGGTGCCTCTGAACTCTCTTCCGTCATTCTCGGGCTTGTCCCGAGCACTTGCTTCCGGTCGATAGGGCAGCAGATCCTCGGCACAAGGCCGAAGACGACGCCGAGTAAAAATGAAACGGCTGCGGAAAAGTGGCCGGAGGCCAACCCCACACTTCTCATTCCCGTGCCTGTCACAGGAATCCAGCCACCGCGCGTCCGCGCGGTGAATGACTATTTTGAAAACAAGGGAGTTTCCTGCGCCCAAGGACTTGGGCGCGCTGGATCCCTGTCATATCCCTCGGGCTAAGCCTGAGGTCACTGGGATGAGGGAAGGATAGGTGGTGCCCGCGCCCCACCAACCATCACGTGCGGCGAGGATCGGAAGCTTGGACGGTTGTAGCCGCCCCAGGACATTCACAAAAAAAACCGGGCGCGGCCGAAAGCCGCGCCCGGGCAAAACTCGCTGAACCGATCAGAAGAGGTCGAAGCGGTCGGCGTTCATGACCTTGTTCCAGGCGGCGACGAAGTCCTTGACGAACTTCTGCTTGGAGTCGGCCTGGCCGTAGACTTCGGCGAAGGCGCGCAGCTGCGAGTGCGAGCCGAAGATCAGATCGACGCGGGTACCGGTCCACTTGGGCGCACCCGTCTTGCGGTCGCGGCCTTCATAGACGCCGTCCTTGCCGGCGGCGGGAACCCACTGCGTGGCCATGTCGAGCAGGTTGACGAAGAAGTCGTTCGTCAGTGTCTCGGGGCGCGAGGTGAAGACGCCGTGCTCGGGATTGCCTGCCTTCAGCACGCGCAGGCCGCCGACGAGGACGGTCATCTCAGGCCCGGTCAGCGTCAAAAGCTGGGCGCGGTCGACGAGCGCTTCTTCCGGCTTCATGAACTGATGGCGCTTGTCGTTCACATAGTTGCGGAAGCCGTCGATGCGGGGCTCGAGCGGCCCGAAGGAATGCGCGTCGGTCTGGGCTTCGGACGCGTCCATGCGGCCCGGCGTGAAGGGCACGCTGACGGCGTTGCCGCCCGCTGCCGCGGCCTTTTCGACGCCGGCAGCACCGGCAAGCACGATCAGATCGGCGAGCGAGATCTTCTTAGCCCCCGTCTGGGCAGCGTTGAAGTCCTTCTGGATGCCTTCGAGAACACCGAGCACCTTGGCGAGCTGCGCCGGCTGGTTGGCTTCCCAGTCCTTCTGCGGGGCAAGACGGATGCGCGCGCCATTGGCGCCGCCGCGCTTGTCGGAACCGCGGAAGGTCGAGGCCGACGCCCAGGCGGTCGAGACCAGTTCCTGCACGGAAAGGCCCGTGGCGAGAACCTTGGCCTTGAGGTCGGCAATGTCCTGATCGTCGACAAGCGGATGGTCGACCGCCGGGATCACGTCCTGCCAGATCAGGTCTTCGGCCGGAACTTCAGGGCCGAGGTAGCGCACCTTCGGTCCCATGTCGCGGTGGGTCAGCTTGAACCACGCGCGGGCGAAAGCGTCGGCGAACTCACCGGGATTTTCGAGAAACCGCCGCGAGATCTTCTCGTAGATCGGATCGAAGCGCAGCGACAGATCGGTGGTCAGCATGGTCGGCACATGCTTCTTACCCGCCTCATAAGCATCCGGAATGGTGGCTTCGGCGTTCTTGGCCCGCCACTGGTGCGCGCCGGCCGGGCTCTTCGTCAGCTCCCACTCGTAAGCGAAGAGGTTTTCGAAGAAGTAGTTGCTCCACCTGGTCGGCGTCTGCGACCAGGTGACCTCGAGGCCGGCGGTGATCGCGTCCTTGCCGACGCCGGTGCCGAACGTGCTCTTCCAACCAAGGCCCTGGTCTTCGATCGCCCCGCCTTCCGGCTCGGCGCCGATAAAGGACGGGTCGCCTGCGCCATGGGTCTTGCCGAAGGTGTGGCCGCCGGCGATCAATGCCACGGTTTCCTCGTCGTTCATTGCCATACGGGCGAAGGTTTCACGGATGTCTCGGGCCGCAGCGACCGGGTCGGGATTGCCGTTCGGGCCTTCCGGGTTGACGTAGATGAGGCCCATCTGCACGGCGCCGAGCGGCTCTGCCAGCTGGCGTTCGCCGCTGTAGCGCTCATCGCCGAGCCAGGTGCCCTCAGGGCCCCAATAGAGCTCCTCGGGCTCCCAGACGTCGGCGCGGCCGCCGGCGAAGCCGAAGGTCTTGAAGCCCATGGATTCGAGCGCAACGTTGCCGGTGAGAATCAGGAGGTCGGCCCAGGAGATGCGGTTGCCGTATTTCTGCTTAATCGGCCAGAGCAGCCGGCGAGCCTTGTCGAGGTTGGCATTGTCAGGCCAGGAGTTCAGCGGTGCGAAACGCTGCTGGCCCTGACCGGCGCCGCCGCGGCCGTCGGTGATGCGATAGGTGCCGGCGCTGTGCCAGGCCATGCGGATGAAGAGGCCGCCGTAATGACCGAAGTCGGCCGGCCACCAGTCCTGCGAATCCGTCATCAGCGCATGAAGATCCTTCTTCAGCGCGTCGAGATCGAGCTTCTTGAACTCCTCGGCATAGTCGAAGTCCCTGCCCATCGGGTCGGCACGGCCGGAATTGTGATGAAGAATCTGCACGTTCAGCTGGTTCGGCCACCAGTCGCGGTTGGCTCTGCCGCGCGGCGTATTGCCATGGGCTACAGGACATTTTCCTGTGCTGTCAGTGGGGTTGTCCATGATCGTCTCCTTCATTGCTTGATCGGTCGGCGGTTCAAAAAAGATGAGCCGAGCTGGCGCCCCACTCTCTCCCTGGCAGTCTTCATATCGGAAGCGTTCAATAATTTTAAGTTGGATTTACTGATTGCTGCGATAAGCTCAGGTTATGAAGAATCTTACCCTGAAACAGCTACGCTATTTCGAAGCCCTGGCGAGAGATGGCCGCTTCCGCCGCGCCGCCGACGCCTGCGCCATCTCCCAGCCGGCGCTCTCCATGCAGATCAAAGAACTCGAGCAAGAATTGGGCGGCGAGCTCTTCGAGCGCAGCGCGCGCGAGGTGAAGCTTACCCCGTTCGGCCAGAGCTTTGCGCTGCGCGTCCGCGACATCCTGCGCGCCGTCGACGAATTGGGGGAGTTTGCCCGAGCCTCGCGCGAATCCTTTCTCAAGCGCCTGCGCATCGGCATCATTCCGACGATCGCGCCCTATCTGCTGCCGGCAATTATAAACGATCTCAACGAAACCTTCGCCGGAATTCAGATCGAGGTGCGCGAGACGCAGACAGGCAAGCTGGTTCATGAACTGGCGCAGGGCCAGCTCGACATGGCGATCGTCGCGCTGCCGGTGTCGGAATCCTCGCTCACCGAACTCGAGCTTTTCAGGGAAGAATTCGTGCTGGTCAGGCGGCAGGAGGATGGAGACAAGCCGGTGCCAGAGCGCGAAGCTTTGCGCGAAATGCGGCTGCTGCTGCTCGAAGAGGGCCACTGCTTCCGCGACCAGGCGCTGTCCTTCTGCAAGATCGGCCCAGCCCGCCCGCGGGAGATCATGGAAGGCAGCTCGCTCTCCACCCTCGTCCAGATGGTCGGCGCCGGCATCGGCGTGACACTGATTCCGGAGATGGCCGTTCCGGTCGAAACGCGGTCGGCGCCTGTCTCAATCTCCCGCTTCCCCTCGCCACAGCCGTCGCGGACGATCGGCATGGTCTGGCGCAATTCGACGCCGATGGCCAAGCAGCTGCAGGAAGTCGCCGAGGCGGTGCGCCGCTCGGCCGAGACGATGCGCGCGCAGGATCCGCTCACGTGACGGACCTTGGCCGTCATCTCAGCGTCTAAGACCCCGCCCCTCACCTCAACTGCGGCGCTTGAACGTATGCTCGGCTGCCGGAAATTTGCGCGCCCGCACCTCTTCGGCATAGGAGGCGGCGGCGTCCGCGACCCTCTTGCCGAGTTCGTCGTAGCGCTTGACGAAACGCGGCTTGAAATCATTGAAGAGGCCGAGAATGTCGTCGGAAACCAGGATCTGGCCGTCGCAGGCGGAAGAGGCGCCGATGCCGATAGTCGGGATGTGCACGGCTGCCGTCACTTCGCGGGCCAGTGGCTCCACCGTGCCCTCGACGACGACGGCGAAGGCGCCTGAGCCGCCAATCGCATGCGCGTCGCGGCGGATCTTCGAGGTCTCGTGTTCGGAATGGCCGACGGAGCGATAGCCGCCGGCGGTGTGGACGAGCTGCGGCATCAGGCCGATGTGGCCGAGCACGGGAATGCCCCGCTTCGTCAGGAAGGCGATGGTTTCGGCCATCTCCTCGCCGCCTTCGAGCTTGACGGCGTCGCAGCCGGTTTCCTGCATGATGCGCACGGCGTTGCGGAAGGCAATCTCCTTCGATTCCTGATAGCTTCCGAAGGGCATGTCGACGACGACGCAGGCATTGGCGGCGCCGCGCATCACGGCCTTGCCATGAGCGATCATCATGTCCAGCGTCACGCCGATCGTGGTCTCCATGCCGTAGAGCACCATGCCGAGCGAATCCCCGACCAAAAGCAGGTCGCAATGCTCGTCGAGGAGGCGCGCCATCGGCGTCGTATAGGCGGTGAGGCAGACGATCGGCTTACCGCCCTTCATGGCTGCGATCCGCGTCGGCGTCAGGCGCTTCTGAGATCCGGTGGCGCTCATTTCGTCACTCCCTTTCCCGGCTGACCGCTCATTCGGTTGTCTCGGATCATTCTGTTCCCGCTCGCCGGGCTGCTGTTGTTTCCGACAACTCTGTTGTCGAGAAGCCGCGTCGTGCCGATCTGCACGAAGAGCGCCACCACGATGGGGCCTTCGAGCGAAGCGACCGGCGCCAGCGTTTCTGCATCCCTGACTGCGACGACTTCGGGTTTTGCCAGAGACTCGCGGCCGATGAAGGCGGTGAGTTTCGCCTCAAGTTCTTGCGCATCGGTGATGCCTTCGGCGATGAGCCGCTCGGCCTCATCCAGCGCCTGCGGAACGATCACCGCCGCGCGCCGCTCATCGGGGCTGAGATAGACATTGCGCGACGACAAGGCGAGGCCGTCGCTGTCGCGCACGGTCGGCACAGAGATCACCCGCACCGGCACGGCGAGATCTTCCACCATGCGCTTGATGATGACGACCTGCTGGTAGTCCTTCTCCCCGAAATAAGCAGTCTGAGGCTGGACGATGTTGAAAAGCTTGGTGACGACGGTGGCGACTCCGGCAAAATGGCCGGGCCTGACTGCGCCTTCGAGTTCGCGGCCGAGATCGGGAACGTCGACCACCGTCTTCATCGGGCGGGGATACATATCCTCGACGCCGGGCGCGAAGAGGAAATTCACGCCGGCCTGCTTGAGCATGTCGCCATCGCGCTCGAGATCGCGCGGATATTTGCCGAGGTCTTCGGCCGGGCCGAATTGCAGCGGATTGACGAAGATTGAGACGACGACGATGTCGTTCTCGGCCCGGGCGCGCGTGACGAGCTTGAGATGTCCGGCGTGGAGATAGCCCATGGTCGGAACGAGGCCGACGGTGCGCCCCTGCCGCTTCAGCGCATCGAGCGTGTGGCGCAGCTCTTCAATATTCGAGAAAACCCGCATACATCCTCCCCGCGGCCGGTCACTCATCTTGGGCGCGGATAAGAAATGTAATCGAAGCCCGAGGTCAATGCACTTCCGGACAAAAAACGATTAGATGCATGGTCGGCCGATAAACCGACCCATATCCGCTCGGAAATCTTTGTCTCGCATCCGGCTTGCGGCAGGGCTAGCAATGTGCGACCTGCGCCTCTATCTACCCTCTCCGTCAAGATACCATCACAGTCGGCCGTTATGGAGTTTACATGGACAAACCCTGGAAGATCAGCCGCGGGCCGATAGCGGCGACCGAGCTTGATGTTGAGAAGGCAAACGCGATCAACTCGCTGCTGATCCGGCCTGTCGGCGTGCTTCCGGCCAAGCCCGGTGATCCCGTCCTCCCCTTCGTCGTCGGTCTGTTCAACGAGCTGCGCCCGCTCCTGAAGCCCGATGCCGGCGTGACGACGCTTCGGCGCGCGACCGCTGCCTATGTCCATTGCCGGCGCTATTATTTCGCCAGCGCCCAGCCCGATTCGATGCGCCATAACATCGACGGCGAACCGGTCGAGCCGCTGTCGGAGGAAGACCGATTGGTTGCGCAGAAGCGTTTCCTGAGCCTCAAGCAGAGCGCCGCGAAGGCCGAGGAACCCGAGCCGGCACCTGTCGTGGTCCCCGCTCCTGTGCTGAGCAAGAACGAACAGATCCGCGCCGCACTTCTACGCGGCAGGAAGAACGCCGTCAGCTGAGCTTGGCGACAGGTGGACCTTTTGCGCGCAGGAGCGCCATCAGCATCGGGCCCAACGCAAACTCACCTCGCTCGGCACGCCGAGTGAGGTCCCGGAGATAGCCGCCGGCGGAATGGATGCACCCTCCCCTCTGCAGAATGCAGGCGATGACGGCAGCCGAGTTTTCCGATCCCATCACTGAGCACGCATCCTCATAGGCCGAGGGGCTGACGCCCAGCATCGAGCGCACGACGACCGCCGCAGTCATCAGATCCCGCCAGCTGCGCACGCTGCCGTCCGGGCCGTAATCTGCAATGTCGGGGCAGGCCTGGAGGACCACGCCGAGCGGGAAGCTTTTCAGTTCCCCTGCCCTCGCGCTCTTAACGAAGCGCGGTCCCTCTAGACCATTTTCTTGCGCTCCGCGTCCGTCATCGTCGAGCTTGATCCCCGGCCAGTCGTTCTGCTCGGTCAGTCTCTCCGTCGTCGCCGCCTGCCCGGTTCCCAGCCCTCGTTCAAATTCAAGTATGGATTCGGGGTTCGAATTCTGTATGTGGCGCTCAATTTGGGATTCACTGGCGCTCGGCATCTGCATTTTCTCATGTAGTTCCAGAAGCTTGACGATATTCTCGCGTGTTGTCTCCAGTTCATCGAGGATCGGTGGGAGGTTTTCCAGATTGGCAACCCTCGGAATGCGCTCCAGGATCGCCTGGAACATCGAAGACACGCGCTCCCAATCGCCGGGAACGGCTTCCTCGACGGCTGCGGAGATCAGTTTGGCGATGTCGCGCCGGCAGATCGTCAGCCGCTCCTTAAGACCGCGCAGCATCTGCCGGTCGGCGGCGATGCGCGCTGCCATCGTCTCGATGTCGCCGGCGCGGGCGAGAAGCGGGGCGAGGCTGAAGCCATAGGCCTCGTCAATCCCGCCTTCCCGGCTGCGGCGCACATAACGCTTGCCGTTCGGGCTGTCCTTGCGGGAGATGAGGCCGGCTCCGACCAGCGCGGCAAGATGCCGGCGCAAAGTTGCGGCGGCCATGCCGCGGGCTCGGAGCGAAAGCTGCGCGTTCGAAGGAAAGACCACCAGCGGCTTTTCGCTGGAGAGTTCGTCCTCAGGATAAAATGTCAGCAACGCATCGAGCACCGTCAGCGCCCGGTCGGTGACATCCAGCCCTGCCCGCGCCTCGCAGACCGATCGGAACAGTTTCCATTTGTTGCGCGTCGTTCCGGCCGCGATCGCCTCGCCTCGCCGCTGTTTCAGCAGCATGGCAAGCGACATCGGCCGCCGCCCGAAGGGCGTCGTCACATAGTCACTCTCCATTTCCTTCACCTCTCATCAGGCAAAAGAAATCCGCTCACCGAAACGATGCGAGGAGGAAAAGTGCCGCTGCGTCATTTGCGCGTCTGAAAAGACGCCGAGGCGCTGCAGGACTCTTGACTGGGATTCGTGAAAATGCGATTCTCTGTCTTGCTTAAGGATGTGAGAAGGGCTTCCACGACTCGTTCGTTTGGGGGCCTTTTTCTTTTGCGGTTTCAGTCTCCTTGTTTGCCCTCCTCGGCGAGGAATTGCTCATAGAGCGCATCCAGCCTGCCGGAGAGAAATTCTCCGAAACGGCCGGCATTTCTGGCCTTCATCGAGAGCGAGAACGCCTTGCCGTCATTCTTCATTTCCGCCTGCACCGCCTTATCCCACGGCTGCCATTTCACCTTCCTCGCGGCGACGGTTTTCTTGACTGGTCGCGCGCTTTTGTTCAGCGCCGCATAGAGCGCTTCGAAACGTTTGTCGGAAGGTAACTGATGAAAGTTGTCGTCTTGCAGGACCTTGGCGACACCTGCCGCATTGGCCGATTTTCCGGCGAGCAGCGACAGTTCCACCCAGCGCTCGCGGCCGACGCCGGGCGCCGGCCCGATTGCCTGGACGACCTCCGGCGAGATGCGGTCCATTACCGACAGCATCTTCGAGACCAAAGCCGCATTGGCGGCAAGTGCGGTCGAGACGACCTCCCTGTCGTAACCGAGCTCCTCCAGCCGTCTGGCAAAGAGTGCGCGCTCGATGAAGGTGAGGTCGGCGCGGGCCGAATTCTCTTGCCCCTGGGCGATCACGTGGGTCTGGTCGTCGATCACCTTGATGACGGCACGGACATTGCGGCCGAGTTCGCGGGCGGCGCGCAGCCGCCGGTGACCAAAGACCACCTGATAACGTCCGTCGATCCTGGCGTGGGGACGCACCAGGATGGGCGTGTCCTGTCCGCGCGCGCGGATCGCTTCGACGAGCGCTTGGAAGTCCTCGTCATTCTCGGACAGGCGGTCCTTGATGAAGGAGGCTTCGACGAGATCGGGGTCGAGATCGACCACCGCCTCGCCCTCTAGGAATTTTTCCGCCTGCTTGGCAAGCTCATCCAGCGAGCGGACGAGCGACCGGCCTGCCCCGCGCATCGGGTAGTTCGGCGCGCCTGCGTTTTCATCAGGCATATCGGCCAGCCCTTCCAGCAGATTCTTTCGTGCCATCAGCGTCCTCCGATTGCGGTCATTGCATTGATTTGCTTCACGGAAACGGTGAATTTGTCAGCCGACAAATTCACCGCCCCCATGCCTGGTGAATAAGGCCGGTGATCTCCGTGTTGACGGCGCCCATCGCCTCCAGCGCGCGATCATAGGTTCCCCGGTTCATCGAGGCGCGCTCGACCTCGTAAAGCGTTTGCTTGGTGATCCCGGCATCCGAGATCGCGGTGGATTTGACCATCTGGTTCTTCAGCATGAATTCGTGGAACATCGTCGACATGAAGCCGACCATCTGCGCCTGCGGCACATCGGTCGGCTCAAAGCGGGTGATGAGATAGCGATACCAGGAGAGGTTCACTTCGGCGCCGGCGGCGCGGATTGGCTTCAGGATGCCGCCGAGCATCAGAAGGAACTGGCCCATCGACATGACGTCGAGCATTTGTGGATGGATGGTGATCAAAACGCTGGTCGCGGCTGTCAGCGCCGTCAGCGTGAGGTAGCCGAGCTGCGGCGGGCAATCGATGACGACGACGTCGTAACGATCGTCGACCTCGGCAAGCGCGCGAGAGATGCGGGTGAAGAAGGTCTTGCCGTCATTGGTCGATTTGTCGGCCATGGCAAGCGGCGTATCGTATTCATATTCCTGCAGGTCGAGATTGGCTGGCACGATGTCGAGACCCGGGAAATTCGTCTTGTGGATGATCTCGGAGAGTGGCTTCTTCTCGCCGTCATAGCGGATCGCTTCATAGAGCGAGGCGGCCTGGTCGAACTCCGGCTGGAAGCCGTGCAGGGATGAGAGCGATGCCTGCGGATCGAGATCGACGGCGAGCACGCGGTGGCCGGTCAACGCCAGATGCTGGGCAAGATGGGCAGCCGTCGTCGTCTTGCCCGAGCCGCCCTTGAAATTGACGACGGCGACGACCTGTAGCTTCTCATGAGCGCGGCGATGGGGCACATACATGCGGCTTTCGGAGCGGCCATGCGCATCGAGATAGCACCTCAGCTCGAGCATCTGCTCAGCGCTGTAGGAGCGCCGCCCAGAAGGCGACGTTTGCGGGCAGGGGCCTTTGCCCTCGAGATGCAGTTTCTTCAGCGTGCTCTGCGAAGCGCCGACATAACTGGCGACTTCGGCAAGAGAAAAGCTGCGCAGCGTCTTCTTCGCGTTCGGCGGAAAGCGCTGCACGCTCAGGAGATGCAGCTTCTTCGAAATCACGTCGCCGTGCTCGAGAATCTGATCCTCGAAATAGAGCGGCGCGGCCTTCACGGCGTTCGAATTAGCGTTCATCGGCAGCAATCTTTCGGATAACGGTTTTCGGGATCAAAAGCCCCTGTAACCGTTATTATCCGCGATTCTCCGATGCCGGCCAAGAAATTTAAGGTTAACGCATATTAACCTTTTCGATGCTCGTCCAAGCACTTGCCGGATCTCTGCGTGATGTCCGGTCGACCGGGGATTTTGGGCCGGGGGCGCTGACAAAGCGCCCCCGGCGGCGCCCGGCCGAAGGGGAGGGGGCATTCGGCGGGCTTAACTCAATGGCGCTTCGCCTGTGGTAATGCGCTGCTCGTCGGCGCCGAAGAGGTGAACGGTGTCGTGGCCGGGGGCGATCCTCAACACGTCGCCGGGGGCGGCCCGGATCCGCTCGCGGAAGACGCAGGTCAGCGTCTGCCCTCCGAGCCGCACGAGCACGAGTGTTTCCGAGCCTGTGGGCTCGACGACGACGGTCGTCACTTCGATGCCGTTGGGGTCGAGCATGATATGTTCGGGGCGAATGCCGTAGGTCACGGCATCCTTCGGCCGGCGTTCGCTCGGCAGCAGCAGCCCGTCCACGGTCCTGAACCCGTCTTCGCTCATGCTGCCCTTGATGAAATTCATCGCCGGCGAGCCGATGAAACCGGCGACGAACAGATTGTTCGGGCGGTCGTAGAGTTCGAGCGGCGAGCCCGATTGCTCGATCAGCCCATCCTTCATGACGACGATCTTGTCGGCCATGGTCATGGCTTCGATCTGGTCGTGGGTCACGTAGATAGTCGTCGTCTGCAGCCGCTGATGCAGTTCCTTGATCTCCGAGCGCATCTGCACCCGAAGCTTGGCATCGAGGTTCGACAAAGGCTCGTCGAACAGGAAGACGGCCGGATCGCGCACGATCGCCCGGCCCATGGCGACGCGCTGACGCTGGCCGCCCGAAAGCTGCTTCGGATAACGCTCCAGCAGGTTTTCCAGCCCGAGGATTTTTGCCGCATTGCCGACGCGCTGATCGATCTCCGATCTCGGCATGCGCTTCATACGCAGCGAGAAGCCCATGTTCTTCGCCACCGTCATATGCGGATAGAGCGCGTAGTTCTGGAACACCATGGCGATGTCGCGGTCTTTGGGCGCAAGCTCGTTGACGATGTGCTTGCCGATCTGGATCTTGCCCGAGGTGATGCCCTCCAGGCCGGCGATCATTCTGAGCAGCGTCGATTTTCCGCAGCCGGAGGGGCCGACCAGGACGACGAATTCGCCGTCGCCGATATCGACGGACACGCCTTTGATGGCTTTGAACGCGCCGTAGTCCTTGCGCGCATTGCTGACCGAAACATGGGCCATGAAACTCCTCCCGAATTCGCCGTCAAAGTCCGTTCAAGACACTTTTGAGAAAATCGAGGCCGAGGCGCTCACCCTCCTTGCGCGCGGCCAAGTCCTTGCCCGGCCAGCCGTAAGCGGCATCCTCGTGCTCGATCGACAGCGTGCCGTCAAAACCGTAGCCGCGGGCCTGCCTGAGGAAACGCGGCCAGTCGAGCAGACCGAGCCCCGGCAACTTGTATTGCCACCAGCCCTTGCCGTGAAAGCCGAGTGCCTGCAGGGCCTCGGCGTCGATCGCCGTATCCTTGGCGTGCAGAATGGCGATGCGGTCCTTGACCGCCTCCAGCGCCCGATAGGGATCCACGCCGATGCGGATGAGGTGCGAGGGGTCGAATTCGAGGCCGAAGCGGCAGTCCTCGATGCGGCGGAAAAGTTCCTGCCATCCCCGAGGCGTCGTTCCGATGAAATCGTCTCTAGGACCGGGCCAGTTCTCGATCGCGAAGGTGAGGCCGCTTGCCCGCGTTTGCGCGATCAGCCCAATCGCGAAGTCGGCGAAGTCGTCATAATTGGCCTCGTCACTTGCCGTATCGTTACGACCGGGAAAGATCACGAATATCGGAACGCCGGCGCCGCCGATCGCTTCGGCAAATTCTGAGGTCCTTGCCCGGAGTTCGCGGCGCTTGTCGTGGTCGGCATCGAGCTGATTGCCGAAAAAAGTCATCGAGGAGACGAAGAGGCCGCGGCTTCGTGCTAGCGAGACGGCGTCCTCCACCCGGTCGGGCGTCTTGATGTGGCCGCCGACATCGATCTCGATCGCTTCGAACCCCGCCGACGCGGCGAAATCCACCACTTCCTCCAGCGGGCGGTCATTGAATGTCGAGGTATAGAAGCCGATTTTCACCATATCCTCCGATCCTCATCAAAATCCGGGGGCCTTGCGGTCGTTTCAACTGTTCAGCCGATCCATGAATTTCAGCGGCGAGCGCGTGCGCTGCGCCACATCGGCCGATGCGAGCATCAGGGCCGCCGCCATAGGCATGGCCGCCGCACCCATGGCCGAGGCGTCCTCGCCGATCGAGGCGCGATGCAGCGAGGGCAGGTTCGTGTCCTCGGCGTCGAGATGCTCGTGCACGTAACGCAGCAATTCATCGACGATGCGGATCGGCAGCCGGCCGCCGACGAGCACGGCATCGGGATCGACGATCATGGCGATATGTTTGACCGCGACGGCGAGATGCGCGCTCATTTCCTTCAGCCATTGCGAAACGAGGCGCTTGCCGCGCGCGTCGAGGGTCAGCAGATCCTGCGGCACGCTCACCTTGATCCCATGCCGGGCGAGAAAATCATAGAGGAAGAACAGCGAGAAGATCTCCCCGAGAAGCTGGACCTTCTGCGCCTCGCCGTCGCGGCCGTCGGCAATCGGAAGCCAGCCGATCTCGCCGCTGAGGCCCATGGCGCCGCGATGGCCGTTGCCGTCGAGAACGAGGCCGCCGCCCGGGCAGGCATTGACGGCGATATAGAAGAAGCTGCTGCTTTCCGCGCCGAGGCCGTAGTTGAGCTCGGCAAGGGCAGCGGCATTAGCCTCATTTTCGGTGAAGACGGGATGCGGCGTCAGGCTCTCCAGTGCGGCGCGCACGTCGAAATCAGTCCATTCCTGATAGGCGTCGGGCTTGCCGAGCAGCGAGATTTCGCCGAGCCAATCCGGCATGGCAAGGCCGATGCCGGCAAGGCGCGCATCGTCGATCAGTCGGCTGCGCTGGAAATGCGAGATCGCATCTGATGTCAGTTGCATGAATTCCGCCGGCAGGATGAAGCGTTTCTCGTGGTGTACGCGGGCGCGCACATTGCCGACGGCGTCGACCGCCAGGATCGTCAGATGGTCGCGGTCGATGTTGATGCCGATGGCGTAATAGGCGTCGGGATTGATTTCGAGTTCGATTGCCGGCTGGCCTCTGAGCCCATGCCGGCGGCGGGCCTCCATGATCAGGCCCTCGTCCAGCAGGCGGTCGACGATGCGTGCGATCGCCGGTTTGGTGAAGCCCGTCTGCCTGGCGATTTCGGCGCGCGAAATCGGCGCCTGGCGGTGGATGCAGCGGAGCACGACGGCCCTGTTGTGCTCGCCGGCGTCTTCGACATTGGCGCCCGTCAGATCGGGGGAGAGCCTAGCGTCGAGTGTCTGGTTCATGCGTTCAATCCTTCCGCGCGCGTGGAGAGTGAAGCAGACCCTCTCATCCCTTCACCGCGCCGCTGGTCATCGCGCCGAGGATCAGCCTCTGGAGCGACAGGAAGGCCACGATCGCCGGAACGACCGCAATCAGGCAGGCGGCAGCAAGCAGCTGGATGGACGAGTCGGTCTGCATGCCGCGGAAGTTAAAGATTCCGACGCCGATCGGCATCAGGTCATTTTTGGTGAGCAGCAGGAAAGGCACCAGGAATTGCGACCAGCCGGCAATCACAGTGATGATGAAAACCGAGGCGATGCCCGGCGCCGACAGTGGCACGATGATGCGCCAGAAAACCGAGAAGCGGTTGCAGCCGTCGATCATCGCCGCCTCGTCGAGGCTGCGCGGAATGCCGTCGACGGTACTTTTCAACAGCCAGGTCGCCAGGGGAACGCCGAGCGCGATATAGACCATGACGACGGCGAAATGCGTGTCCAGCAGGCCGAGGCGGTTCATGTAGCGATAGAGCGGCACCATGATGACGAGCGGCGAGATCATCTGGAAGAGCAGCAGCCCCATCATCGAGAGGCCCTTGCCACGGAACTGGAAGCGGGAGAAAGCGTAAGCGGCGGGCAAGGCAACGATCAGCACGCCGAGCCCGCTCAGAGCCGCAAGCTTCAGGCCGTTCCAGAGATAGATCGGGAAATAGCTGTTGTTGAGAACGGTGATGAAGTTCTGAATGGTAGGGTTGTCGGGAATGTAGCGCGCCGCGCCGCGATAGACCTCGCGCTTGTCGCGTAGCGCCATCGACAGCAAATAGGTGAGGGGGCCGGCGAAGAAGACGAACATCACCAGCATGAAGAGATAGCTCATGGCATCGCCTAACCGGCTTCCGGTGCGTCCGCTCATTGCTCTTCCTCCTTCGGCAGGAACGACGCATAGACGAAGGCGAGCCCGAGGCTGATGATCAGCATCAGCACGGAGAGCACGCTGCCGCCGGAGAGGTCATAGTTTCGGAAGACGATATTGAAGACGTAGAGCGAGATCACTTCGGTCGCGCGCCCGGGTCCGCCGCCTGTCAGTGTGATGATCGCATCGAAGGTGTTCACCGTCTGGATGGTGATCAGGATCATGTTGACGAGGATGGCAGCGCGCAGCTGCGGCAGCGTGACGAAGAAGAACTGCTGCGAGGCGCTGGCGCCGTCGACCTCCGCCGCCTCGTAGAGCGAGGGATCGATCGATTTCAGCGCCGCATACATGACGACCATCGAAAAGGCGGTGCCGCGCCAGATGTTCGAGATCAGCGTCGACCACGGCGCCATTGCCGGGTCCGAGAGCCAGGCGACGGTCGGCATGTGCATCAGCCTCAAAATGCTGTTCAGCGCACCGTAGGGCGCTTCGGAAAACAGCATCTGCCAGATGATGCCGCCGGCAATGCCCGGCACGACCCAGGCGACAAGCGCCGTGGTTCTCAGGATCGTGGTGCCGAACAGGCCGCGCTTTTCGCCGCGAATGACGGTGACGGCGACCGCAAGGCCGAGGATCTGCTGGCCGATGACGCTGCCGCCGACGAAGATCAGCGTCGCCCAGAGAATGTCGGGCAGTTGCGGCGAGCTCAGCGCATTGGTGATCGACCCCAGCGTATAGTCCTGGGTGTCGCCGATCAGCGTCGCATTGGTGAAGGAAAGCCGGAAAACGTCGATGACGGGATAAAGGTAGAATATGCCGATGACGATGATCACCGGCATGATCCAGGGCAGGGGCGCACCGGCGAACCGGCGCATGAACGTTCTGCTCTGAGGCGGGCTGTCAGCCTCGATGGCAATAGGGCTCATTGGCTTCTCTGTCCGGGTTTGGCACTGTCGACGGCGCCTCAAGTCGAGGCGCCGTCGCGGTCGCAAGCGTTGGAAACGCCCGGGATCAGAGACGCTTGTAAGCCTCCATCGCCGCGCTGAATGCGGCATCCAGGGCTTCTTCCGGTTTCTTCGTCCCCGACAGCACGTCTCCCATCATGATCTGGATCTGGTTGGAGATCTCGGGATAGATCGGCACGCCGGGCCGGGCTTGGCCATCGACCAGCGCATTGGCGAAGGTCTTGTTGGCTTCCGTCGAAAAGACCTCATACTTGTCGAAGAGCGACTTGCGCGTCGGCAGCTGCTGCTGCAGCGCGTTTGCAGGACCCATATAGACGTCGCGTGCCAGGTTGGCGCACATTTCGATCTTCTCCTTGTCCTTGCTGAAGGAGGCGACCGTCCAGCCGCCGGTGCCCGTCGACTTCTGGTCGGCCGTGGGGCCCGGGATCGGCGAGAAGGTCCAGTTCTTGAATTCCTCTTCGTCGAGCGTCGTCTTCAGCTGTGCATATTGCCAGTTGCCGCCGATGAAGAGCGCCGTCGTCGCGGCAGCCGCCGCAGCGTTCATATCGTCGTAATTGGCGATCGTCGTAACGCGCTTCGGCGCCGCACCGGAATCGACGAGATCCTTGAAGTAGTTCAGCGCCTTCAGGAATTTCTCCTTGTTCTCGCCTTCGCCGAAGATTGGCTTGCCCGAGTCGTCGACGAGTTTGCCGCCGAGCGCCCAGTAATTGGCGAGCCAGTCGAAGGTCGTGCCTTCCCAGCGCCCGCCGTTGAAGAGCACGCCTTCCATGCCCTCCTTGGTGGAGGCAAGGGCGGCCTTCTTCAGTTCGTCCCAGGTCTTCGGCGCATCTGCGACCACAGACTTGTTGCGGTAGAGAACGCGCAGGTCCGTATCCCACCACCAGGCACGGATGGTCTTGTCCTTGTCGGTGATGCCGTCGCGGATGAAGGGGAAGAGATCGTCGATTTCTTCCTTGGAGAAATAGGGTGTGAAATCGGCCAGCACGTGATTGACCATGAACTGCGAGAGCACGAAGGAGTCGACGGCCGCACAATCCGGCGCGTTGCCGGCCTTGGCCTGCTCCAGCATCTTGGCCTGTTCAGTGCCGATGTCCGAGGACATGAATTGCATCTGCAATTTCCAGTCCGGATGCTTCTTGATGAAATCGACGAAGAGCTTCTGATAGCCCTCGGCAATCGCGGGATCGGAATTGTTCGGGCTGTCGTTCGTCAGGCGGACGACGAGCGTTTTCGGCGCATCGGCAAGGCCGATCCGGTCTTTGGTGGCAAGTTCCTGGGCAAAAATGGCGGATGCTGAAAATAAGACAGTGCTCAGCGCCAATGCGCTGACGGTTGCGCTCTTCATGATGGGTCTCCTCCCCATTTTGAACGAATACAGCCTGGCGGTCGGTTGACCTCTCCTCATTTCCGTGCTGCATTAATTAGATTAAGTTACTTTGATTTGATGTCAAGCCAGAGCTTGGGAGGATGAGATGCTGGCGACATTCAACAGCAGCTAGCGCACGCTGCGGTTTTCGGAAGGGATGCGCGCCAAAATAAGTTGTCGACAGCGCCTTAGGGACATCAGGCGCATCCAACCCGCAATTTTCCTGAGGAAAAGGCCGATCGATCGCGGATGGCCGCGATGGTGTCAGTTCGTTTTGCTCCGGCCGCAGCGGCAGCCGGAAACTGAAGTCCATGGAGGAGAAGATGCGTTTACTCATTCTCGGAACCGGCGGCATGGCCAACCAGCACGCCGCGCGTTTCAAGGCGATCGAAGGCGTCAGCGTCGTTGGCGGCGTCGACGTCGTCCCGGAGCGGCTCGCGGCCTTTTGCACCGAACATGGCATCGCCAATCATTTCATCTCGCTGGAGGATGCGCTCGCGTGGGGCGAGTTCGATGCGGTGGCGAACGTCACGCCCGATCGTATCCACCACCCGACGACACTTCAGGCGATCGCCGCCGGCAAACACGTCTTCTGCGAAAAGCCGCTCGCCACCGATGCCGTCAAGGCGATGGAAATGACCGAGGCGATCGAGCGGGCCGGCAAGGTCGGCATGGTCAATCTCACCTATCGCAATTCGCCGGCGCTGCAGAAGGGCCGGCAGATGGTGCTTGCCGGCGAGATCGGCGCCGTGCGCCATGTCGAGGCGTCGCATCTGCAAAGCTGGCTGGTCGGCCGCCACTGGGGCGATTGGAAGAGCGAAAGCAAATGGCTCTGGCGGCTGAGCAAGAAACACGGCTCGAACGGCGCGCTTGGCGATATCGGCATTCACATCGTCGATTTCGCCTCTTATGGCTCCGGCCTCGACGTCGCCCACGTCTTTGCGCGGCTGAAGACCTTCGACAAGGCGCCGGATCACAGGATCGGGGAATATGATCTCGACGCCAATGACAGCTTCACGATGAATGTCGACTTCACCAATGGCGCGATCGGCACGATCCAGGCGACACGCACGGCAGCCGGCCAGATGGATCAGCTCCGTCTCCGAGTCTATGGCGAAACCGGCTCGGTCGAGATGATCTACGACACCGGCAAATCGAGCTTGCGCGCCTGCCTCGGCGAAGACGTGCACACAGCGACCTGGCGCGAAGTGCCCTTTGATCCCGTCGAGACGAACTATCAGCGTTTCGTCCAGGCCGTGCGGGCGGGCAAGACCCAGGAACCCTCCTTCCGGCGCGCCGCCAGCATCCAGAAGGTGCTCGACAAGGCGCTCGCCTCCGATCTCAGCCATACCGATGAGGCGCTCGGCTGAGCCCGCCGAATTATGCTGCACGGTCGGCTTAGGCCGAAGCTGGCGGCAGCAGAAGCGTGTTGAGGAAGGGCAGGAGGGCTGCACCGAGCGCCACCCCGCCGCCGCTGAAGCTTGCCGGCCGCATCGGCGAAATCCAGGGCGTCAGCAGCGGCCTGGTCGAGGTGTCGCGCCGCTCGACGGAAAGCTGATGGATCAGCGCCTCGATCACGCCCTGCGGCAGGTCGCCGCCGATCATCACGACGCTCGGGGCGATGAAGCCGGCCATGGCGATGATCGGGTCGAGCAGATGGCCGGCGGCCTCGCGTATCCATTGCGACAGCGACGACGAGGAGAACTCCTCGCCCCTGAGCAGGCGCGCGAAGTCCTCGTCTCCGATGCGTGAGCGCAGGGAATCGAAACCGACGACGGTATTGAGCTGGACATTGTCGGGCCCGGTCAGCATTTCGCCGATGCTGCCCGCCCGCCCATGCACGCCGGAATAGGGTATGCCTCGGATGAGGAAACCCGCCTGAACGTCATCGTCGATGATGATCATCGCGAGCCCGCCCTCCGGCATGGCGCTGCCGATCGTGCGTTCGGCAAGCAGGCCCGCCGTGCATTCGTTCTCGACATAGGTGCGTGCGATCGTCGACATCGCGGCAAGCTGCTCGCTGCGGGCATCGTTCCAATCGTTGGCGGCGATCCCGAGCCCGACGATCGGCAATGTCGCATGCCGATCGGCCATGTCCCGGACCGCCGCATGTACCGCGCCAACCCCGTCTTCCGGCTCCACGTCGAAATAGACCCGGTCATGCACTTGGCCGCTCAAATCGATCAGCACGATCTCGCCGCGCGTCCGTCGAAGCTTGACGCCGATCGAAAACGCGCCCTCCGGCCGCAGCGCGAATTCCGTGGCGGTTGCCCCGCCGCCAAGCCCTTTGCGCCGGTTCGATGTCACGAGCTTCTCGTCGGCCAGCCGCCGCAAGATATTGGTGATGCCAGGCCCGGTCAGCCCGCTATGCCGCCCAAGCTCGGTGCGCGTCAGCGGCCCGTGCCGGCGGATTGCTTCTAGGATGACGCGGATATTCCGGTCGGCGATCTCACCCGATCTCAAGCCCACCGTTTTGGCACGGGGAGCGCCCAACTCTTGAGTGTGAAGCCGACGCGGCCCCGACCGAAGATACCGCATGACCGTCTTTCTTGAGAGCACTTCGACGGTGTGTATCACGCTTATCGGTGTTCGTAACGATTTTCCAACAGTCGTTGTAACTAAGAGCTCCGGCTTTCGAGAACCGCAACGGCGTGCCGATCATCCTCGCTGCGTCTTCTATACGTTAATAGCTGCAAGGACGATCGTTGCCGAAACCGTCGCGACAAGCCGGCCTGAGTGCGAAGTCAGCGCTGGAGTATCCAACCGATCCGGTCTGCGCCGGGTCGGTAGAGGTCGTCGTGCAGGACGACGCCGACATGGCAACGGCGATGAGCGCTGCCATCGCTGCCGGCAATTTCCACATCCGGAGCATCCCTCAACCCTCCCTTCGCCGCCAACAGGCAGCGTCTTCAGTGTGGTTGCCAAAGCAGATAGGTCGATGCTGCGATCGGGAAACTGTCGCAGTCGATCAAGATTGCGTTATCCTTGCGGCTGATGGTCGCCTCCTTAGAAGGGAGGGAAGGGGTTTTTTCGAAGGGCTCGGTGGCTCGAGAGAGCTCCGGCCGGCTCGTCAAGGAGAAACGACATGGCACGGGCCGTTGAGAAGATCACGCTCAGTGTTGGATGTGATATCGCTTTCGATAAACTTGTCTTGGGCGATCAGAACGTGCGTCGGATGAAGGCAGGCGGCCCGATCCAAAATCTCTCGGAGGACATAGCGCTGCGGATTGCTGACCAGCCTGAATGTTCGCCCGCGGGTGTCATTTCCATGCTATGATGGGCCTGCAAAGCTCAAGTTCGACGTCTGGAATATGGCAGAGGCCGAACGCTACTTTGCCCCGGCGAAGGGAGTTTGCGCCCAGCAGGGGCTCGACCCCCGAAGCGCTGGGTGTGCTGGTTTTTTGATTGATCGGGAGGAGGTTGTTCATGTCCAGGGATAGTGTCGACCGCCCGCTGCAGCCGGGAGACCGGGCACCGAATGTTGTACTCGATGCGATCTCGCGCGAAGGCAAGATCGCGCTCGATGACTTTCGAGGCCGTAGCCCGCTGCTGATCGGTCTATTTCGAGGCCTACACTGTCCGTTCTGTCGGCGTCATGTCTCGGCGATGGCGCAGCTCAACCCTGCCCTGAAGGAGAAAGGCATCGAATGTCTGGCCGTCGTCAAGACGCCCGTCGAACGGGCGCGGCTCTACTTCCGTTACCATCCGCTACCCAACCTTATCAGCGCATCTGACCCGGAGGGGGCTTCGCATCGCGCCTTCGGTTTACCCATCCTCGAGCTCACGGAGAATGAAACCGAATGGCCGCGCAAGCTCGGAATGGACGCGGTCATGACAATGCGGATCGATTTACCGCGGGAGTTGCCCGTGCCGATGAACCCGGCTGCGGCGGGCGACTTTCTGGAGAAAAAGGACCCGTATGAAATGACGGCGGCCGACCAGCAGATTATCATCGCCGGTCACATGCCGCTTATCGGCGAGTTCCTGCTCGATCGGGACGGCACTGTGCGCTGGAGTTTCACAGAAGCCGAAGAGGGGGGCCAAAATCTATGCCGGGCGCCGAGTCCCGAAGAATTGATGTCAGCAGCGTCCCAAGTCGCACTTCAGTAAGCTGCTGAACAACTCGTCCCACGAGATGGTTGGCAGCCTTATACCAATCGGCGAACGCGCAGAGCTTCCCGTTGTATACGATGATCAGCAGGTCTGGGGCCACCAGCGGACCGTGGGCACTGCGAAGTCCGTGGCGAGCAACGGTCATCAGAACCAGTAGAATCTGGACCAAAGTCAGCATCGCGCCTGGAAGGTTCTCAACCAACCATCAAGGTCAGGGCAGCCTCGGATGGTAACTTCTCTGCAACATCCGCAATGAGGAGGAAGTCGCTCCCTCCCCATTTATCACCGCATCGCCGTGACCTCATTGATGGACCGGATCCGTCACCGCTTTGATGACCTCGGACGCCATCTTGAACTCCTTCTCGCGGCTGGTGATGCCATGGCGTCGCGCGATCCAGTTAAAATCCGTGTAGGCGACACGGACCGTTCCATCCTTCGCTTCGTAAACGAGAACTCTGACGGGCCAATCGAGCCCGGCCACTGGATTGGCGGTGATGAACGTCGTTCCGAGCGCCGGATTGCCGAACAGGATCAGCCGCGATGGACGGACCTTGTTGCCAGCCGCGTTGCCGAGCCTTGCTTGATCGATATCATCGAACAGCATTATGCCCTTCTCTGCGACGCTGCCTTTGATCTTTGTGACAGTCTCGTCGACCGAATAGCGACTCTTCAGAACAACGACACCGTCCCGGGCACCTGCCTGGACGATAGTGGCTGATGCCGACAGAATTCCTGCCAATGAAAGCGCGGCCATGAACAATAGTCTGATCATTCTTTGCATGTCATTTACTCCTTTCGGTTGTGTCTGCGTTCAAACTCGTCGCCGGCTTCCGCATGGAAGGGGCGCTATTCCGGCTACCACGGAAAGTTGGGATCTATCGGTGCGGGGCGCTTAGCGAACCCGCGAGCAGCATTGCTACCGCCAGAGCTGCGATAAGCACGTAGATGGATGCGTTCCAGCCGACGTGATCGTAGACCTGACCGAGAACCACACTGCCGGCCATGCCTCCGGTATAGTAGGATGCGAGGTAGATGCCGCTCGCTCCAGCCTTGTCGCTCCTGGCATGTTGACCGACGACGCCGGTTGCCATTGCCTGTGCGAGGAAGGTGCCGACCGCCACCAGTGTCAAACCGATCAGGATGACCGGCAAATACGCACTGAGAAGCGCGACGAGTCCGACGATGGCAATCGCAAGCGTCAGCACGATTCCGGTTGCCGGCCCCACAGCGCTTGCGAGCCTGCCGGCGAAAGGCGTGGTGAAGATCGACGGAAGGAAGACGAGATAGACAAGGCCGAGCGCCATCGGGCGTACCCCGAGCGTGACAATCCGAAAGTTGACATACGTGTAGGTGCCGATGAACACGAAGAGGATGAGGAAGCCGATAGCGAAGACGCGTCGCAGCTCCGGATCGGCAAGATGTCCGCCCCAGATGCGCATGGTGAGGTTCCCGCGATCATCGCTCCGCATCATGCTGGTCGTCCTTTTGAGCGTGAACCAAACCAGGGCGGCGCCGAGGAGGTTGAGGGCGGCAAACACCAGAAAATTTATCGAGAGGCCGCCAATGCCTGCGACGGCAGCGGACAGCATGCGGCCGAAGAGGTTGCTGGCAACATTGCCGGTGACATAGGCGGCTAGGGCCGTGGAGGCCTTTCCGGCGGAGAAATGCTCCGACAGATAGGCGGCCGTCAGCGTGAAGGCCGTCGACATGCAAAGCCCCTGAAGTACTCGCAGCGCGGCAAAGACGATGATGTTGTCGGTAAATGCCAGAAGCGTCGTTGGCACGGACAGGATCGCCAGGCTGATCCAGATGCCGTTGCGCCGGTCCAGGCCGCTGCCGACGAAGGCGACGAGCAGACCGGCGAGCGCCATACCGAGGGTGCTGGCATTGACGGCGAAACCCATCGTGGCGCGGCTGACCTGAAACCTCTCGACCAGAGAAGGCAATACGGCTTGCGCCGCAAAGAGGTCGACCAAGGTCAAAAAGGCGATGAGTGCGATCAGTCCAAAGCGCCAACTGTCGGCGTGAATGGTCCGGCGCTCTTGAACGGATGCCGTGAGCGGCTGTTCGATGTCGGTCATGCTTGTTCCTCCGGGATGCGGCGTTTCCCTGCCAGTGCGAGGGAAACGCCGGCGAGCGATGGGGCTGCTTCAGATCAAAGGGCAACCGTTACATCGCCGCGTCATCGGTGTGCATTTCCGGGCTCAGTATGTCGGAGGAATAGAGCACGGCCGAAGCCTTGCCATTGTTCTTCCACCAATGGGAGAGATGTCCAAACTCGGCCGTCACCTCGCCCTTCTTGTGCAGGATCGGCACCTTGCAGGTGCTGCTGTATTCCGTGATCGAGCCGGAGATGATCAGGATATTGGCCGGGCGCATCTCGTGCGAATGCCAGGGAACGATGCCTCCCGGCTGCACGACGAGCTTGCGCATGCGCAGCATGCTTCCCTTCCATGCCTCGCCCTTGGACGAGAGATCGATTGATTTGACGACACTGTCGGTGACGCCCTTCGGCATCATCGGGCCAGGCTTCATGCCATCTTCAGTGACCTGATCAGCCGGGCATTCGCCCGCCATGGCGGACGCGGCGGGCAGGCCGGCGCCCAGGACCACTGCAGCAAATGCGAGAGCGGCGAGGGACATGCGGTCGGTTTTCAATACGGGCTTCATCAGCGGTTTCTCCTTGTTGGAGCCCGGCGAGGACGGTGCCGAGCATGTTCGAAGACTGGCGCAGCGCCGATCGAAAGAGAAATGCCAGATGCTTTTGATTTCGATAGCCGCAAGCTATTGTCAGCCGCAGGGGAAACACCGAATGCCCGGCAGCTTGCCAGGCTGTGCTCCCGTGGTTGTTACGATACTGCCTTTAATGCGAACGGCCCGACGCTTTCGCCCAGCCATAGGATTTCACGGCGCCGACAAAGACTGAAACCGCCGGGGAGAAGCGTCGGCCCGCCACCGTCACAAGGCAGACCTCGCGCGAGACTTCCGGGTCCGCGACAGGTCGCACCTGCAATCCTGGGATAACGGCGCTGTATTCGGGAATGAAACAGATACCAAGGCCACCGGCGACCAGGTTCTGGATCCAGTCCTCGCGCTCGCTGGAATAGGAAACGAGTGTCTTCACGCCTTGTGCATCGCAGAGATCCGTGAGGTAATCCCAGTATTCGCAGTTGACACGCCGCAGGTAGATCTCACCGTCGATCGCCGCGATCGGAATGGCGTCATATTGGCCGAGGCGGTGGCCGGCGGGGAAAGCGAGCATGAACCTCTCGCGAAAGAGCGAGGTCACGTCGAAGCGTTCCGGAAAGTTCGTTGCCGTCGACATGAGCGCCACATCGATTTCGCCAGTCTCGAGCAGATCGGACAATCGGGCGGGCACGCCCTCGATCAGCTGCAGCTGGATTCCCTTGTGGCGCATATTGAATTCTGTGAGCAGACCGGTGAACCGGCGCGGTCCGATCGTGCACATGATGCCGACCTTGAGATGCGCTTCGCTGAGACAAAGAAATCGCGATGCCTCAGTACGCACACCCATCAACTCGTCCTGGATCTGCTGGAATCGTGGGCGAAGAAGATTGCCGAGATCTGTTATGTGCGTGAGATTGCGCTCCCGGCGGAAGAGCAGTCCGCCCACCTCATCCTCCAGCTGCTGGATGGCGCGACTGAGAGCTGGCTGAGTAACATTGCACTTTTCGGCCGCGCGCGTGAAGTTTCGCGTTTCACACACCGCCAGGAAATACCTTATATGGTGAATATCCATCGCCGCCCCTCGGCATGAATTCAATTTGCAATGCCCTCAATATTCTCCGCGGGCGGCATTCTCCTCCAATGCCATGGATTTATCAATTCCATACCAGACTGGCATTTCTAAAGCGAAGTCCCGTCGACCATTGTGATTGCAAGACGCCAGACGGCGTCGTCGATCGTAGTGGAGAGCGGATATGCTGAACGCCTTTGATCCCGTAACTGATACTCTCGTCGGCCGCAGGCCCTTGGAAGGGCGTAGCGCCATAGTCACTGGCTCGACCAGCGGCATCGGCCTTGGCATTGCACATGCGCTTGCAAGGGCAGGGGCCGCCGTGATGTTGAACGGCTTCGGCGATCCTGCCGAGATTGAGATGCTGCGCGACGGCATTGCCACCGATAACGATGTCGATGTTGCCTATGACGCCGCTGACATGTCGAAGCCGGAAGCGATCCGCATGATGGTCGAGAGGGCGGTCGCCCGTTTTGGGCAGGTGGACATCGTCGTCAACAATGCCGGTATCCAGCATGTTTCGCCGCTCGGAAAGTTTCCGCCTGAAAAGTGGGACGCCATACTTGCTATCAATCTTTCCTCAGCCTTCCATCTCGTTCAGGCGACGTTCGACAGCATGTGCGCCAACCGCTATGGCCGGATCGTGAACGTCGCCTCCGCCCACGGATTGGTCGCGTCCCCCTTCAAATCCGCCTATGTGGCGGCCAAACACGGTGTTGTCGGCTTCACCAAAACGATCGCGCTCGAAGGCGCGGAATACGGGGTGACGTCCAACGCGATCTGCCCCGGTTACGTCTGGACGCCGCTTGTCGAGCACCAGATCGATGATCAGGCGAAGTCACACAACATCCCGCGGGACGCGGTGATCCGCGACGTTTTCCTGAAGGACCAGCCGACGAGGCGTTTTGCCACGGTTGAGGAAATGGGCGCGCTTGCCGTCTTTCTCTGCAGCGATCTTGCCGGATCGATCACCGGCACGGCGATCCCTGTCGACGGCGGTTGGACTGCGCACTGATCAATCATTTGAGGCACGGAGGTTGCGATCGTGAACAAACATGTGGGTGCAAAGCTCAAAATGCAGCCCGACTCTTCGCCTGCCGAGCGCGAGCCGCGGACGATCAATCTTGCGCTGCAGGGCGGCGGGGCGCATGGCGCCTTTACGTGGGGAGTACTCGATCGGTTGCTGGACGAGCCGAGCCTGTCATTCGAAGGCATTGTGGCAACCAGCGCCGGCGCCATGAATGCTGCGGTCGCAGCCTATGGCCTGGCTGAGGGCGGGCGGAGCGGAGCACAGACGGCGCTGGCCAATTTCTGGCGCCGTGTCAGCCACGCAGCTGCATCCGGACCTTTGCAGCCAACCTTGCTCGACCGCATTACAGGCTCGAAATCGCTGGAATTCTCGCCGGCGTTCATCATGTTCGACCTGGTGACACGGCTGATGTCGCCGTACCAGTTCAACCCCTTCAATTTCAATCCGCTGCGCCAGGTGCTGGAACAGTCGATCGACTTGGAGGCAATCCGCATGGCACGCTGCCCTGTCAAGCTCAACATCTGTGCCACCAACGTGCGGACTGGCAAGGTGAAGGTGTTCGGCAACGACGAGCTCTCGATCGATGCCATCATGGCGTCTGCCTGCCTGCCCTTCCTGTTCCAAGCCGTGGAAATCGGAGAGGAAGCCTATTGGGACGGCGGCTATATGGGCAATCCCGCAATCTTCCCGCTGATCTATGGCTGCGACACGCCCGATGTACTGGTCGTTCACATAAATCCGATAGAACGAACGGAACTGCCGCGTACGGCTGGAGAAATTCTCAACCGCATCAATGAGATCAGTTTCAATTCGTCGTTGCTGAGGGAAATGCGTGCGGTGGCCTTCGTCACACAGCTGATCGACACGGCAGCGACGCCGCCTTCCAACCTCAAGCGCATTTTCGTGCACGGTATCTCAGACGACGAAGCGATGAAAAACCTCAGCGTCGCGAGCAAGCTCAACGCCGACTGGGGGGCGCTCATGGACCTGAGGGATCGCGGCCGCCAATGCGCCGATCTCTGGCTGCAGGCCAATTACCAATATATCGGCAAACAATCGACCGTGGACGTCCGCGAACGTTATCTCTGATCCTCAGCCATTCCAGCAGTCCCGCCTCCCGCCCGCAGAAACTTGAGCCCCCGTCCACCACTCCGGCGGGGGCTTTTTTTGTCTTCAAGATTGCCCGTCGACGCATAGAGACAGCGTATCGAAATCATGCAGAGACAGCATTTCAGGTGACGACTGACTTCTGGGAAGGTGAAGACAGGCAAGCCGATGGCGGTTTGACCTCACGTAACCCAGGAGATTTCTCATGAATAGCACTCGTCTTCTCATCAGTTCGGCCCTTGCCGCCGCAGCCTCCGTGGCTGCGGGCAGCGCCTTTGCCGGCCCGGCTGCCAAGCCTGATTTCTCGTTCGAAAAGTGCTTCGGCGTCGTCAAGGCCGGCCTGAACGACTGCCAGACTGCCAGCCACTCCTGCGCCGGCACGGCCACCGCCGACAACGCCAAGGATTCATGGATCTACGTGCCGGCCGGCACCTGCACCAAGATCACCGGCGGAAGCAACGAACCCAAAGCCTGACCTTTCCACCACTTCAACCAAAGGAGTAATCGATGTCCAAGATATATCCCAGCAATCCGGTGCCAACCGCCGCGGGCATCGGTCTTCGCTCCCAGCATATCGGCGAAATGCTGTCTCGCCGCCCCTCGGCGGGATGGCTTGAAGTTCACGCGGAAAACTACATGGGCGGCTCGGCGGCCGTCGACGCGCTGGAGCGGCTGCGGGAAAGCTATCCCCTGTCCGTCCATGGCGTCGGTCTTTCACTCGGGAGCAGTTCCGGTCTGGACGGCGACCATCTGGAGCGCATGCGCAAGCTCTGCCTGCGTTTCCAGCCAGGCCTGGTCTCCGAGCATCTCGCCTGGAGCGCCGCCGACGGCGCCTATCTGAACGATCTCCTGCCGCTGCGTTATGACGCAGAGGCCCTCGCCATCGTGACCGCCAACGTCTCGCGGCTGCAGGATACGCTCCAGCGGCGCGTCTACATCGAAAACCTCTCTGCTTATGTCGCCTTCGAGGACTCGACAATGACCGAGGCGGAATTCTTAGTCGAGCTCGTGCGCCTCACCGGCTGCGGGCTGCTTCTCGATATCAATAATGTTCACGTCTCGGCCTGCAATCTCGGCTTCGATTCAAAAGCCTTCATCGACCAGCTTCCCGCGTGCGCCATCGGCGAGATTCATCTTGCCGGGCACGCGATCAACGAGGTCGAAGGCGATATCGTACTGATCGACGACCACGGTTCGCGCGTTCCGCCGGCTGTCTGGTCGCTCTATGCTCATGCGATCCGCAAGATCGGCCCGCGTCCGACGCTCATCGAATGGGATACGGATGTGCCCGCTCTCGACGTGCTCCTCGGTGAAGCCATGTGGGCCGACATGCTGGCACAGTCGATCGCCTTCGAAGACCGCATGCTGGCTGAAAGGCCGACACCACAGTCGACCCGGTTCGAGGGGATGATCCTGCCATTGCGGCCCGACAAACGGACGGGCCCGATGCCGGCGCTCGCCGCGCTTGCGACGATTAAGCCGTCGGTCTTCGCCAATCATTCGGGCGCAAGGAGGGTTGGCCATGCTCTCTAATTGCGCGCTGCAATCGCGGGTCGCCCAAGCCATCCTCGGTGAAGATGGCCGCGATCTTGCGCCGGTGCTGGCGAAAGGTGCTTTCGACCCGCTGCGTCGGTTCAACATTTACCGCAACAACACCTTCGCCTCGCTGACAGCGACCTTGATCGCGGTTTTTCCGATCACGGTCCAGCTTCTGGGCGAGAACTACTTTCGTCATGTCGCCGGCGCCTTCATCCGGAATAATCCGCCGCAGGAAGCGCAGCTTGTTCGCTATGGCACGAGTTTCCCTCGCTTCCTGGCCGACTTCGATGGCATCCGCGCCATGCCCTTCATTGCCGAAACGGCGCGGTTGGAATGGATGATTGCCGAGGCGCTGGATGCGCCGGCGCTGCAGGGCTGTCGCTTGGAGCAGCTGGCGGACGGTGAAGCCGACACCGCTCCCCAGATATTTCTTCAGCCCTCGCTACGCCTGCTGGTTTGCCGTTGGCCCGCGCTGGACATATGGGAGGCGCATCAAGCCGGCGGAAACATCGAAGCATTGGCGAGTCTGAGCCGCCGACCGGAGCGGATCGCGCTCTGGCGCGGCCAAGATAGCCTGCGATTTCTGCGCCTCGATACCAGCCATTTCGCCTTCCTTCATGCCCTGAAAGGACGCGCCAGCCTGGAGGCTGCGGTCAGCCGCGTGCTTGCCCAAACTCCCGGCTTCGATCTTGAGGGTGCCTTTGGCAGTCTTTTCGCCTTTGGCCTCGTCGCTCGCATTCGCCACATCAAGCCCGCAACTAAGTAAACAGGATGGAAATCATGACTATGATGTCCCCTTCTTCGACGCGACACAGAGGCGGTATTATTGGACTTTATGTCGCCGCTCTCGAGAGCTTCAACAGCCTGCCCCTGTCGCTCGCCCAACTTGTTTCCCGTCTGGCGGTCGCCCACGTCTTCTGGCAGTCGTCGCAGAGCAAGCTTGCCTCCTGGCCGGTGACAATTCAGCTGTTCACCCTTGAATACCAGCTGCCCGTCATCGATCCCGGCGTGGCAGCCGTGCTTGCGACGACGGCCGAAGTGACTGGCTCGATCTTGATTTTTCTAGGCCTGTTCTCTCGCCCCGCCGCCATTATGCTGCTTTGCGTTATCTCGACGATCCAGCTCCTCGTCTACCCGCAGAACTGGCCGGACCATTTGCTCTGGACGGCGCCGTTGCTGTTGATCCTGACGCGCGGGGCAGGCGCCGTTTCGCTCGATTATCTGGCAGCGCGCCTGTTTCCGAGGGGGCGCTGAGCCATGCGCGCAGTTGTCGAAGAGACAGGTGGCGGCTCGCCGCTCGTGAGCCCAGGGGCACATCAGGCGGCGGGTCACCGCCCGAGGGTCGTCATCCTCGGAGCCGGTTTCGGCGGCCTTGCCGCCGCCAAGGGGCTTCGGCACGCGGACGTGGATGTGACGGTCGTCGATCGGCGCAACTATCATCTTTTTCAGCCGCTGCTTTATCAGGTCGCGACGGCCGCGCTTTCGCCAGCCCAGATCGCCATGCCGATCCGCCGCATTCTCTCTCGGCAATCCAACGTCACTGTGCTGATGGAGCGTGTCGAGGAGATCGATAAGGAAAATCGGTTCGTTCAGACCACAAATAGTCGCATCGCCTACGACTATCTGGTCGTCGCCACCGGTGCAAGGCACGCATATTTCGGAAAGGATGAATGGGCGGAGACCGCGCCCGGGTTGAAAACAATCGCCGATGCGACTGAAATCCGTGCCCGGATCCTGTCGGCCTTCGAACGTGCCGAGGCAGCCGAGGACGAAGCCGAGCGGCGGCGGTTTCTCACCTTCGTCGTTGTTGGCGGCGGCCCGACAGGCGTTGAACTGGCTGGAGCAATCGCCGAGCTGGCAAGAAAGGTCATCGTCCGTGACTTCAGGCGCATTGATCCGTCCTCAGCTCGCGTGGTGCTGGTCGAAGCCGGCAATATCGTTCTGCCGACCATGCCGGCGAAATTGTCGGGAGAAGCCCGGCGACACCTGGAGATGCTCGGCGTCGAGGTGTCCCTCGGGGAAGCGGTAACGCGCTGCGACTCTGAAGGAGTAGCGCTTGCCGGCGGCCGGCAAATCCGATCATCCTGCGTGCTGTGGGCGGCCGGTGTCATGGCCTCCAGGGCGGCCAAATGGCTTGGCGTGCCCGCTGATCGCGCCGGCCGCGTTCATGTCGACCGGAACCTCAACCCGCCGGGCAATGACGAGATCTTCGTGATCGGCGACACCGCGGCGGTCACGGACAAGAACGGTAGAACGGTTCCCGGAGTGGCACCGGCCGCCAAGCAGATGGGCGAATACGCGGCTCGCGCCATTCTCGCCGGTCTCGATGGTCGGACCGCTGGTCTCTTCGGCTATCGCGATTTCGGAAATCTGGCAACCATCGGACGCAATGCGGCGGTCGCCGACTTTCGCCGCATCTGTCTTTCAGGATTTTCCGCCTGGCTGGTTTGGAACATCGCCCATCTCTGGTTTCTCGTGGGCTTCCGCAATCGCATCGTGGTGTTTGCGGACTGGGCGCTGGCTTATGTCCGCTATGACCGCGCCGCCCGTCTGATTACCGACCGCCATGAACGCTAGAACATTCCCACGCATAAAGATGGGGCGTGCGGTCACTGCACTGCTGCTGCTTGCAGTGTTGTCGACGGCGGCGCTCGTGCACCTGGTCTGGTATCGTACCGCAAGCCGGAACATTGAAACGGTTGTTGCGAGCCTCGATGCTCAGAGCACCGCTGCGGTCCGCAACGAGCTTTCTTCTAATCTGGCGCTGGTTTCGAGCAGCGCGGAGATCGTCAGATCGGTCTTTTTCCAGGGAGCGATCAGGCCGGACGACGAGGTGAAGCGTGAATTCCTTTTCCTGTCGTTGCTGCGTGAACAGCCGGCGATTGCCTGGATCGGTTTCGGCTTCCCGGACGGGCGCTTCTTTGGGGCGCACGCGCTGCCGGATGGCGAGATCGAAATGGTGGAGATCGGTTGGGCACCCCTGAGCAAGCCGCGTCCGCTACGCCGCGATCTCTACAAGCCAATCCCTGGCGATATTTTTTTCGAAAATCGGCTGAAGGCCGAGAGTGTCTACGTTCCGGAGGGCTCGCCATGGTACAGACTTGGCCGGACCAGTGCAGAACCGGCCTGGAGTCTCGTCAATATCCTTCCGAACGGCTTCGAACCGGCGATCGTCGTCTCGAAGAAAGTCGAGGTGTTCGGCCATTTCGAAGGTGTGGTGATGGTGGCGGTCAGCCTGCATCGGTTGTCGGCCATCCTTGGAGGGCTCAAGATGCCGGAAGGCAGCAAGGCTTTTGTGCTAGCGCGGGATAACGCGGTACTGGCGACATCCGAGCCGTCAGACGGTATGGTCGCTGCTCATCTCAAGGATTTTGCCGCCTCCGACGCTCTGGCCGCGGCAGTCGCCATGGCTGCCAGCTCCGAAAAGCCAGACGGTTCCCGGACGCTGGTGGCAAGCAAGGCGCTCGGCCCAATCTTCGTGTCATCTGGCAAGTTGCCGTTCGAAGACTGGCGCCTGGTCACCGCCATACCGCGGGCCACTTTTGCCCGTGACATCGACGCCAATACCGAGCGACTGATCTTCATCATCGGGGGCATTGCTGTGCTGGCCGCTGTGACGGCGATCCTGTTTGCCAGAATTCTCTTCGCTCGGCCACTGTCGCGCCTTGCCGAGCAGCTGCATATGATCGAGAGGTTCGAACTCGACGCCGTGGAACATCGCCCGGCGCTGTTGACTGAACTCGATCATTTCTCCTCCGCCCTGAAGCGCATGTCGAGCGGCCTTGCCGCGTTCGCGCGCTTCATGCCCGTCGAGGTCGTTCGTCCCCTTGTCGATGGCGGTCTTAAGCCTCGTCCCGGCGGCGAACTCAGGGACATAACGGTGTTGTTTGCGGATTTGCCAGGCTTTACGGAACTCACGGAAGAGTTCGGCGCTGGCGTTGAACCGAGCCTGACGCGGTTTCTGACCCTGTCGATCGCCGCTATTCATGCCGAAGGCGGCACAGTCGACAAATTCATCGGCGATGCGGTGATGGCGATCTGGAATGCCCCCGGCAATGTGCCGGATCACGCATTGCGCGCGTGCCGCGCCGCAGCGGCAATTCGCGATGCGATGCATGCCATGGCGCCGATTGCGCCCAAGCATGATGAGATTCGGGTGCGTATCGGCATCAACACCGGCGTGGCCCTTGTCGGCAATATCGGCTCGACTGAACGCCTCAGCTATACGGCGATCGGCGACGTCGTCAATCTCGCGAGCCGGCTCGTTGGCGTGGCCAAGGACAAAGGCGTGGAAATTGCGCTAAGCGACGAAACGCTTCGAAAGACCCGAGACCTTATTCAGACAAGGCCGCTTGGCTGCGTCGGCATACGGGGAAGGATCGCGCCGGTCCGAGTGCACACGATCGATCCGGCGGTTATGGCGGACTGAAGGAGCATGACGATGCTGCTGCTCACAACGCTGATTTGGTTGCAAACCAAGCACTTCATGGCTGACTATGTCCTGCAGCCCGAATGGATGATTGCCGGCAAAGGGAACTTCAAGAAGCCGGGCGCTTATGTCCACGCTGGCATCCACGCCGTCGCCACCGCGCCAATCCTCTTGGTTGCAATCACGGATCCGATGTGGATTTTCGCCATTGCCTCCGGCGAGTTTCTGATCCATTTCCTCATCGACCACTTGAAGGCCATCCACGGTCAACGTCAGCCGCACCCGGTCAATACTCGTTCATTCTGGATACTTCACGGTGCCGACCAGCTCGCTCATCACCTGACCTATTCGGCAATCTTGGCGATCGTGGCCTGGGATACTGTGTTCATTTCTTGAAGCAGACATTCGAATCGTCGTCTCGGCTGTTGAGATCAGGTTATGCGGGTAGCGTTCCGCCATAAGTCAATCTACAGTGTGGAGGTGAAGTCGGGACATGACACATTGAATAACCGGCAAGATCGTAAGATCGTTCGGCATACCGTTGGAGGCTCATTCACCCCAGCCAATACCTCGCTCCCGGCCCTTTGCGCCCTGCCACGTCGGCAGGGTTCGCCAAGCGACATCGGTCGATCGACAGGCAGCCGCAACCGATGCATTCGCCAAGACCGGACCGTAGGCGCTGTAACTCGGCTATGCGCTGGTCGATACGCTTTGCCCACGCGCTCGACAGCCGCGACCAATCCCTACGTGACGGTACGCGATCGGCCGGCAGCTTAGCGAGCTCGGCGCCGATCTCCTCAAGCGTCAGCCCGATCCGCTGTGCAAAGACGATGAAAGCGATCCGCCGCAATGCGGACCGGTGGTAGCGTCGGTGTCCCGAGCCAGCGCGCTCCGATGCGATCAACCCACGCTCCTCATAGAAGCGCAGAGCTGACGAGGCAACGCCGCTGCGTCGCGACACCTCGGTGATGGTCAGCATCGGAACCGGCAAATCGACGCTGCGCGCCTGCCTTGGCGAAGACGTGCATACTGCGACCTGGCGTGACCTGCCCTTCGATCCGGTGGAAACGAACTACCAGCGTTTTGTCCAGGCCGTGCGTGCGGGCAAGACCCAGGAGCCGTCCTTCCGGCGTGCCACCAACATCCAGAAGGTGCTCGACAAGGCAATCGCCTCCGATCTCAGCCACGCCGACGAGGCGATCGATTGAGGCAGCCGAATCGCGCTGTACTTCGGCTTAGGCCGAAGCCAGCGGCAGCAGGAGCGTGTTGAGGAAAGGCAGGAGGGCGGCACCGAGCGCCACGCCGCCGCCGCTGAAGCTTGCCGGCCGCATCGGCGAAATCCATTGCAAAGCCGGAAGTCAGAACTGGCGCAACATCGTCGATCAATTCAGACTGGATGTACCGAAACTTGCCAACACTTCGGCCGCGCCAGACGTAGGTCTCGCCAACAAATCCACCAGAAGAACTTGCGACTTCAAAAAACGCCGAGCAATCGGGGTCTCCTGCGATCATTCCAGGCGAGTATACGCAAGAGGGAGAGGAGGGAGGGGGATTCTGAGACGGGTTTGGAAGGCAGGAGAGAGCTCCGCCCGGCTCGTCACGGAGAAGCGAAATGGCACAGGCCATTGAGAAAATCACATTGAACGTTGGACGCGACATCCCTTTCAATAAACTGATCCTGAGCGAGCAGAACGTCCGTCGGATCAAGGCAGGAGTCTCGATCGAAGATCTCGCGGAGGACATAGCACGTCGCGGACTGCTGACCAGCCTGAATGTGCGTGCTGAAGTCGACGGCGACGGCAAGGAGACCGGCTTTTATCGCATCCCCGCCGGTGGCCGGCGTTATCGTGCGCTTGAGCTGCTGGTCTCCCGCAAACGGCTGGCAAAGACAGCCGGTATTCCCTGCATCGTCAGCAGCGGCGATAGCCTCGAAACCGAGGATTCTCTCGCGGAAAATGTCCAGCGCGTCGAACTTCATCCCCTCGACCAATACCGCGCGTTCCAGGCCTTGTGCGGGCAGGGGGTTGGCGAAGAGGAAATCGCAGCGCGCTTCTTTGTCTCGGCCGCCTTCGTCCGGCAGCGCCTGCGCCTGGCTTCGGTCTCGCCGCGACTGCTCGAACTCTACGCCAATGAGGAGATGAAACTTGAACAGATCATGGCTTTTTCCATCAGCAACGACCACGTCCGCCAGGAGCAGGTCTGGGACACGGTCTCGCGCCAGCAGGTTCGTGAACCCTATTACATCCGCAGGCTCCTGACCGAAACGACGATCCGCGCGAGCGATCGCAGGACCGTCTATGTTGGCATCGATGCTTATGAAGCCGCCGGCGGTGTCGTGATGCGTGACCTGTTCGAGCAGGACAACGGCGGGTGGCTTCAGGATCCGTCGCTGCTCGAGCAATTGGCGCTCGAGAAACTGGCGGCAGACGCAGAAGCAATAAAGGCTACGGAAGGCTGGAAGTGGGTCGAAGCGGCCTTCGACTTTCCCTACGGGCATACAGCCGGGCTGCGTCGCTTCTATGGGCACCAGGCCGAAATGACCGACGAAGAGGCTGCTCGATACGGCACGCTAAAGGCCGAATACGACAATCTGGATGCAGCCTATGCGGAGGCCGAGGAAACGTGCGAGCAGACCGAACATCGCTTGGAGGAACTCGGGAACGAGCTCGACAGGATCAACGACCGGCCGTATGTCTTCGATCCTCAGGATGTCGCCCGTGGGGGCGTGTTCATCTCTCTTGGCGCCGGCGGCGAACTGAAGATCGAGCGCGGCTTTGTCCGGCCGGAAGACGAACCGCAGCCGGAGACGGTGGAGACCGAGGCAGTGATGTCCGGGAGCGATGACGGCTACGAGGTGAGTGGATCATCGTCCACCGGTGGGGCAACGCTCGACGGTCGGGCCGCTGCCGGTGATGAGGCAGACGAGGAGGACGGTGCCATCCGCCCGATATCCGATCGTCTGCTTGTTGATCTGACGGCGACGCGCACGGTGGCGCTGCGCAATGCGCTCGCCAACAATCCGGCTGTCGCATTCATCGCCGTGCTGCACGCCTTCGTCCTGAAGAGCTTCTACCATTATGGGTCGGGCACGTGCCTGGAACTGACGCTGCAAAGCGCCACCTTCGGCCAGACGGAAGGGCTCTCCGGCACCGTCTGGGCGAGGGAGATCGACCAGCGGCAGGAAGCATGGGGCCAGGACCTTCCGAAGCTACCCGAGGATCTCTGGGACTTTCTGATCGGGCTCGATGAGGTCAGCCGGCTGGCATTGTTTGCCCATTGCGCATCCCTCTCGCTGAATGCCGTAATCGAACCATGGAACAAACGCACCCGCGCGATCGCTCATGCCGACCAGCTTGCCCGTGCAATCGGCTTCGACATGGCCGGTGCCGGCTGGATGCCGACAGTCGACGCCTATCTTGGAAGGGTCACCAAGGCGCAGATCCTGCAGGCCGTGCGGGAGGCGAAGGGCGAACAAGCCGCTCACCTGATCGATCATCTGAAGAAAGCCGATATGGCGCGCGAAGCCGAGCGCCTGCTCGACGGCAGCGGCTGGCTACCCGAGCCGCTGAAAATGGCGATTGAAGACGCATCGGCAGACAGCTCCGGAACAGCAGTCGGTGAGATCGCCCACCGCGCTGCCGATGATGTTCTGATCGAAGCCGCGGCTTCAGATCTTCCGGCCTTTCTCAGTGACGAGGTGAACGCCGAGCAAGCGACGGCAGAGCCGGATGACGCCTTTCGGCAGGAGCAGAAGCATCTAGATGCTGCCGAGTAGGCTTTAACCATCCGACCGATATGGTCCGGCGGGTATGCCGGGCCTTCGATTCCGATCCACGCGCATGGTCCGGCTCCAACAGGAGGCTGGACCACTTTCGTTTCAAGGAGCAAATGTCATGGACTCCATCACCTCCGCCTCGCAACCGGCATCTGGCTTCAGGGTCGACATCTCGCGCGGTGAGCGCAATGGCCGCGTCTCGTCCGAATGGTTCTCCCGACCTGATGATGAGCGCTATCTTTCTCTTGGCGAACTCTACGGGGCCGTCAGGTCCCGTGCGGAGCGCGCCCACGCCCGCACGGTTGAAAGTTCGTCGATCCGCCTCACGGCCAGTCGCGACAATCCCGAGCGGCTCGAACTGATCGTGCCCGGCAATCAGCGGCCGGTTGCGCCAACGCATTGGAGTTACGGTCAGCTTTGCACACTGGTCGGGGCGCCGGCCACCTATATGCGCCAGCTTCCCGCGCCGCTTGCCGCGATCAATCTGCAGCATGGCCTGCTCGGCCATCGTGCCGAGCTCGTCAAGACGCTGGAGATGGACGACGGCCGCGCCGAGCTGCGGGCGGTGACCGGCCCCGACTACGGCAGGATCTGGGACCACGAGCTCGTGTCTGCCGTAATGAAAATCGCCGGCAACGGGACCGGCGACACGATCTGGAAAGTGCCGGGCCTGCTTGATTGGGCGAGCATGACACACAACCCCTTCGTCGATATCTCCAAGGATACGACCACGCTCTACGCATCCGACCGCGATGTCTTCCTGTTCCTGGTCGATGATACTCATCCGATCGAGGCAGGGCGCCTGCCCAATGGTGAACCGGATCTCTTCTTTCGCGGCTTCTATGCCTGGAACTCCGAGGTGGGGTCGAAAACGCTCGGCATCGCCTCCTTCTACCTGCGCGCCGTCTGCGCCAACCGCAACATCTGGGGCACGGAAAACTTCCAGGAGATCAGCATCCGGCACAGCAAATTCGCTGCTGAGCGTTTCGTCCATGAAGCGGGACCGGCGCTGGCAAGCTTTGCCAATTCCTCACCTGCAGCTTTCGTCGCAGGCATCCAGGCCGCGCGCGAGCGGATCGTCGCCCGCGACGATGATGACAGACAATCATTCCTGCGCCGGCGAGGTTTCTCGAAAAGTGAAACGGGCAAGATCATCGAGACTGTTCTGTCCGAAGAAGGCCGCCCGCCGGAATCGGTCTTCGACTTCGTTCAGGGAATCACCGCCCTGGCACGTGACAAGAACCATCAGGACGTCCGTCTGGAGCTGGAGGGCAAGGCGAGGAGGCTACTCGAAAGCGCGGTCTGAGCGCGCCCTCATAAGGTAATGACGTCGATCGGTCCGAGCCCGCTCGACGGCATTGTTTTTTCCGCCAACCGCATCGCCCCTTCCAGGCTCCCGTGCGATAATGATGACAAGGTGCGGCGAATATTCTCGGGAAAAAGGAACGCACGGGCGGGGGCAGTCGGTTCCGCCTCCCTGCCGGCCGCTATGCTGAGGCTCCTGCGGCTGCCCTTGTTCCGCCCTTAGCGTGGCGAGAATTCCCGAAATCCCGCCTTCGGCGGCGCTATGCTGATTTCTCCGATACTCTTCAATTGTCTGTCTGGAACCCGCCCGGGGGCGGGTTGCCCGACCACCCTTTCTCTCCGGGTCAGCAGCACGATCAGGCGACGAATGATTCGCCGTTGCATCCCTTTACCTGCGAAAGAAAGTCAGTTTAATCCGATTTCTGGCCGACGCGGAACGAGCTCAGTTTGTTCAAAAGATCCTGCGAGATCTCGAATTGCCGGGCCGTTCCCCTGCCCATGGAATTCTTCACCATCGTCTCGCTCAGCATTCCACGCTTGACCAGAAGGTCGACGGTTTCCTTGACGCCAGTTCGCGTCAGCTCGGTAATTTCGATGATGTTCGAAAGGGTTAGCTTCTGATGCGCCTGGCTCATCGTGTAGAGGATCGTCATCATGCCGACCTGTTTCAGTCGCGCCTGCGGCGTCTCGTCTTCCAGCGGATGATCGAGGATCTCATGGAGAATAAGTCCGGAGAAGGCAAGGTTCTGCCATTGCTTTTTAAGTGCGCTTGTCATGTCATTTAACTGTGTTATATAAGTTAGTAAGAACTCGGGAAGGCAGCTGTGCAAGCTCTCCCGAATGCGATGGAACATCGTCGTGTCGAAGGGGTCTGCCCATGAAAAGCCTTCTGCTGAAATCATTGCTTGCGATCTGCTGCATGACGCCATCCTATCTTATTTCCGGCAGTAAAGCGCAAGCTGAAGATTGGGGATGCCAGGTTATCCTGTGCCTTTCGAATCCAGGAGGGCCGACGCAATTTGGTGAATGCCGACCGCCGATCCAAAAATTGTGGCGGGAGCTTGCCAGAGGTCATGCGTTCCCGACCTGCAGCGGCGTCGGTTTTCACAGCTCGCGGCCTGGTTATGAACCCTATTATTGCGATGCCGGATACAGGCTGAGGGGAGGAGACGGTTCCGGCGGGGGGCAAGTGACCTGCGTGGCGACGTCACCGCAACCGGTGAGCAATGCCCTCTGCTCGCAAGATGCTGACAACTTTGGCACCCACGACAATTCGGTACTGTCACCACATTGGCAGCGTCAGGATGGGCGCTACCGGTGCACGGGTTACCCGATCATGCGCCCGAATGTGAGGTCGCAGCCTCACTATGTCGACGTCACCATCGACGGCGCGACGACGCAGCGGGTGTGGTACTGACATGGCCGCTGCCTTCATCGATATCGCGCAAGCCTGCGCGCCGATGGTCGAGGTCGAAACGCTGGCAGCCGTCGTTAGCGTTGAGAGCGGTTTTCAGCCTCTCGCCATTCGCATCAACAGCGGCCCGCCACTTGCCGACCAACCCACATCGAAGGAAGAGGCGATCGAGGACGCCACATCTCTGATGGCCGATCGCCAGGATATCCAGGTCGGTCTTGGCGGCCTCGGGATCGAGGCGCTTCAGAAACTCGATCTGTCCCTTGCGGAAGCCTTCGATCCTTGCCTGAGCCTCAAGGCCACGGCGACGCTTCTCGACGGATACTACCGTGAGGCTCTCCGCGTGGGCGACGATCCGGCGCGAGCCGAGACAGTCATGCTCCGCTCCTATTACGGTCGCGGCGATCCATCCGTTGGCGCGATAGTCCGGTATGACGAGCAGGTGCGTCAGGAAATCGGGCGGCTATCGCCTCTGCTGGCCTCGCTCTCCGTTGCGGGAACGGACGACCAGCTCCCGTCAGCCCCATCGCCGCAGGATCAGCCGAGACAAGCGCCTCTCAAACAAGCCTCACACCCCACCCAGGCCGCTGAAGCCGAGCCATGGGATGTTTATAACTCCCGGCGGCGGTCGTCGGCTCTCGTTTTCCAGAACGATAGATTGGAGCAAAGCGAATGATCTCGAAACCCCGTCTTCGCCCCCTTGCCACATCCACCCTCATGGCGGCGGCGATCGTCGCCTTCATGGTCGAGCCGGCCTTCGCCCAGGCCGCCGGTATCGAAACCGTGCTGCAGAACATCGTCGACATGCTGACAGGCAATATCGCCCGTCTGCTGGCGGTCATCGCCGTCATCATCATCTGCATTGCGTGGATGTTCGGATACATGGATCTGAGGCGCGCAGGCTTCTGGATCATAGGCATAGGCGGAATTTTCGGGGCGACCGAACTGGTCAACACCATCGTCGGGAGCTGAACGCCGTGGCGAACGCCCTGCACCTCGAAGACGATACGTTGTTTCTGGCATGCACCCGCCCGGCAATGATCGCCGGCGTGACCATGGAGGCTATGGGCGTCAACATCATGCTGACGACCATTCTTTACATCACCGCAGGATCGATCGCCTATGCGCTGGTCGGCGTCGCCTTTCATGTCCTGTTTCGCGCACTGGTCAAGCACGATCATCATATGTTCCGGATCCTGATCGCGTGGATCGAGACCCGGGGCCGCTCGCGCAATAGCGCCTATTGGGGCGGCGCGAGCCTCTCCCCCTTGCCGCTCACCCGCCGTTACGACGAAAGGGATTTCAGCTTTGCCTAGTATTGCGACGCTCCGGTCTCGAGAACTCGGCGCGGAGACCTTCATCCCCTATGTCAGGCATGTCGACGAGGCGACGATCGCGCTTGATTCCAGAGCGCTGATGACCATGATCGCGCTGGAAGGAGTTTCCTTCGAGACCGCCGATATCCGCGATCTTAACGGCCTGCACCGCAGCCTGAATACGCTTTACCGCAATATCGCCGACGAACGGCTGGCGCTCTGGACGCATGTCATTCGCCGTCGCGACAACACCTATCCCGAGGGACGTTTCGCCAACCCCTTCTGCGAAGGCCTCAATGCCAAATATCGCGATCGGATGATCGGTGAAGACCTTTTCCGAAACGACCTTTATCTTGCCCTCGTCTGGCATCCGGGCCGGGACGCTGCCGAAAGGGCAGCCAATCTTCTCTCCCGGCTGCGCAAGGCGCGCCGCTCCCGTATCGAACTTGATGAAGATGCCCTGAAGCATCTGCGCGACCGGGTGGCGGATGTGCTGGCCGGATTGCAGCGCTTCGAGCCACGTCTCCTCACCCTGCAAGAGCAGGGCGGCATCCTGTTCTCTGAACCGAGCGAAGTTCTCCATCAGATCGTCGGAGGGCGGCGTGAACCAGTTCCGCTGACGGAAGGAAGGATTTCTTCGGCGATTTATTCCGATCGGGTCATCTTCGGGCGCGAGACAGTCGAGATCCGTCACGAGGGTGAAAGCCGCTATGCCGGTATCTTCGGCTTCAAGGAATATCCGGCGACCACCCGTAGCGGCATGCTCGACGGCATCCTGACCGCCCCCTTCGAACTCATTCTGACGCAGTCCTTCGCGTTCACCTCGAAAGCTGACGCCCGCACGATCATGGGCCGCAAGCAGAACCAGATGGTCAGTGCCGGCGACAAGGCAGCAACCCAGATCGAAGAGCTAGGGGAGGCGCTGGACGAGCTCGAATCCAACCGCTTCGTTCTGGGAGAACATCACCTTGCGTTGGCGGTCTTCGCCCCTTCGGTCAAGGAGCTGAGCGACCACATGGCGAAAGCTCGCGCCTGTCTTACCGGCGGCGGCGCCGTCGTCGCTCGCGAGGACCTGGGGCTCGAGGCTGCCTGGTGGGCGCAGCTGCCCGGGAACTTCCGCTATCGGGCGCGCTCGGGGGCGATCACCTCTCGCAACTTTGCCGCTCTTGCTCCCTATCATTCCTACCCTGCCGGTCGGAAGGACGGCAACGAATGGGGACCGGCGGTCGCCATGCTCAAGACCGCATCGGGCTCACCCTTCTATTTCAACTTCCACCACAGCGATCTCGGCAACACCTTTGTCTGCGGCCCATCTGGCGCTGGCAAGACCGTGCTCCTGAACTTCATGTTGTCGCAGCTCGAAAAGCATGATCCCCATATGGTTCTCTTCGACAAGGACCGAGGCGCCGACCTCTTCGTGCGCGCAGCAGGCGGCAATTATATGCCGCTGAGAAATGGTATCACCACCGGTTGCGCTCCGTTGAAGGAGCTGGACCTCACTCCAGAATACAAGCTATTCCTCAACGGCTGGATCGCCAAGTTGGTCGGATCAGCATCTGGCGACCTATCAATAACCGACTTGCGCGACATCGCTTCGGCGGTCGACGGGGTGGCGGACCTGCCGATCGAGCGTCGCTCCATCGGTGCCCTGCGCACGTTTCTCAACAACACCGATCCCGAAGGAATTGCCTCTCGACTGAGGAGATGGGAGAGGGGAGGACCGCTCGGCTGGGTCTTCGACAACGAGGCCGACGATATCGGCATCGGCGCCAAGTTCATCGGCTACGACATGACCGATTTCCTGGACAACGAGGAAATCCGCACGCCGTTGATGGCCTACCTGTTCTATCGCATCGAGCAGCTGATCGATGGGCGCCGCATCATCATCGTCATCGACGAATTCTGGAAGGCGCTTCAGGACGAGGGCTTTCGGGATCTCGCGCAAAACAAGCTCAAGACCATCCGCAAACAGAACGGGCTGATGCTGTTTGCGACCCAGAGCCCGCGCGACGCCATCGCCTCGCCGATTGCCCATACGATCATCGAACAGTGCCCGACGCAGATTTTCCTGGCCAACCCGCGCGGCGACCGCATCGACTATGTCGATGGTTTCAAGCTGACCGAACGCGAGTTCGAGCTCGTCTCACGCGAGCTCTCCGTCGAGAGCCGCCGGTTCATCGTCAAGCAGGGGCACAACAGCGTCGTCGCCGAGTTGAACCTCAATGGCTTCGACGACGAGCTCGCCATTCTCTCGGGCAGGACGGCCAACGTGGAACTTGCCGATGCCATCCGATCGCAACTTGGCGACGGGCGGGAGGATTGGCTTTCCGTGTTTCACCACAGGAGGAGGACAGCATGATCCGTAACGGAACTATAGGGCCCTTGTTTGCATCTGCCGTCTTTTTCGCGTCGGCAATGCTGGCGTCTGCACAGGGCATTCCCGTCATCGACCAGACTTCGATCGCCAAGCAGATCGAGAGCATCTCGCAGCTCAAGTCCCAGCTCGATACCTTGAACCAGCAGCTCCAGCAGGCCCAGCAGCTGTACGGATCGCTGAACAAGATTACCAACATGGCTGACATCGCAAGCCTTCTGAACGAACCATCGATCCGCAAGGCGCTCCCACAGGATTTTAATGCGATCGAGGGCCTCTTCAAAGGAACCGGCAGCGGCGTCTTCGGCAGCTCCGCCTCAAAATTCCTCCAGGACAATTCCACCTATCGCACTGATGCCAATGATTTCTATGCGCAGGAGTTGTCGCGCATGCAAAACCAGAATGCGGGGCAGATGAGCCTCGGTCAGCAGATCTATGATGCCGCCACCAAACGCATCGAAGGCATCGACGAGCTGCGCCAGAAGATCTCCGGTGCAGCTGACGCCAAGGATGTCGCCGACCTGCAGGCCCGCCTCCAGGCCGAAACAGCCTTCCTGCAGAGCGACGTCCTTCGCATGCAGGCACTGCAGATGATCCAGCAGGCGCAGGTACAGGTCGATGAACAGCGAAAAGCCGAAGACTGGCGCAAACGCATGGACACTATGGGAGCGGCGCTCAAATGAAATGGTTTCTTCCCACCATGGCCGTCCTTTTCCTGTCGGCCTGCTCTGCACAGACGGAAGCGGTTTATACCGTTGATGAACTGGTTGCCGATGATGCTCTGCTCGCAAGGATCATCGTTCAATGCCGCAACAATCCGGGCGAGCTCAGCGATACCCCCAATTGCCGCAACGCCGAGGCGGCCGATGGCAAGCTGCGGCTCGAGCGGATGCGCCAGTCGCTCGGAGGCTAAGCGGTGTATCAGGTCTTCAGCTTCGTCGACGGACAGTTCAAGACACCGCTGGAAAACTTCATTTCCTCGGGCACCTCGAATATTGCGAGTTGGGTGAGCGGACCACTGACCGCGGCGCTGACACTCTATGTGGTGCTCTACGGCTACCTTGTTCTCCGCGGATCCATCCAGGAACCCATCCTCGAATTTGCCTTCCGGGCAATGAAGCTTGCCATCATCGTCATGCTGGTCAGAAATGCGAGCGACTATCAGACCTACGTCACCAATATCTTCTTCGACACACTGCCGCGCGAGATCTCGCAAGCGCTGAACTCTGGCACCGCACCGAGCGCGTCGACTTTCGACAGCCTGCTAGATAAGGGCCAAAAATGTGCCCACGAGATATGGTCCCGGGCCTCCTGGCCGGTCGACTTCGTCACCGGGATCGGCGGCATGATGGTCATCGGCGCGAGCTTCGTCGTGGCGGCTATCGGGTACATCGTTTCGCTCTACGCCCGGCTGGCGCTTGCGATCGTGCTGGCGATCGGCCCCATCTTCATCGCGCTCGCCATGTTCCAGTCGACCCGCCGGTTTACCGAGTCCTGGATCGGCCAGCTTGCAAACCTGGTCATCCTGCAGGTCCTGGTTGTCGTGATCGGATCGCTGCTGATTACCTGCATCGACACGACATTTACGGCGATCGAAGGCTATAGCGATGTCGTGATGCGTCCGATTGCGCTCTGCGCCATCTGCCTTGCCGCTCTCTATGTTTTCTACCAGTTGCCGGGCATCGCTTCGGCACTTGCTGCCGGAGGAGCGTCGCTGACCTACGGATATGGCGCTGCGCGCGATGCGCATGAAAGCACGCTCGCCTGGGCCACTTCCCGTTCAGCGACGGCGATCGGCCGCGGGGCTCGTTCGGTCGGCCGCCGCCTGGCGCCAAGCCGGATCGAGTGAAGGCTTCACCCTCAAGACAATTGGACAGGCTACTTTCCCATGATCCGTGTCGCTTTATTGCTCTTCCTGATCCCGAGCCTGGCGGCTTGCGGCTCGATGTCCCACCCTCTTCCCAAATGTGATGGCTATGCCCGCCGGCCGATGAACCGCTCGATGTGGCAATGGCAGGATAATAGAAGTGCAGAACAGCCCGCGACCGGGGCTGTTGCCGCACAGCCGGCGAGCCAGGCTGTTGCCTATGGGGAGGGGGCGCTCCCCTCAGCCGCACCGGCTGCCTTCGCGTCTTTCGATGTCGCCGGTTCCTATCGTCCATGCGGGGTCACCATATGGTAACCACGGATAGTTTGAAGAGTTATTTCGACAAGGCCCGACGGTTCGACCAGGACCGGATGATGCAGGTCGAGCGATCCGCTCGGATTGCGTGGTTCGTGGCAGTCTGCGCCGGCATCCTTGCAGGCGCTTCCGTGCTTGCCATCGCCGGACTCACCCCATTGAAAACCGTCGAGCCTTTCGTGGTGCGGGTCGACAACTCGACGGGAATCGTCGACGTGGTCTCGGCATTGACGTCGACGGCCGGCACCTACGACGAGGCCGTCACCAAATACTTCGCGGCCAAATATGTCCGTGCTCGCGAAGCTTATGTCTGGAGTGAAGCTGAGGAGAATTTTCGCACCGTCGCCTTGTTGTCGACGCAGCCGGAACAGACGCGATTTGCCGCTCTTTATCGCGGCAGCAATCCCCAATCCCCTCAGAACATCTATGGCCGCAGCGCCACCTCGCGCATCAACATCGTTTCCATCTCGCTGATCAATGCCAATGTGGCATCGGTGCGTTACATGAGAACCGTTACCCGCGGGGAGGAGGTGGCCACCACGCACTGGGTCGCAACCCTCACCTTCTCCTATGCCAACGCTCCGATGTCCTCGACCGATCGGCTGATCAATCCCCTCGGCTTCGTCGTCAGCGAATATCGCGCAGATCCGGAGGCGATCAATTGAGAGCCTGTTTCCTCCTTCCGCTGATCCTGGCCGGCAGCCTTCCTTCTGTGGCGGTCGCCCTCGAAACCCCACGTGGGGCGGCGCAGGACAGCCGCATCCGCTTCGTCGATTATCAACCCTATAACATCACCAAGGTTGTCGGCACGCTGCGGTCATCGGTGCAGATCGAATTCGCGGCCGACGAGGAAATCGCCCATGTGGCGCTTGGCAACAGTGTCGCGTGGGAGGTGGCGCCGGCCGGCAACATACTGTTCCTGAAACCCCGCGAAAGCCAGCCGGTGACAAATATCTCGGTCGTGACGACACGGCGGGACGGATCGACCCGCAGCTACCAGATGGAACTGACTGTCCGTGACGGCAGCGTCGAGGCCGGGCAGAACACCTATTTCTATCTGAAATATCGCTATCCAGCCGATGAAGCGGAGCGGCGCCGACAGGCGGCTGCTGTCCGCGCGCAGGCGGCACAGGCGGGTGAGGCCGATCACGTGCTTGCCCTTCACGAAGCCTACGGACCGCGCAATTGGCGCTACTCGGCGCAAGGGTCCCAGGCGCTCGAGCCACAGGCGGTCTACGACAACGGCAAGGTCACCACCTTCGCCTTTGCCGGCAACCAGGAAATGCCGGCGATATACTTGGAGAATTCCGATGGCACGGAAAGCCTCGTCCCCAAATCCGTCGACGGAAATCTCGTCCTCGTTCACGCGATCAGCCGCAAGTTCATCTTGCGCAGGGGCGGCGATGTCCTCTGCGTCTTCAACGAAGCCTACGATCGTATCGGCATCAATCCCGAGACCAACACGACGTCGCCGTCCGTCGAGCGCGTCGTCAGGGTGCCGCCTGCGGCAATGCAATAGGAGGTGTCATGGCAGCCGAGGAAGAGACCACCCAGATTGCGGGTGAGCGGGCCGAGACATCGACCGCGCGTCGGGTCGACAGCAATCCGATCGTCAAGCGAGGCGCCGTCGCTCTGGCAATCGTCGTCTTTGTCGCATTCGCCCTCTGGTCGATGCGAGAGCAGGACAAGCAATCCGGCAGCGGGCAGCCGGAACGGGTCGTCATCCGTCAGACATCGGACTTCGAGCCGGCGAAGGAGCCCGAAGAGCCGCTGACGCCGCCACCGGCGGCCCTGCTCCCCACGCCCGGGATAATCGAGAACGCGTCGACCGATAACGACAAGCTGCTCGATGCTGCGCGCCGCGCCCCTGTTATAGCCTATGGCGGCGAGAAATCGCCGCCAGCGCAGCGGCGCGATCAGGCTGGAGGTTCCGAAGAGACCTCCCCCTACATGCAGCTCGGCAACAATCAAGGCAGCTTCCCGCCGGAAGGCCAAAGCGATGACCAGCGCTTCAACCGTCTGCTGACGCCGACGCAATTGCAGGGTTCCCGTGCCGGTACACTGGGCAACCGCGATTTTATCGTCGCGATGGGAACATCCGTCCCCTGCGTCCTGGAAACGGCGCTCTCCTCCGATCAGCCGGGATTTACCAGTTGCGTCATCAACCGAGATGTCCTGTCGGACAACGGTCGTGTCGTCCTGATGGAAAAGGGCACTCAGGTGGTCGGCGAATACCGCGGCGGCGTTCGTCGAGGTCAAAAACGCCTCTTCGTCCTCTGGAACCGCGCCAAGACCCCGAAAGGTGTGATCATCACCTTGGCATCGCCGGCAACCGATGCTCTCGGCCGGGCCGGCGTCGACGGTTCCGTCGAGACGCATTGGTGGGAGCGTTTCGGGAGCGCGATCCTGCTGTCGATTGTTGGCGATGCGAGTTCCTATGCCAGCAGCCGGCTTCAGGACAGCGATGTCGAGGCGCAAAACACCACCAGCGCCGGGCAGCAGGCCGCCTCGATCGCCGTCGAGCAATCGATCAATATTCCGCCGACCCTCCTGAAACATCAGGGCGAACTGGTTTCGATCTTCGTCGCGCGTGATCTCGATTTCTCGAGCGTCTATCGGCTTCGCGTGACCGAACCTCGCAATCGCATCTACGACCGTGTCGTGCTTGGAGATTTCAAGCCGGATTCGAAGCTTGTGACAAAATAGGTTCGAGGATGACTGAAGCTGCCGATTCAGGTGTTGTCCGTGAATTGCTTTCGCCGCTCTCACGCTTTCTGCGCGACGACACGCTCTATGAGGTCATCGTCAATCAGCCTGGACAGGTCGTCACGGAAGGAAGAGATGGATGGCAGACACATGCTATGGCGGAGCTGTCTTATGATCGCCTGATGCGTCTTTCCCGGGCAGTCGCAAGCTTCTCCAACCAGTCTATCGACGAAACTCGGCCGATCCTGTCGGCGAGCTTACCGAATGATGAGCGGATCCAGATCGTCATCCCGCCTGCAACGACGAAGGGCACCGTCAGCATCACCATCCGCAAGCCGTCCTCGGTGTCGTTAACGCTTGAGGATCTCGATCATGGAGGATTGTTTGCAGATGTCGCGCCCGTTGACGGCTCCGGAACGCGACCCGATCAGAGGTTGGGTGAATACTTTCGGATCGGCGCCTACAAGGCGTTTTTACGGGAGGCCGTGCTCGCAAGAAAGAACATCATCATATCCGGCGCTACGGGGTCAGGGAAAACGACGCTATCGAAAGCTCTGATCCGCCATATTCCCCATAACGAGCGGATCATTTCGATCGAGGATACCGCCGAACTGGTCGTTCCGCAGCCGAACCACGTTCGGCTCTTCTACTCGAAGGGCGGCCAAGGGCTTGCCAAAGTCGGCGCCAAGGATCTGCTCGAATCCTGCCTGCGCATGCGGCCGGATCGCATCCTGCTGCAGGAGTTACGGGACGGAACGGCATTCTACTATATTCGCAATGTCAACTCGGGCCATCCCGGTTCAATCACGACCGTGCACGCCGATTCCGCACGCCTTGCCTTCGAGCAGTTGACGTTGCTGGTCAAGGAATCGGAAGGTGGCGGGAATCTCGAACGCAGCGACATTCGCGAAATGCTGACAGTTGCGATAGACATCATCGTCCAGTGCAAGCGCATCGGCGGACGGTTTCGGGTGAGCGAGGTCTATTATCGAGATGCAGTTGGGGGAGGCAATCGTACTGGCGTGGGGGCATTTTGAAACAGCGCTATGCGCAGTAGCAGGCGTCGCAGCGACGCGGGTGTTTAAGTGGCCAACCAACCGAGGTCGCCAGCTTTCCGATCCCAGAGGTGCCGTCGCCGACCGAATGGTCTTCATCTCATCTTTTGCTCTTCGTCCGCTGGTCGCCATATTCCACCAGAAGCGGTGGGTCTCGGAATGGGTCGAGACAGGGTACGCGGAAGTCAGCAAAGTCTTCCAGGTTGCGGGCGACAATGATAAGCCCGTGCGTTTTCGCGACGGCGGCGATGCCGGCATCCATGACATGCTTTTCCCTAGCGCCGACAAAAGAAGCCCATTCTTTCGTTGCCGCTGCGTCGAGACTGAGAACGCGATCGGGCCCGAAGCTGATTTCGAACGCGGCTATCGCATCCAACTTTGCCTGAGCCTTCTTCGGATCCTTTTTCATTTGGGCCTCGGCGCCTTTGCGTTTCTCGAAGAGCGTGAAAACGCAAATTGCGAGTTCGTTGTCGTCGATGGATCTCTTCCACGCAACGACGTTGTTGTGCGTGTCCATTGAACGGATGACAGACTCGTCGAGCAAATATTTAAGCACTCCGAGGCCTTGTCTCAGTCATCATCAAAAACACCGCTTTTAATAAGACTGGAAATTCCGCGTTTCAGGGACGTCGACGGATAAGGGCGTCCCTTTTTAGGATATGCCCGCGCGAAGTCGATCGCATGTTCAACTTGGTCACGCTTGAGCGAGGGAAAATCCTCGAGGATCTCCTCGATAGAAGCCGCAGGATACAAGGCAGCCACCTGATAAGCAGGAATATCGGTTCCCTTGATAAAAGGCTCTCCCCCTTTCATTTTAATTGACGCCTTGATCGTTTCGAGCAGCCTCAATCTCCTCTTGAGTTTGGCGTCGCTTTTTCGAAGATCCACGACGAGCGCGCCAAATCGCGCTGTTATGGCCTTTTCCGGAAGCCTCGACAGTTCGTCGTATAGACGGCGTTTGCCTACGCGGGACAGGGCTTCGCCGATTTCGCGATCCATCGATAGAAACCGCAGCTCAGCTCGCCCGAGAAGACGTTGAGCTTTTGGTCCGACTTTAGCCACGGTGGATTTGACGACCTTCTTGTCGATCGCGTTTTGAACATCCGTGGGAGAGCGATCTGCCAAGAAGCTTGCTTCCGTAACCGTAAATTCCATATTGCTCATGTCGATGGTCCTAATTCAACTCCATCTGGAGATGAATTAATATAGGTGTCGACAATCGATCAGGTCAAGCGACTGCCCCTAAACGTCGAGGAACTAACGTCCGATCGCACCAGCCAGGCTACGGACGCGCTCAAAGCAGCAGGATTGAACCAATTGCCATCTCGCAACAATTGAGCACCGGGTGCGCCAAGCTGCTCTTGGCAAGAAATCGGCTGCTGCGTATTAGAGCTCAATAGTTTAAGGCAAGCGCGGCATTTCACCCTCGGCCACACGCCAGATCCATGACGCCATCTCTGGTCTGGCGGCAATCATTTCGCTCAGGGCAACCTCATAATCTTCGTCCGCATTCGTCGGAACGATGAAAAGGGCCACGGGCGCCGGCCTTGGATCTGGTAATGTCACGGAGGCGATCGGCTGACCACGTGAAAGATCGAAGCGCAATCCTTTTTTGCTTATGCGCTTTAACCCGGAGAGCCGTTCGAGGAGCCGCTGTTCGTAGATGTTTTCGAACGGGATCCAGTTCTCGTTCACCACCATACACGCCATTTCCTCCACAGATGCGATCCCCGCACTCGAAATACCGAAAGTTGCGATCACGATAAGGTGGAAATCTGTGTTTGATCGCCACAGTTCCAGCTCGGTGTCATATCGTCCGTTCAACCGTTTCCATGCCCCCTCATCGATCAGGAGAGGGAAGGGGAGGTGGCGAACAAGGATTTTCTGGCCGTCGCGAACTGGCGAAAACTCTTTCACTTCTGCGACCATCACCATCAGCTTGCGCGGTCCGGAAGTATCTGCTTGGGCGCCAGCCAGCGTAGCAGCGCGCCGGGCGGAAATACCCTCCTTGTCTTCCTGGTGAAATACTTCCGGAATAAACAGGATATCGCTTAACGGGCCGCCGCGAACGATCATCTGTCTTGCCGCATTCATCAGACTGCTGCGAACGCGGGCCCAGCCTCGCCTGCCAGCCCATAACGACGTCCATTCTGTAAGCTCTGCCGTATCCCACAGATAATGGAGCATCGCTCGGAGCGAGAGTTTTTTTGGCTGCCTTCGCACAGTTTCCGTCGGCTCCGATGACGCGCTCGAGTTGGATCGGTTGCCGCGTTTCGACAGGGAGAAGTCGAGCTTCAGCATGGCCGCACCGGTTGCCGCATCGATCTGGATCGCGTTGCCGATCAAGGGCCCGAGGCCGGATAGTTCATAGGGCGGGTCACAGGAGGGACAAACCGGATCATGCTGCCGGCCTGAGAGCGGCATGCGCTTGACCAGGAACTGGCCGTCCATCCGGGCGATGTACATCGGCACCGGCGGTTCCCGACACCGGCAAAGTGGCCTGAGCTTCTGCTCGTAGGCGCGTGCGAGCTCTGACTGAAACTCTGGTGAGCTTTCTTCGAGCGCCTGATTGCCTATTACAAACTGTTTCACTTGCTCCTCGGGGTCCCTGCAGGGCTCAACAAGCCTCATAAGGAATTAGCACAATGATGGCGCTTTATACTAGCGCAAAATAGTTAGTATAGTGAATTCGAACTTTGCCGCTGGGGTTTTGATTCTCGCCATCGCCCGGCAGGTGCGCAAGGCGGCCGTTGGCAGGGTGAGAGAGGCAGGGAGGGGCCGGAAGAGGGGGCCGGGCAGGGCAAAAGAGTTTCAGCGCGGCGTCACTCCTCGCTATTAGAGGACCTGCCATGAATACAAACTCATTCCTGGCGGCAAACACGCAAACACGGCTGTGTCCTCGCAATCTTCCTCGCGCCGCGTACCTTCTACAGTCCAGATAACGCGACCGACAATCATGTGCCGACACTGCGCGAGGCTGCCATTCGATCTTTATCAGTCGTCCATGAGTGAGGCAGCATCATGTTATCAATCTCGGAACTGGCAGATCGTCTAGCGCTAAATGCAGTCGCGTTCTGCCGTCATTATCTGTCTGCAGGAAGGCGTGCCGGCAATTACTGGATCGTCGGAGATGCCAGAAACAAAGAGGGCCGATCACTCTATGTCCATCTGACGGGCCCGCGCGCCGGCCGGTGGACGGACGCGGCGACCGGCGAGTATGGAGACCTTCTCGATCTCATACGGGAGACGTGCGGGCTCCTCGATTTCCGGGATGTCGCGGAGGAAGCAAGGCGCTTCCTGAGCTTGTCCCAACCGAAAATGGCCTCGTCCGAGAACATCGATGTTAGCGAGCGCCGATTGGCCAACCGCCCGGCTGCGGAACGGGCTCGGCGCCTGTTTGCCATGACACAGCCGCTCGCCGGCACACTTGCCGAGGGCTATTTGCGCGATCGTGGCCTCTTGCAGGCGACAGCTCATTCGGCGCTCGGATTTCATCCATCCTGCTACTATCGTGACCTTGCCACGGGCAGCACGGAGGCCTATCCCGCACTCATTGCCGCTGTGACCGATCCTTCCGGCACAGTCACCGGCATTCATCGCACATGGCTCGATCCGAGCGGCGGCAAGGCCAAGGTGGCCGATCCGCGCCGGGCGCTCGGTGGCCTTCTCGGTAACGCCGTCCGCTTCCGGTTTCCGCCCGGTGAGCCTGTGCCGGTCCTGGCCGCGGCTGAAGGCCTCGAAACGGTGCTATCGCTATTGGAGGTGATGCCAGGCATGCCGGCGGTCGCTGCACTCACAGCCAATCACCTCGCAGCCTTTTGCCCTCCTGCCGGATGTCTACGCCTCTACATTGCTGGCGATGCCGATGCGGCGGGGCGGCAAGCAATCAAGCGACTGAGCCGTCGCGCTCAGGCACTTGGTATCCTGCCGCTTGTCCTCGCCCCTGAACTCGGCGACTTCAACGAGGATCTGCGCTGGCTCGGGGCGGACCGGTTGAAGGCCAACCTGCGGGCACAGCTTGTTCCAGGAGATGCAGTGAACTTCCTGACCCCGTGAGGCAGACCGAAGGGCAGGCGGCGGTGGCGGTGCTGGCAGCTGGTGAAGGCCGCTCAAAAGCACTTCCTCCAGCCGGGTTCGCCTGCGGGCCTGTCGGGAGGCGACCTTTACCACGCGGCAGCGGGCCTTCAGCGGATCAGTCAGGTTTCTTCCCCGCGCCGGCTTTGCCGGCGCTCCTCGCGGGTCAAGAAACCTTCCTTCTACCGCCCGGCGCTACGCTGGGCCGCAGCGCTTTGCGCCGCGGTTCCGACCCGTCTCCGCGTGAGCAGGATCGCCGTCAGGCCGCGCGAGGCGCGGTCGCAACCGGATGGAGATCCTCATGAACTTGCCCCTTCCCATCGACGATGCCATCGAGCCTCACCACGCGTCCTCCCCGACGGACCACGTCATCTACGAGATGCAGCTTCACGGCTATCGTCCTTTTCAGGACGAGCCGGACCCGCGGCCGCTGCCCGAAGAACCGCTCGTCCAGTCCGGCTTGACCGCAATCTTCGACGCCTTGTTCGAGATGCTCGGCGGCACACGGCTTGAGCCTGATCTCGAAGATTTGTTCTGGTCGATCCCCAATCTGTTTCATCGCGCAGGCGAACGCATTCAGCGCGAGCTCGACCGCAATGAGGTGGCGCAGCGTACTGGCCAGCGCGAGCAGGACGGCTCGGAGGTGAAGAGCGTCGAGCTCGAACGCCTCATTGCCGAGGGCATCACGTTGCTGGAGCGCCGTAATGCCTTCGAGTTCATGCGGGACTATGCGGCCGATCTTTTCGAGGCGCAGACCGGTTCGGCCTGGCGGCCGCGCACCGGCTCCAAGGTCAACCACGCCCACGTCACCGCGGCGATGATCGACTCCCGGGACTTCCTCTCTGCACGCCGGCGCGCCGAAACCGAAGTGTTGATCCCCGCCGGCACCAAGATCGTCTTCTCAGGCGGCATGGACTACAACGATCATGAACTGATCTGGGCCAGGCTCGATCAGGCCCACACCAAACATCCCGACATGGTCCTGCTGCACGGCGGCTCGCCGAAGGGCGCCGAGCGCATAGCCGCCTGCTGGGCCGAGGCCCGCAAGGTGACGCAGATCTCCTTCAAGCCGAACTGGACGAAGCACGCCAAGGCTGCTCCCTTTCGCCGCAACGACGAGATGCTCTCCGTCATGCCGGCCGGCGTCATCATAGTCCCGGGTTCCGGAATCACCGGCAACCTCGCTGACAAGGCACGCCGTCTCGGCATTCCGGTCTGGGAGATAGCGGAGGATGGCGCGTGAGCGCCATTTCCTCCGGCGGCGGCCCCGATTGCAATTGAGATCGCGTTACAGATTGCACGGGTGCGACCAAGGGCCCATTCAGGTCGTTGGCGGGTGGAGCCGCGTATCGAGGCCAAAGGCCTCTTGAAACTTCAGCGTATAGGCGTCCGCCGCTTTGTCGGCCAGAAAAATCAGGTTCCAGCTGTATGGAGAGACGGCGCTCGGGATCGCCACGAAACGGTGGCGTCGAAGCAGATCGTCGCCGAAGGCTTGCTGGCCGGCACCGGGAATACCAGGACGAAGCCAGTTGGGATTGGGTACGCTTGCCGGATCGACGACATGGACATCGCCAGCATCGGCAATGACGGCGGCGGTTATGATATGCGCCACGGTGTCGAGCGCCCGGAAACCCTTGTGGACAGCGACCTCGAGGATCGCTGTCGCGGGATCGAGCGAGCAGTAGACCGCGCGAACCCCCTTGCTGTTCCAGCGACCGCCGACCCTGTAGGCGCCTTCCCCGCTATCCCACGTCGGCGCATGGACGGCCTGATCGAGCCGCCACGCGACCAGCCCGGTCCCGCCGAGCGCGACTGGCAGCAGGGTCATGCATAGACGCCATATTCGAGACGATCGAGATGGTCCTCGACAAGTTCGACGCCGGCAGGTGTCCCCAGAAGATCGATCGGCCGGCGCTGGTCAAGACCGACCGCTGGACGTTCCAGCCATTGTTCGGCTTCTGCTTGGGATCCGAAGATATCCGTTGCTTTTGCCAGGATCTCGGCAAATTTCCATGTACGGCCACTCTGTTCCTGGCTGAGGGGTTTGGAAGGCGTGTCCTTCCGCCGCTGCCATGTGCGAAGGCTCATGCCCACCGCCTTTTCCAGAGACTCGTTCTTGCCAATGACAACGAGCGTGCCGACAAGATGATCGAGCGCTGATGCGGGCAGGCCATGCAGAAGTAGTTCATGAGCGTCGAGTGCGTTGGTCAGGCGACGCGACAGAATGCGCGAGCCGCCGAGCAAGGCTTCGATTTTTTGCAGTTCACCACCGACTGCTGCTGAAGACGATGCTTTTGCTGCGACGGTCATGATCTTTCTCCTGCGTCACCTGTCGCGAATTATATGTCATGTGTCGCGGTCGATTTCAAGGGTGGAGGATGCGGCGTGTCCGCCGTACCCGGGTTCTATTTCGCCGGCGAGCCGGCTCCACCAACCGCGCCGGAACGGGTGACGATCCCTGCGCGATGATTGCCGCGATCCTTTGGCGTCAGCTCAGGTCATGACAGGCGCCGTCGCAGTCGGTATGTAGCCTTTCCGGTATTTCCGACGTGCGAGGCCTAGAAAATGTGCCACGGCTTCCTGTTCGGTCGCGAACACGTCGGTCCTCTCGCTGCCACGCCTGCCGATCCGCCCCCAGCTTCGAACGACCGCAGTTTCGCCGAACAAGGTCGGTCGGATGGCGAGCACGTAATAGCGCGCCATGTTGCGGCTGGCATCGATGCGGCGACAATGGAGGTGGAAAGATACCTGGCTCATGTCGAGAATCTTCCCCACTGGGACCGGCCCCGTCCAACGAGAGTTTTGAATCCTTCCCAGCCGATCGATTCCAGTTTGTGATGTATTGACGCGTCAGGACCTGCAAGCAACATCGGCAAAGCCGGCCCCGGGAGATTGGACGGCTCCCCGGGGCACGATGGTTTGGTGTTCGGCGGAGAACGCCGGATCCGCAGCCGGCACTGCTGGGCGTGCCCGTCAAGATCCGGCATTCGGCCTCAGAGCGGCAGCTCCAAACGGCATTGCGCATGGCCCGAGCGTCGATGCGACGGCTGCGTCGATTACATCCGGCCGATCGATGATTGCGCAGCTGGCACGCGCTTCACGCCTTGTCGTGGCCAGGACCGACGGGAACTTGAGTGGCGGTGGGCATTTCAAAACCCCTGGCTCTCTCGCAACGCGCGATAGGGGGGTGCCATGATGGTCTGTCCCGCCCTTCGGTCGCATCCGGGCCATTCCCGTTCTTTTCTGTCGCCTTTCTAAGGGACCGGCCGCCACCAGCGTCAACCCGCAAGGGGTTCCCCTGCGCTGGCGCTCCGGTGACGCCTGCAGCTCGGCCCCTTCTTCGGGCGCCATCGGGAATGGTCCCGAGCAACCGAAGGAGACATACAATGGCAACCACCATCGCAACCCTGACGCAGAAGACCGACGGAACCTTTGAAGGCATCTTTGCCACCATCCGGGTCAACGCCCCGATCGCAATTGTCCCTAACGCCGGCAAGGCAAGCGAGGAAGCGCCTGACTACCGCATCATCCATCGCAAGACCGGCTTCGAGATCGGCGCCGCCTGGAACCGCATCGCCCGCCAGACGGGTGAGGAATATCTCTCCGTCAAGCTGGAGGCACCTGAGATCGGCGTGATCTTCGGCAACGTCGCCCAGGCTCCTGGCGGTGATCCCGGCAAGAAGGTTATCCTCTGGAACAGCCCGGCGTGAGCCGGGCGGCCGGCCCCGTCACCGGGGCTGGCCGCTCCTGCGGACCAGAGATCGGATGCGGGCACCCAAGCCCGCGTCTGATAAAATTGTGCGATACGGAGAGGAAAGGTCTGCTCAGTCGGTCCGAGGATGCCATGGCGGCATGAAGGCCTCAAGGACGAGCGGTGCCCCCAATTTTGTCTCCGCTCCGGTCCCCTGCGCTCCGATAAAATCGGCACCCCCACTCGCCGGCTGCGCCGGTCGCGTTCCGCGATCCTTGACCCCTCCATCCCGCCATGACCGCGGGCGTCGTCTTTCACAACGTCAAGGAGACGACAATGACCACTTGCATCGACGAAGTCATCGAGCTGCTGCGCGCCGAACTGCTAAACGCCGAACCGGGCGAGTATCGGCAGATCGAGAGCGAGCTGGAACTGGCGCTGGCCGAGCGCGAGGTGATCTGGGCCGAGCAGGACGGCCGCATCAGCGCCGAGCCTCCGTTCTGACGGAGGCTTATCGCCATGTCCGGAAGCCCGCCGGCCGGATCGACCCGCCGCCGGGCTGTCGGGGACTTTATCCCTCGACACTCCCGCCGGCTCGCGCCGGAAGTGGTCGCGTCCCTTTCGGGGCCGCGGGTCTCTTCTCTCTCTGACGTCCCATTTTACTCCAGCAAATCCGGCGTGAAGGACGGCGCGGTCTCCCCCAATTTTTCCGCCGCTACGCTGCGACTTCGCTCTGGAAAAATCGGTTCCCCCGCTTGCAAGCCGCGTCCCGCGGTCCTTGACCCCTCTTTGCAACAGAGTGGCCGATCTCCGTCATCAACGAAGGAGATCACATCATGACAACCGTGCAGAACCTTACGCTTTACACCAGGCTTGCCGGCTTCCGGCTCGTCGTCCTGGCAAACCGCCTCGGCTGCGACAGTGATTTCTCCCGAGAACTTCATGATCGGCTTGTCGATGGTCTCGATGCGGCAATTGCCCGGATCCAGGCCATCGCGGCATTGGAGCGCATGCTTGTTGCCGGGGACGATGATTTTGCCGCCTATCGGCTGGAGGGCGAGATCGCGATATTCGCACGCTTCACCATCAATCTGGTGGACGATCTCGAAATCGATCGCGACACGCAGGAATTCCGCGTCAACGGCGGCGACTGGACAAATGCGCTGGCCGCCGATGCCGGTGGCGTCGAGGTCAACTATCCGGAGCTCGCGGTCCTGACCCCAGACGAGCTCGGCTCGCTTGCACCAATTATCGAGGACGTCATGAGGGAAACCGGTATTCGGATTAACGCCGTGCGGGCCACGCGATGAGCTGTAGCTAGGCCCCACATGTCGAGGCGTCGCACTCCTCTCCGGAAGCGTCTCGATGTTAGTTTCCAAGTTACAGCAATCTTGTAAATGCCGTACATCTAAGCAGTGCTGCAATAAGGAAGCCCACATGGCTAAATCAAGCGGGTCCTATTCGACCAGCGATCTCTCGCGTAAGTCCGGCGACATTATCGCCGAGGCGCTGCGCCGCCCGGTGACCATCACAAAGCGGAATAAGCCCCGCCTCGTTCTCCTCAATATCGAAGATTATCAGCGCCTGATAGGGCTGTCCGCCCGGCGCACCGTGGGCACCATTGAAACAATGTCCGATGAACTGCTCGCCGAGTTCGAAAGCGCCGTCGAAGCCTTTGCCGATGAGGACGAGGCAGGCCGTTTGTGAGCTACGAACCGGTCCAGACCGCCAGCGTCATTTGCTATCCGCATCTACGGCGCGGGAGGCTGGGCATGGTGAAATGGAAGGGCGCAAGGAGCGGCCGGTCGCCGTCGGTGTGAGAATGCCGCGGCCGGGCGGTGATCTGGTTTTCTTCTTTCCCATCACCACAAAGCAGCCAGAGGCATCGCAGTTCGCCGCGGAAGTGCCGGCGATCGAAAAGCGCCGTGCCGGCCTCGATGTCGACCGCAGGCTTTGGATCATCTTTGATGAGTTCAATACCGACGGTCGTCGGAAACTCATTCTATCTTGAACCCGAGCTGCCAACCGGCCGCTTCAGCAAGGCATTCTTCCGGCCGCTGCTGCGTGGAGTCATCAGTCGTCGCAGGTCTGCAAAGGAGTCGTCCTGACCTTCGATGGCGATAGTTGTACGGAAATCAGGTAGCAACTGACACCAGCTCCGAATTCTCGGCTTCGAAGCGCATGTTAGGCAATTAGCCGCTCGAAATACTGAGCAGCCGATCGAAGCCGTTCCATCGATCCTGATTTCTCGGTGCGTTATTTGGGGCATGCTCTACAAGGCCTTGCCGAGGCGACGTCAAGGAACCTATGCGGATATTGGCAGGGCAACTGTTCGCCGGATCTTGTCTGAGAAGAGGGCTAAGCCCGGCTGAGTAGCCTTCAGAGTGGCGTAGAAGCTCTTGTTCGATTGGCCGGCGAATTGAAATGTGTTTCCTCCTGTCTTATCTTGATTGCCCGATGGTATGAGCGCTGTCTAATGGACTAGGTGCTTCATCTGGACCATTGAAATGGCTGTTCAACTAATGTAAAGGAAATCTGGCTAGGATAAGCGGTATGAGCTACAGGGTTGCCCATCTTGATTCGCGCAAACGCGCTCTCGAAAAGCAAGAGAGCCGCGATCGTGACCAAGTGCGCCTCGATAATGGTTCGGTAAGCCCCGCTCAGTTGCGCCGCGAGAACTCAGCGTTCGCTGAACTTCCCCTTCATCGTTACAAGATGGTTGCTATCGGCGGCAAAGCATTGGCTCGCTCCTAAGAGAGAGCCGGAGATGATTGTCGACGGTGACGAAGATGCAGAGCCGCATCTTACAGCAGAAGAAGTTCAAACACTTCTCGGATTTGTTCAGCGATTTAATCCGGTCATAGTTGGCGGGCAAGCTGTTAATATTTGGGCCGAACTTTATCATGGCATGGACGAAGAGCTCGATGGCCTCGGCGAGTTGACGAGCAAGGATCTTGATTTCTATCATAACCGGGAAGCCGAGCGCGCGCTTGCAAACAGCCTAGAAGACGGCCTTCTGGAAATACCCTCCGGTGACAACCACACCCCGAATGCGGCAGTCGTAAAGGGCAAGCTTGGAAATCGTGACATAGTGGTGGACTTTCTTGCCCAAATCAAAGGGGTCGAGGGCAAGTCCCTCCTCGAAAATTCAATCACGTTTGCTGATGCTGAAAATCCAGAAGGCATTTCCGTCACATTGATGCACCCCCTGGACTGCGTTAGGAGCCGGCTGAGCAACATCAATATGTTAGGTCGGCGAAGCGATCACTCGTTGCGGCAGGCTGTTGCGAGCTTGTTGATCCTAGAATGCTACATCGAAGATCAACTGTCAGATTTGGAAAATAAGCCGGCGGTCAAACGAGCTCTCACTGCCCTTCGGGAGCTTGAGTTCATTGTCCGTGACTTGCATATCGGCAAGACAACAGAACGCGAGTTCGGCGATCAACTTAGGCCCGTCTCGATCCTCCAGAAATACCGTGAAGACGAACGTCTTGATGTGCGAGTGCGCGAGCATCAGCTCCAGGGCATTCTGGAAAGGTTGGAAGCCAAGCAAAACGTTGCCGGTCGGCGTCGAAAGCGCATAATGAACGTGTCTGACGATTCTGATACTGAACCAGAGCAACCGGCACCGAGGTGGAGCTAAATCAATTGATGGTTCAGCCGGCCTTCAAAGTGTCGGCGCCCGGAGCCATGTGGACCGTCTTAAACAGCTACCTCCCAGAGATGCCGATGACGATCGGCCATCCAGGCGCGCCGAATTCTATTTGCCAACGCTGAGCCGCACTCTGCCGTGGTGATCGGCCGCTCAGCCTGATGGAGCGTGCGAACGGCGCAGCGTCGACGGTCAAAGTCTTTGAAAAGCCAGAGCTGCCCGTCGGCACCATCGCCGTTCCGGCGCCGCCGCACCACGCCGAGACATGCGGTAACCGCATGACGACATTGAGCGCCGACTGCTGCTGTTCGAGCGCCGAGATCCGCCTCCGTATATCATCGATGTCAGCGCCGATCTCGGCGCTCTTCCGTTTCAATTCATCCGTAACAAGAACCATACGCAACATCTCTTAAATTAGGATCGTACTGATCC
>NZ_JBOBHU010000015.1:0-136743 GCF_050587665.1 Rhizobium sp. Nf11,1 | reverse complement strand
GGAGCAGTTACCTATGTCTCCGGGTCGGACAGGAGCATGATGGCGGAGAGGGTGGGATTTGAACCCACGATACCCTTGCAGGTATGCCGCATTTCGAGTGCGGTGCATTCGACCACTCTGCCACCTCTCCGCGGTCTTGGTCGGCGCTTGTTCGGCGCGGGCGTTCTCATAACGGGCAGATGACAGGTTGGCAAGCCGAAATCTCAAGCTTTTCCATCCTTTTGCCTTGACACCTTTCTGTCACTCGCGTATCCCGCATCCGCAATAGGAGTGGAGTAGTCCGCCCCTTGCCCGCCTCGCGCTCGCGCGGGGTTTCACCGGCAGACCAGAGTTCTGGGCTAGTTCCCTGAAATCCCTGCTTAACTTCGACTGATAAAAAGACGGCCACCTGCGGAAATAGCGGGGAGCGCCGGAACGAACATGAAAGGATAAAAAATGTTCGCAGTCATCAAGACCGGCGGTAAGCAGTACCGTGTGGCAGCCAACGACGTGCTGACCATCGAGAAGCTTGAAGCATCCGCTGGCGACTCCATTGAATTCACCGAAGTCCTCGTGATCGGCGAAGGCGCCGACGCGGCGATCGGTGCGCCCTTCGTAGCCGGCGCCTCCGTCAAGGCGGAAGTCGTCGACCAGACCCGCGGCAAGAAGGTCATCGCCTTCAAGAAGCGCCGTCGTCAGAATTCGAAGCGTTCGCGCGGCCATCGCCAGCATCACACGGTCGTCCGTATCACGGACATCGTGGCTGCCAAGTAAGATCAACGGGTTTCAGGTTTAAAAGGAGAACTCCAATGGCACACAAAAAAGCTGGCGGTTCCTCGCGCAACGGTCGCGATTCCGAATCCAAGCGCCTTGGCGTGAAGAAGTTCGGCGGCGAAGCCGTCATCGCAGGCAACATCATCGTGCGTCAGCGCGGTACGCAGTGGCATCCCGGTTCCAACGTCGGCCTGGGCAAGGATCACACGATCTTTGCACTTACCGCCGGCAATGTGGACTACCGAACGAAGGCCAACGGTCGCGTCTACGTGTCTGTCATGCCGAAAGCGGAAGCAGCGGAATAAGCCGGTAGCGCTCAAAAACAGCCGGCGTCTCATCGACCCGGCTGGCCGTACCAGGTTCAGTCCAGAAAACAGGGGAGATGGGGCGCCATCTCCCCTTTTTCTTTGTCCAAACAGGAGGACTGAACATGCAAGGCGAATTGATAAGGGTAGACCAATCACGGTCTTCCCGGGAAGACCAGCGGTCTTCCAAGGAACGGCTGAGGCCGGAGCGGTTAAGGACCGATTGCCCTGTCTTGTTATCGGAAAGGCTCGTCATGCGCGCGCCACATGAAGAAGACATCGACGCCCTTGCCCATCTCGCCAACAACGCCAAAGTCGCCACCATGGTATCGCGTATGCCGCACCCCTATACCGCCAATGATGCCGCCGACTTTGTTTGGCGTTCGCGAAATGGCGAGATTGGCAAGTGCGTCTATGCCATCACCAAAGCCGAAAACGGCGCCTTCATGGGGTGCTGCGGCGTGGAACCGCACAGCGACGGCAGGACCGTCGAGATCGGTTACTGGCTGGGTGAGCCCTATTGGAACCAGGGCTACACCACCGAGGCCTGCCATGCCCTCGTCGATATGGTGTTCAGAACCCGTCAGGACATCGATCAGATCGACGCCCGCTGCCGGGTGATGAACGTCGCCTCGCGCCGCGTCATCCAGAAGTGCGGCTTCCAGTTCCAGGGATCGGGGCTTGCGGCCTCGCTGGCGCTCGGCAGCAACGTGCCTGTCGAATGGTACAGGCTCGACCGCAAGACCTGGATGTCGCTGCGAAGCTGGGGGAACATCGCATGAGCACGACGGCACTGCAAAGGCCGGACACCAAGCCGATGATGCCCGGCCCCGCGCCGGTCATCCCGACTGCCCGGCTGACGCTCCGCCCCCACCGGCTGAGCGATGCGCCCGCCATCGCGGAATCGCTTGCCGATTTCGCGGTGACGCGCATGCTTTCCCGCGTCCCCGCGCCCTTCGACAGGCAGGATGCGCTGGATTGGCTGATGCCGGTCACGTCAGGCACGCTGCCGGACTGGTCGCTCGCCATCACCGGCAATGACGATGTCCATATCGGCGCCGTCTCGATCGAACTGCGCCACGGCCGCTGGCACCTCGGCTACTGGCTGAACCGTTACTACTGGCGACGCGGCTATATGAGCGAGGCGGTGGCGGCGATCATCGAACGCTTTTCGCGCCGCATGCCGGAGACGCCTGTTCATTCCGGTGTCTTCGCCGACAACCCGGCTTCGCTGCGACTGCAGGAGAAGCTCGGTTTCCGCATGACCGGTTGCGGCGAAATCTATTGTTTCGCCCGCAACACCATGGTGTCGCATATCGAAACCGTGCTGCAGCCGGGCGCGCTGCAGCCGCGCAAGGTCGCATAACAGAGCATGGTGTCGAAGATGCTCTGAAAGAAGTGGAAAAGAAGACGCCGCCGGCTCGGCGGCGTCTTCGTCAATCGCCGATCTCGACCCAGACAGGGAAATGATCGGAACCGTGGGATTGCGTATCGATCCGGGTGGATTTCAACCGGCTCTCCAGGCCGCAACTGACGAAGCAATAGTCAAGATGCATGCGTTTGCCGTGATCATCAGGATCCATCCAGCTGTAGCTGTCCGGCGTGTAAGCGTTAAGCGCCGCAAAAGCGTCCATCGGCGTGCCGATTCTGGCAACACGGCCGTAATATCCGCCGCCGGCACCGGCAAGTGCGCAATATTCCGGCGATTCCGGCTCCATGTTGAAATCGCCCATGATCACATAATCCTCGGGCAGCGGCAGCTCCGGCAGATCGAGCTCGCCACCGCCCGTCAGCGATCCGCCCTCCTGGACGAATGCGTTGACTTGCCCGTTCAAGAATTGCAGCTGGCGGATGCGCTCGTCGGCGGAGACATGGTCGAGATGCACGGAGTAGACGCGGATCGCGCCGCCCGGAATGGCGATCAGCGCCTCGGTTGCGCCGCGCTGCAGGTTGATCTTGGCGATCGTCCGGCTGCGTGGCAGAAGCAGCGTCCGCGTCGACAGGATCGGCCAGCGCGACAGCACCATATTGCCGAACTGAAAACGCGTGCCGCGCACCGGCTGCAGGCCGCCTTTGCCCCCGTCGATATGGATGTCGCAGGCCGGCCCATACACCCAGAAATGGTCGGGAAACAAGGCGGCAATCCCTGCCACCATGTCGGCAAAACCGTTGCGGGAGAAACCGCGGGTCACCTCCTGCAGCGCTATGACGTCGGCGCCTTCGAGGCTGCGGGCAATGCGCGCCAGATCGTATCGGCCGTCGAGACCGAAGCCGTACTGTATGTTATAGCTGACAAAATTCACGATAATCTTTGACCTCCGTCGGAACCGCCTATATCGAATGGGCCAAGACGGGCCGTCCAACTGCCACGGAATATTTGGAAGTAAAAATGAAATTTCTCGACGAAGCAAAGGTCTATATCCGATCCGGAGATGGCGGCGCGGGCAGCGTTTCCTTCCGGCGCGAGAAATTCATCGAGTTCGGCGGCCCCGATGGCGGTGATGGCGGACGCGGCGGCGATGTCTGGGTGGAGGCCGTCAACGGCCTCAACACGCTGATCGATTTCCGCTACCAGCAGCATTTCAAAGCGACGATCGGCACCCACGGCATGGGCCGCAACCGCACCGGCGCCAACGGCAGCGACGTGACGTTGAAGGTCCCCGTGGGAACCCAGATCTTCGAGGAAGACCGGGAAACAATGATCTGCGACCTGACCGAGGAAGGCCAGCGTTACTGCCTTGCCCATGGCGGCAATGGCGGCTTCGGCAACGCCCATTTCAAAACCTCGGTCAACCAGGCCCCTGACTGGGCCAATCCCGGCCTGCCAGGCGAGGAAAAAACCATCTGGCTGCGGCTGAAGCTGATTGCCGATGCCGGCCTTGTCGGCCTGCCCAATGCCGGCAAGTCGACTTTCCTCGCATCCGTTACCCGCGCCCGGCCGAAGATCGCCAACTACCCCTTCACCACGCTGCATCCCAATCTCGGCGTTGCCACGGTTGACGAGCGGGAGTTCATCCTGGCCGATATTCCGGGCCTGATCGAAGGCGCTCATGAGGGCGTCGGCATCGGCGACCGTTTCCTCGGCCATGTCGAGCGCACCCGCGTGCTGCTCCATCTCGTCTCCGCCCAGGAGGAAAAGGTCGGCAAGGCCTATAAGACGGTCAAACACGAGCTCGAAGCCTATGGCAATGAGCTGACCGATAAGCCCGAGATCGTGGCGCTGTCGCAGATCGACGTGCTCGACGAGGCCGAACTGAAGAAGAAGACGAAGGAATTGGCGAAGGCCTGCGGCAAGACGCCGTTCCAGATCTCCGCTGTCACCGGCAGGGGCATGACGGAGGTTCTGCGCGCGCTGCGCGATATCATCGTCGAAGAGAATGCCGAGGAGAAGCCGGCCAAGGTGCCGAAGCTCCGGCATCGCGACATGATCGTCAGCGAAGAAGGCACGGACGAGGATGCGGCCGATGACCAGCCGTAAGCCGCTTGGCCGCTACCGCCGCATCGTCATCAAGATCGGCTCGGCCCTGCTGGTCGATCGTAAGGCCGGGCTGAAGAAGGCCTGGCTCGATGCGATGTGCGCCGATATTGCAGGCCTGAAGGCCAAGGGGATCGACGTGCTCGTCGTCTCCTCGGGGGCAATTGCGCTCGGCCGCTCGGTGCTCAACCTGCCCGCCGGCGCGCTGAAGCTAGAGGAAAGCCAGGCCGCCGCCGCCGTCGGCCAGATCGCCTTGGCACGCGCCTGGTCGGAGAGCCTGTCGCGCGACGAAATCGTCGCCGGCCAGATCCTGCTGACGCTCGGTGATACCGAGGAACGCCGCCGCTATCTCAACGCACGCGCCACCATCAATCAGCTCCTGAAGATCGGCGCCGTGCCGATCATCAACGAGAACGATACGGTCGCGACCAGCGAGATCCGCTATGGCGACAACGACCGGCTTGCCGCCCGTGTGGCGACGATGACCGGCGCCGACCTGCTCATCCTCCTTTCCGATATTGACGGCCTCTACACCGCGCCGCCGCATCTCGATCCGAATGCGGCCTTCCTCGAGACGATCGGCGAAATCACCCCGGAAATCGAGGCGATGGCCGGAGGGGCCGCCTCCGAGCTCTCGCGTGGCGGCATGCGCACCAAGATTGATGCCGGCAAGATCGCCACCACGTCGGGCTGCGCCATGATCATCGCGTCGGGCAAGACCGAAAGCCCTCTGTCGGCGATCGAAAACGGCGCGCGCTCCTCCTGGTTCGCCCCTTCCGGAACGCCAGTCACCGCCCGCAAGACCTGGATCGCCGGGCAGTTGCAGCCGGCAGGCGAACTGCATGTCGACGAGGGCGCCGTCACCGCGCTCGGCGCCGGCAAGAGCTTGCTTCCCGCCGGCGTGCGCAGCGTTTCCGGCCTCTTCAGCCGCGGCGACACGGTAGCGATCATCGGACCGGCCGGTCGCGAGATCGCCCGCGGGTTGGCAAGCTACGATGCCGAGGACGCCCGCCGCATCGCCGGCCGCAAGTCGGCCGAGATCGCGGCCATTCTCGGTTATGCCGGACGCGCCGCCATGGTCCATCGCGACGACATGGTGATGACCGCCCAGATCAGACCGAAATCGGAAAGGCAGAAGAAGGACGCGAGCTATGCTTGATACCGTTGCGCCGGGGCCTGACATTGATGCGCTGATGAACGACATCGGCCGCAAGGCGAAGGCTGCCGCGCGACCGTTGGGCTTTGCGTCCACCGAGGCGAAGAACAAGGCCCTGAACGCCATGGCCGACGCGATCCTGGCGAGCAGGGCGCATATCCTGGCCGAAAACGCCAAGGACCTGAAGGATATCGAAGGCAGCGAAACGCTTGCCTCCTTCGTCGACCGGTTGACGCTGAACGAAAAGCGCATTGCCGAGATGGCCGAGGGAATCCGCGCCATCGCCGCCCTTGCCGATCCGGTTGGCGAAGTCATCGCCGCCTGGGACCGGCCGAACGGCCTGAAGATCGAGCGCGTCCGCACGCCGCTCGGCGTCATCGGGGTGATCTTCGAAAGCCGGCCGAACGTCACCGCCGATGCCGGGGCGCTCTGCCTGAAAGCGGGCAATGCGGTCATCCTGCGCTGCGGCTCGGATTCGCGTCGTTCATCGCAGGCTATCCATGCCTGCATGGTTGAAGGATTGAAGGCCGCGGGACTTCCAGAGCACGCTATCCAACTTGTCCCTGTTACCGATCGAGCCGCCGTCGGCGCCATGCTGCGTGGCCTCGACGGCGCAATCGACGTCATCGTGCCGCGCGGCGGCAAGAGCCTGGTTGCCCGCGTGCAGACCGAGGCCCGGGTGCCGGTCTTTGCCCATCTCGAAGGCCTTTGCCATATCTATGTCGATGCCTCGGCCGATATCGAAATGGCGAAGAAGATCGTCGCCAACGCCAAGATGCGCCGCACCGGCATCTGCGGCGCGGCCGAGACTCTGCTCGTCGATATCGCGGCAACCGGCACGCATCTGACGCCGCTGCTCGAGGTGCTGACGGACGCCGGCTGCGAGATCCGCGCTTCGGCGGCGGTGCTGAAAGTTGCGCCCGGCCTGAAGCCCGCGACGGAGGAGGACTGGTCGACCGAATATCTCGACGCGATCATCTCGGTCGCCGTCGTCGACGGCATATCGGGTGCCATCGCCCATATCCAGAAATATTCCTCGAACCACACCGAGGCCATCATCGCCGAGGATCCCGGCGTCGTCGAGCGTTTTTTCACCGAAGTCGATTCGGCGATCCTGCTGCACAACGCTTCTACCCAGTTCGCCGATGGCGGTGAGTTCGGCATGGGCGCGGAAATCGGCATCGCCACCGGCAAGATGCATGCCCGCGGTCCCGTCGGTGTCGAACAGCTGACCTCCTTCAAATACCGGGTGCGCGGTGCCGGACAGACCCGACCCTGACGTGACGACGGAAGAGCTGGACCGACGTTATCTCCGCATGCCGCACAGCGAGCGCGGCATGATCGTCGGCCTGTTCGGCGGGTCGTTCAATCCGCCGCATGAGGGCCATGCGCTCGTCGCCGAAATCGCCATCAAGCGGCTCGGTCTCGACCAGCTCTGGTGGATGGTGACCCCCGGCAATCCGCTGAAAAGCCGCAATCTTCTCGCGCCGCTCGCCGAACGAATTGCCGAAAGCGAGCGTGTCGCCGCCGATCCGCGCATCAAGGTCACCGCTTTCGAGCAGGCGCTCGGCGTCAGCTACACAGCCAATACGCTGGCCCGCGTCAAAGCCCGCAATCCGCATGTGCATTTCATTTGGATCATGGGCGCCGACAGCCTGCAGACCTTTCACAAATGGCAGAAATGGCAGGAGATCGCCCGCACCTTTCCGATCGCGGTGATCGACCGGCCGGGCGCGACGCTCTCCTATCTCTCTTCGAAAATGACGCGGAGCTTCGATTTCGCCCGCGTCGACGAGGACGATGCGCGCGTTCTCTGGAAGAAGCGGGCGCCGGCCTGGACCTTCATCCACGGCCCGCGCTCCGGCCTGAGCTCGACGGCAATCCGCAATGGCGCTTTGCCGGGCACGGTCAGATAGTTGATTTTAGAAAAAATCCCGGAAACGAGAAAGCCCGACGGGGGAGGAGATCCGTCGGGCTTATAAACTCGATCGACAACTGGGAGGAGGAGTGTTGCCGATCCTGTCGAACGGCTATGGGAGGAGGAGAAAGCCGTTTCGATGACTGTGTTGTACCATATTCCGCGGCAAGGTGAATATCATTTTGTGCAATGCAGCAATGCAACCGACGCAATACTGCGCTCACGAGGCGTCGAATGCTGCCGCATTAATCGGCAAGCTCTGCAAAACAACTCTTTCCCCCCTGCGGGTCCGCTGATTTGGCAATCGCCATCCCCGCTCATTGCGCGCCTACGGACCAACCTCTCAAAAGCAAGCCCGCCATGAAGAGATAAGCCCGGCCGCCGGTAGGGTTATATTTTCATGGACATATCCCCTAGCCAAACTATGAGTATCGTTATATTCGTAGAAACATTTCGATACCTGGGGACTGAATGCATGCAGAACCGCCGCCAATGGATGAAGCTGGCAACCGCCGCGATCGCGGCTCTCTGCATAGGCGCGGCGCTGCCGGCGCCCGCAGCTGCTGAGAAGCTGACCGTGTTTGCCGCGGCAAGTCTCAAAAATGCGCTCGACGCCGCCAATGCCGCTTGGACCCAGGAGAGCGGCAAGGAAGCCGTCGCCTCCTATGCGGCGAGCGGGGCTCTTGCCAAGCAGATCGAAAACGCCGCGCCGGCCGACATCTTCATCTCGGCCGACCTCGACTGGATGGACTACCTCGCGGATAAGAAGCTGATCAAAGCCGACACCCGCTCGAACCTGCTCGGAAACCGGATCGTGCTCGTGGCCGAAAAGGACAAGGCAAAGCCGGTCGAGATCAAACAGGGTTTCGATCTCGCCGCTTTGCTTGGTGACGGCAGGCTTGCCATGGGTGAGCCGAAATCGGTTCCCGCGGGCAAATACGGCATGGCTGCGCTGGAAAAACTCGGCGTCTGGACATCGGTCGAAAGCAAGGTCGCCGGCGCCGAAAGCGTACGCGCAGCCCTCGCCCTTGTCTCCCGCGGCGAAGCGCCTTACGGCATCGTCTACCAGACCGACGCAGCGGCCGACAAGGGTGTCGCGATCGTCGGCACCTTCCCGGCCGACTCCCACCCACCGATCATCTATCCGGTCGCGATCCTTGCTAAGAGCAAGAACCCGGATGCAAGGGCCTATATCGACTTCCTGAAATCGGACAAGGCGTCCGTCTTCTTCACGGCGCAGGGCTTCACTATCCTGAAGTGATTGAGAAACTGAGGCGATTGCGGAATCAGGGGCGATAGCTTAGCGTCAGTCAAAGCTGCTGACCTACTACTCCGGCTGCCCACTTCGCGCGGATGGTCGCCCCTCACCCTAACCCTCTCCCCGCTCGCGGGGAGAGGGGACGTGCCCTGCGAGACGTTAGCGAGGGACGGAGAGGTTGCGGCCATTCCCCTTCGCCCCGCAAGCGGGGAGAAGGTGCCGGCAGGCGGATGAGGGGCAGGCGTCGGATGATGCCGGATTTTCCAGGGAGACGACTGCAGTTGAACATATTCGGCCTGAGCAATGAGGAATGGACGGCGATCCTGCTCAGCCTGCGCGTCTCGATCGTCGCGATGCTGGCGAGCCTGCCCTTCGGCATTCTCGTTGCCCTGCTCTTGGCCCGCGGCCGCTTCTGGGGCAAGTCGGTGCTGAACGGCATCGTTCACCTGCCGCTGATCCTGCCGCCCGTCGTCACCGGTTTCCTTCTCCTGATCCTCTTCGGCCGCCGCGGTCCGATCGGCAGCCTGCTCGACCAGCATTTCGGGATCGTCTTCTCCTTCCGCTGGACGGGCGCCGCACTCGCCTGTGCCGTCATGGCCTTTCCGCTGATGGTGCGCAGCATCCGCCTTTCGATCGAAGCAGTCGACCGCAAGCTGGAGGAGGCGGCCGGAACGCTCGGCGCCGGCCCTGTCTGGATTTTCCTGACGATCACGCTGCCGCTGACGCTCCCAGGCATCATCGCCGGCATGATCCTCTCCTTCGCCAAGGCGATGGGGGAATTCGGCGCGACGATCACCTTCGTCTCCAACATTCCCGGCGAGACGCAGACGCTGCCGGCAGCGATCTACACCTTCACCCAGGTGCCGGGCGGTGATGCCGGTGCGCTGCGGCTGACGCTCGTCGCCATCGTCATATCCATGGCCGCCCTGCTCGCCTCCGAATTCCTCGCTCGTCTCGCCGGCCGGAGGATCGATCCGGAATGACGCTGATCGTCGAGGCAAAACAAAGGCTCGGTGCCTTCACACTCGACGCCGCCTTCACCTCCGAAGGCGGTGTGACCGCATTGTTCGGCCGCTCCGGCTCCGGCAAGACCTCACTGATGCGCATCATTGCCGGTCTCGCCCGGCCGGATGAGGGCCGCGTCGTGCTTGACGGCGAGCGCCTCACCGAAACGACAGCTGGCATCTTCGTCCCGAAACACCGCCGCCGTTTCGGTTATGTCTTCCAGGAGGCGCGGCTGTTCCCGCATCTGAGCGTCCGCGCCAATCTTTCCTACGGCCGCTGGTTTGCCCCCAAGACGGCACACCGCGAGAGCTTCGATCATATCATCGACCTGCTCGGCATCGAGCCGCTGTTGGAACGCAGCCCCGCAAAACTTTCCGGCGGCGAAAAGCAGCGGGTCGCGATCGGCCGTGCCCTTCTCTCCTCGCCGCGCCTGCTCCTGATGGACGAGCCGCTTGCCGCCCTCGACGAGGCGCGCAAGGCCGAGATCCTGCCCTATCTCGAGCGGTTGCGCGATGAGACCGAAATCCCGATCGTCTATGTCAGCCATGCGATCGCCGAGGTGGCGCGGCTGGCAAGCCAGGTCGTCGTCATGCACGACGGCAAAGTCGAGGCGACAGGTCCCGCAGTCGACATATTGAGCCATCCCTCTGCGGCTTCCGACCGGAAAGAGGTGGGGGCGCTGCTCGAAGGCACGGTCGAGAGCTTCGATGCGCGCCACCGCCTGTCGATCGTCGCTCTGAAATCCAACCGGCTGCATATTCCCGGCACCGCCCTTGCCTCAGGCAGACCGGTACGCATCCGCATTCCTTCCCGAGATGTCATGCTGGCGACCGCAAGGCCCGAGGGCCTGAGCGCGCTGAACATTCTTGAAGGCAAAATCGAAGACATGGCGCCGGACGATGACGGAACGGTCGAAATCCGGCTCGATTGTGACGGCGATGCCGTTCTCTCGCGCATCACCGCGCTTTCCTGCGAGCGCCTCGATCTCCGGCCCGGCAAGACCGTCTTCGCCATCATCAAGACGGTTGCCCTGGAAAGCTGATCAATCGTGCTCGCCAAGCAGCAGGTTACGCTTGGCTTCGAGCCAGGCGAGATCCTCGGCAAGGCTCTCCCGCACCGTCTGTTCCATTCGGCGAAACCGCGCTAGCAATTCTTCGCCGAACGGCGTCAATGCCGCGCCGCCGCCCTTTTGGCCCCCGCGCTGCGGCTCCACCACCTGTTCTGAGAACATCCGGTTCATTTCGCTGACGAGCAGCCACGCGCGGCGATAGGACATGTTCATCGCCCGCCCGGCCGCCGAGATCGACCCGGTCGCGCGGATATGCTCCAGCAGCTCCATCTTGCCGTGACCGAGGCGGTGCTCATTCGGGAAGCTGATTCGCAGGACGGGAACAGGTGTTTTTACGGCTGAGTCGGTCATCGAATCGGAAAATCGAGGAATTTGCCGCACTTTACGCCGCGATACGGAAACTGTACACCGACCGCACAAGCAGCCCCGGCGGCAATATTCTTCATTTCGGACGTCAGATCGGATTTTCGGCCGCTCTGTACCTTAGCACGTCTTGAAACATTAATGGTTTGATGCCTATCTTAACCATGATCCGGCCTTAATCGGATCTCGTGTTGTGCATGGTTTGTCATTCCAGGAAAGGGAAAAAACTGACAACAGTACACGCCAAGGGAAAAACGCTCGCCGTTGTCCCGAAGAGTGCGGAACGTGGCGCCGATGCCGCTGCCCGCGCCTTAGAAGCCGTCCTCACCAGCCTTGAGGACTCCAAAGCTGAAGATATCGTCACGATCGACATCGCCGGAAAATCGGCGCTTGGAGACTACATGGTGGTCGTCTCCGGCCGCTCGAACAGGCACGTCCTGGCGATCTCGGATCACCTGCTCACCGATCTCAAGGACGAAGGCTTCGGTACGGCCCGCGTCGAAGGTCAGGAAGGCGGCGACTGGATCCTGATCGACACGGGTGACATCATTGTGCATGTGTTCCGTCCCGAAATCCGCGAGTTCTACAACATCGAAAAGATGTGGGCGGCTCCGGATATGGATGAAGAGACACGGCACTGACAGGCGGGCCGGCATCGCCCGGCGCCTGAGATGCGGCATTTGACTGGCCGGGAAACATGAGAAGCCGGCCGCGGTGTATCGTGTGCCTGAAATGCCGTCACGAGCAGGAGCGGGGAAATGCGAATTGGTCTTTTTGCGGTGGGACGGCTGAAGTCCGGCCCCGAAAAGGATCTTGTGGCCCGTTACCTCGATCGTTTTGCCAAGGCCGGCTCTGCTGTCGGCCTCGAATTCACCCGCGTTGCTGAAGTCGGTGAAAGCCGGGCCTCCAATGCGGAGACTCGAAAGCGAGAAGAGGCGGCGATGCTGCTGAAATCGCTGACCGAGGGCAGCGTTCTCATCCTTCTCGATGAACGCGGCAAGGCGCTCGACAGTGAAGCCTTCGCCAAGCTGCTCGGAAACTACCGTGACCAGGGCAAACGTGAGCTGACGATTGCAATCGGCGGAGCCGACGGCCTTGATCCCGGCCTTTACGACCGGGCCGACGCCACGCTTTGCCTGGGCAAGATGACCTGGCCGCATCAACTCGTGCGCACTCTGATCGCCGAGCAGCTCTACCGCGCCGTCACCATTTTGTCCGGCCATCCCTATCACCGTGTCTGACCATTCACGCTCGGTCCATGGCTCGGCTATGCGTCGCATTGTCACGCAGCCGTGTTTTGCGCAGGCAGGCTTTCTCCTGCAAACTTTCTGGCAAAGCGTGCCAAATCAGCTTAGTCTCCGCGCGATTTGAGAGAGTGCCCGGACACGCATGACGACGACTCCAACCAGGCGACACCGCATGATTTTGCCGGCACTTGCGGCCGGTTTCGGTGTTGCGGTCATCCTCGTCTCGACAAGCCCGTTTTCAGTTCTGGCCCAGGATGCCGCCCCGGAAGCGGCGCAATCTTCACACCCGCCGCCCGCCGAGGCGCCGCCGCCCGATCCGGCCGCCGAACTTGCCGCCAAACGCGATCAGACCCGCGCCGAACTCGAAACCCTGTCGAAATCAATCAGCCTCTCCTCCGATAAGGTGAGCGAACTCCAGCAGAGTATCGCCAATCTGGAAAAAGGCACGCAGAGCATTCGCCAGGCGCTGATCGATTCCGCCGCCCGCCGCAAGGGGCTGGAAAAACAGATCCTTGAGAGCGAGAAGAAGCTTGCCGACCTCGGCGTCAAGGAGGATGGCATCCGCCGTTCCTTGCACGAACGCCGCGGCCTGCTGGCCGAGGTGCTGGCGGCACTCCAGCGCATGGGCCGCAATCCGCCGCCGGCTTTGCTCGTCACCCCGGACGACGCGCTTGCATCCGTGCGCAGCGCCATCCTGCTCGGCGCCGTCGTTCCCGGCATCCGCAAGGAAACCGACAAGCTCGCCGCCGATCTCGCAAGCCTGGCCGCGCTACAGACGGCAAGCGCCGCCGAGAAGAGCCAGCTGACGGCGACGATGACCGACAGCATCGAGGAAGAGCGCCGCATGGATCTGCTGCTTGCCGAAAACGACAAGCTCAGCCGCAGCAACGCCGCTGATCTGGAGGCCGAGAAGAAGCGGTCCGAGGAACTCGCGGGCAAGGCGACCAGCCTCGAAGGCCTCGTCGCCTCGATGGAATCCGAGATCGCCTCGGTACGCGAAGCGGCCGCCGCGGCCCGTCAGGCCGAGGAGAACCGCAAGCTCTTGACGGACGAGCAGCGGGCTCAGGCCAAGGCGCTGGCCGAGAGCGGCGTGCCCGATAAAAACCGCATTGCGCCCGCATATCCCTTCGCAGATTTGAGGGCGAAATTGGAACTGCCCGTGGCAGGCGATATCCTGCGCCAGTTCGGCGATGCCGATGGCACCGGGCATGAAGCCATGGGAATGACGGTCGCCACCAACCCGGAGACAGTGGTGACGGCCCCGGCAGACGGGCTGGTGGTTTTTGCCGGCGCTTTCCGCAGTTACGGTCAGATGATCATTCTCGACGCGGGCGACGGATACCACCTGGTTCTCTCGGGAATGGATACCATCAATACCCGTCAGGGAAAATTCGTTTTCTCTGGTGAACCGCTCGCCATGATGGGAGCGAAAAGAGTGGCGAGCGCAACTGCATTGGCGCTGGAAACGGACCGGCCAACGCTTTACATTGAATTTCGAAAAGACGGTAAACCGGTCGATTCCCGACCGTGGTGGACCGCCAAGGACACTGGAAAGGCACGCAATGATTCGTAGGGCTTCTCTTGTTCTGGTCGGCGCATTGATGGGTGCGACCGCGATGAGCGTCATTTATTCGGCAGGTGTGCCGGCAGAAGCAGCCGGATCCTCCACCTACAAGGAACTGTCGGTATTCGGCGATGTCTTCGAACGCGTGCGCGCGCAGTACGTCACGCCGCCGGCCGAAGACAAGCTGATCGAAAACGCCATCAACGGCATGCTGTCTTCGCTCGACCCGCATTCGAGCTACATGAATGCGAAGGACGCCGAAGATATGCGCACCCAGACGAAGGGTGAGTTCGGCGGTCTCGGCATCGAAGTCACAATGGAAGACGAGCTCGTCAAGGTCATCACGCCGATCGATGACACGCCCGCCGCCAAGGCCGGTGTTCTCGCCGGCGACTACATTTCCGAGATCGACGGGCAGTCCGTTCGCGGCCTGAAGCTGGAAGACGCCGTCGAGAAGATGCGCGGCGCCGTCAACACCCCAATCAAGCTGACGCTGATCCGCAAGGGCGCCGACAAGCCGATCGAGCTGACGATCGTCCGTGACGTTGTCGCCGTCCAGGCCGTCAAGTCGCGCGTCGAGGACGATGTCGGTTATCTCCGCATCATCTCCTTCACCGAAAAGACCTATCCCGACATGGAGAAGGCGATCAAGAAGATCAAGGACACCGTTCCGGCCGACAAGCTGAAGGGTTACGTCCTTGACCTGCGCCTCAATCCGGGCGGTCTGCTCGACCAGGCGATCAATGTCTCCGATGCCCTGCTGCAGCGTGGCGAGGTCGTTTCGACCCGCGGCCGCAATCCCGATGAAACCCGCCGCTTCAATGCCGGCCCGGGCGATCTGACGGACGGCAAGCCGGTTATTGTGCTGATCAACGGCGGTTCGGCGTCCGCATCGGAAATCGTCGCCGGCGCCCTTCAGGATCTTCGTCGCGCCACCGTTCTCGGTACCCGCTCCTTCGGCAAGGGTTCCGTCCAGACGATCATCCCGCTCGGCGAAAACGGCGCGCTACGCCTGACCACGGCGCTCTATTACACGCCGTCGGGGCGCTCGATCCAGGGCACCGGCATCACACCCGACATTAAGGTCGAGGAGCCGCTGCCGGAGGAACTTCAGGGCAAGATGGTGACGGAGGGTGAATCCAGCCTGCGCGGCCACATCAAGGGCCAGAGCGAAACCGACGAGGGTTCAGGCTCCGTTGCCTATGTGCCGCCAGACCCGAAGGACGACGTTCAGCTGAACTACGCGCTCGACCTGCTGCGCGGCAAGAAGACCGATCCGGCCTTCCCGCCGAACCCGGACAAGGCCGTCGTCGCCAAGTAATCGATCATTGCAAGGCCGGGCACTCGCCCGGCCTTGACCCTTTCTGCTGTTTCCCGGTTTGGAGCGGGCGAGAAAATTGGGAACGGACCTGCATGCGCCTTTGGGGCGCAACCGCAAAACCGGCAGTCGGCGGCCGGGAGTGCTGCGCCTCGGCCGGATCGCCGCCAGTCTATGCCTTTTCGCGATAGGCGGCTTCTCTCTCTATACGGCCTTTCGCGGCGACGGGCTCGAGCGCAAAAAAACGCCGGCAACCGAGCAAGCGGCAGCGCCCTCTTCCAGCACACCTCAACCAGCGCAGACGCCGGCCGGCCAGGCGGCGGATGGAATGCCGCGCGCGGAACCGCGTTCGGGCGCCAATGTCGAGCAGATGGTCACCGGCGACGGCTCCGTCGTTACCAAATACAGCCCCCGTCCCCGCGACGGCAGCGGACCGGTATTGGTCGATGCCATGCAGGTCGGCCAGGATCCGCGCATGGCGGCGCTGCCGAACGAGACACTGCTCGAGGATTCGGCCTATGGCAGGCTGCCGATCGTCGGTCCCGACGGCCGACGGCCGATGGATCAGTATGCCCGCCCCTCGTCCGGCGCCCGCGGTGTGCGCATTGCCATTGTCGTCAGCGGCCTTGGGCTCAGCCAGACAGGAACGCAGCGCGCCATCGCCGAATTGCCCGAGGAGATCACGCTGGCCTTTGCCGCAAGCGGCAACAGCCTCCAGCGCTGGATGCAGGAGGCTCGCCGCGGCGGCCATGAAATCCTTCTTCAGGTGCCGCTTGAACCGTTTGATTATCCGGCCAATGATCCGGGCCCGGAGACCCTGCTGACCTCAAAGCCGATCGCCCGCAACATCGAGAACCTGCACAAGGCGATGGGCGAGATCACCAATTACACCGGTATCATGAACTATCTCGGCGGCCGTTTCCTTTCCGACCCTGCCGCCATGGAACCCGTGATGCGCGATATCGGCAAACGCGGCCTGCTCTTCCTCGACGACGGGACGTCGGCGCAGTCGAAAACGGCGGATGTCGCCAAGGGGACCGAACTGCCCTATGCCTTTGCCGATCTGCAGCTCGACGGCCAGCTTAATGTCGACACCATCCTGAAGAAACTCGACGAGCTCGAACGCATCGCACGCAAAAACGGCCAGGCGATCGGCATCGCCTCGGCTTTTGACGAAAGCGTCGACGCCATTGCCAAGTGGAGCGAGGAGGCTTCGATGCGCGGCATCGAGATCGTCGGCGTCGCGGCGCTTTCCAACGACCCCAAAAACCCCTGAGATGATGTCTCAACGGAGAAGAAGATGAGCCAAGCGACCGTGAAAGCCGAGGATCTGCCCTATCGCCCATGCGTCGGCGTGATGATCCTGAACCGCGATGGCCTGGTCTGGGCCGGCCGACGCATCCCTGACGGCAATTCCGAATATGACGGCTCGCCGCAGCTCTGGCAGATGCCCCAGGGAGGCATCGACAAGGGCGAGGATCCCCTGGATGCCGCCTATCGCGAGCTCTATGAGGAAACCGGCATCAGGACGGTGACGCTGCTCGCCGAGGCAAGCGATTGGATCAATTACGATCTGCCGCCGACGCTGATCGGCATCGGACTGAAAGGAAAATTCCGCGGTCAGACGCAGCGCTGGTTCGCCTTCCGCTTCGAGGGCGACGAGAACGAGATTGCCATCAACCCGCCGCCCGGCGGCCACGATCCCGAATTCGACGCCTGGGAATGGAAGCCGATGCAGGAGCTACCTAGCCTGATCGTCCCCTTTAAACGCGCCGTCTATGACCAGGTGATCGCCGAATTCCAGCATCTGACAGCATTGAAATCGGAGGACTGATCAGACCGGGATGCTTCCGATTTGCGCGCGGCGAGCACGGGAGTGCCGGCCGCCCTGACGCGGCCGGCATCTGGTAGGAGCTTATTCGGCTTCGTCGGCGGAATCGGCGTTGAGCTGGCCGTATTTGCTTTCGCCGATTTTTTCGAGCAGATCGAGCTGCGTTTCGAGGAAGTCGATATGGCCTTCTTCATCGGCCAGCAGCTCTTCGAACAGCTTCATCGACACATAGTCCCCGGCGTCATAACAGATATCGCGCGACTTCTTGTAGGCCGTGCGGGCGTCGTACTCGCCGGCGAGGTCGGCTTCGAGGACTTCCTTGACGTTCTGGCCGATACGCAGAGGGGCCAAGGTCTGCAGATTGGGATGACCTTCGAGGAAGATGATGCGGGCGACAAGCCGGTCGGCATGATGCATCTCTTCGATGGACTCGGCGCGTTCCTTCTTGGCGAGTTTGGTGTAGCCCCAATCTTCGAGAAGACGATAGTGAACCCAATATTGGTTGACCGCACCGAGTTCGAGGAACAATGCCTCGTTAAGCCGCTCGATGACCTTTTTGTCGCCTTTCAATGTCCGCTCTCCTGTTTTCCTCATGGAACTGCTTCAAGCGCGACATGAAATCAAATATTTCGGCCTCCGTCGAGTGGCGACGGGCGTGATATTCCTCAGTCGTCTGGATGATGATGTCGACCACGTTGGGGAAGCAGCCGCAGCAACGGCCGCGTTTTTCCATGGCGTGGTAGACCTTCGCAGGCACGATAAGCTGCCAACAATCTTCGTCGAGAAGGTTGGTGATAACCTCCCGGATTTCCTTGTCGGTTATGTAATTGCAGCTGCAGACAAGCACGTCTTCATTTCCAAACATGACACTGACTATCGTGTTTTCTGCTAAAGAAGATGGTTGCTGTCAAGAAAAAATTCGAGTCCGCTTCCCTGCAAGCCACGTTAGGCGGAGCCTGTTGCAAATTTTCTAATATTCGCTTCGGAGGCGATGACATGCACGACAAAAGACGTGGAGATAAGTCAGGGCAGCGCGACGCGTTCAATGAAAATTCCGGCCGCGCGGCATGACATCGGCGGTTTCCGCCACATCCGTATGCCGGCTTGCGGCAGCCGTCTCTCGCCCCATCCTCTTGCGCGCATCGCCAAGCTGCCGCTGGTCGCCGCCGGGCCGCAATACCTCGTCCGAGCGTTCGCAAGCGCCGAAACGGCGGGCCTCGCGCTGCAGGATACCAAGGGCAGGCGTCATGTCCTCGATATGCTCGACGACGGTATGAATCACGCCACTCTGGCTTTGCAGTTTTCCGAAGATCTTCACCAACCGCGCACCCATGACGACCGACCGGTATTTTTCGAAAATTTTCGGCCAGACAATCGCATTGGCAACGCCGGTTTCATCTTCCAGTGTCATGAAGATCACGCCGCTGGCCGATCCCGGTCGCTGCCGCACCAGCACCAGGCCGGCAATCGTCACCCGCTGCCCGTTCGCGACGCGCAGCAAGTCGACATTGCGTGTTACGCGAGCATTGCGCAAATCGTCGCGCAGGAAAGATACGGGGTGCGCCTTCAGCGACAGCGACAGGTAGCGATAATCTTCGATCACCTGCTCTCCCGGCAGCATATCCGGCAGCTTTGCCTGAGGTTCGGGCTGCAGATCGATATGGCGCACTTGCCCGAAAAGCGGCAGTTCCTCCGTTGCGCTCTTCACATCGAGAGCCCGTACCGCCCAAAGCGCCTCGCGACGCGATAGTCCGATGGATTGAAAGGCGTCCGCATCCGCCAGTCGCTCGATGACGGATTTCTGCAGCCCGGAACGCAGCCAGAGATCACGCACCGACGCGTAACCTCCTCCACGATTGTCGACGAGCAACTGCATATCGGTGGACGAAAGACCCTTGATCTGCCGCAGGCCGAGCCGTACCGCATGTCGTGTCCTGATGATTTCCCGCATTTCACGGTGCCGGAAATCAATGGCCGTATGATCGAAGGCGGCCTCTTCCAGGGTACAATCCCAGTCCGACTGGTTGATATCGACCGGCAGGATTTTCACGCCATGCTCTCGTGCATCCCGTACCAGTTGGGCCGGCGCGTAGAATCCCATCGGCTGTGAATTCAGCAGCGCCGCACAGAAGACATCGGGATAATAGGCTTTGATCCACGAGGAGGCATAAACCAGCAGCGCGAAGGAGGCGGCGTGGCTTTCGGGGAATCCATACTCACCGAAACCCTTGATCTGATTGAAACATTGCTGCGCAAATTCTTTGGTGTAACACTTGTTTGTCGTCATCCCCTCGATGAAACGCGTCTCGAAATTGCCGATCGTGCCGGTTCTTTTAAACGTTGCCATGGCGCGTCGAAGCCGGTCCGCCTCCGCTGGCGCAAAGCCTGCCGCAGTGATTGCAATCTGCATGGCTTGCTCCTGGAACAAAGGCACACCAAGAGTTCTTTCAAGAACCGTCTTCAGCTCCTCACTCGGATATTCGATCGGAATATTCCTTTTCATCTGTTCCCGTCTTTTCAGATAGGGATGGACCATGTCGCCCTGGATCGGTCCCGGCCGGACGATCGCCACCTCGATGACAAGATCATAAAAGCGCCTGGGCTTCAGACGCGGCAGCATGCTCATCTGCGCCCGGCTTTCGATCTGGAAAACCCCGACCGTATCGGCGCGGCCCATCATGTCATAGACCGGCTCGCCTTCTTCTCCATGCTCCCTATTGCCGAGATCGGCGAGCGTCTTCTTGATCTCATAATGCAGTTCAAGCAGCGAGAAAGCTTTCCGCAGGCAGGTGAGCATGCCGAGCGCCAGAACATCCACCTTGAGAATCTTGACATTGTCGAGATCGTCCTTGTCCCACTCGATCATGTATCGATCCGGCATCGCCGTCTTCATGATCGGCACCACTTCGTCGAGCCGGTCCCGCGTGATGACGAAGCCACCGACATGCTGTGTGAGGTGACGCGGAAAACCGAGGAGTTCCGATGCATATTTCAGCACATTCCGCGTCACTGGATTTTTGATGTCGAGGCCAGCCGCCTTCGCATCCCGCTCCGAGAGATTGTCTTCCGACCAGCCCCAGACGAGACTGCTGATGGCCGACTGAACATCCTCCGACAGGCCAAAGGCCTTGGCGACTTCGCGGCCTGCCGAACGAGTGCGATAGCTGGTGACGGCTGCCGTCAGCCCGGCATGCGCGACGCCATACCTTCCATAAATATGCTGGATGACATCTTCACGCCTGTCATGCTCGAAATCGACATCGATATCAGGCGGCTCGTCCCGGTCCATCGAAATAAAGCGATCGAAGAGGAGCGTGCTCTTTTGAGGATCGACTTCGGTAATCTCAAGACAAAAGCAAATGACCGAATTCGCTGCCGACCCCCTCCCCTGGCAGAGCACACCAATCTGAAAACGAGCGTGCTGGATGATCTTGTGAACCGTCAGAAAGTAGGAGGCATAATTCTTGTCGCCGATGAGTTTCAGCTCATACTCGATCTGCTGCGCCACTTTCTCGGGAATACCATCCGGATAACGTTTTGCCGCTCCTGCCCACGTCAGCCTTTTCAGAGTTTGCTGCGGGGTTTCGCCGGGATCGTTTTCCGCGGGATAATTATGTTTCAACTCATTCAGGGAAAAGCTCAGCCCTGCGAAAAACACCTGCGTATTCTCGACCGCGTGAGGATAGTCTCGGAAAATCCTGGATACTTCACGTGCATCCTTGAGAAAGCGCTCGGCATTGGGCGCCAGAAGGAATCCGGCTTCCGAGATCTGCACATGTTCCCGGATCGCGATCACGATATCAGAAAGCGACCGGCGATCGGGGTGATGGTAGAGCGGCTGATTGGTTGCAATCAAGGGCACACGGTTTCGGGCGGCCAGCATCGAAAACACCGCAAAGGCCTGCCGGTCCCGCCCGTCATAGGCTGGCGACAACGCCATGAAAAATCCCTTGCGGAACCGTTTGCGAAACCGCTCCAGATAGTCTTCAAGCACCGGCTGGCGGGCAGGATCGCTGATAAGGCTCCGGTCCGGAACGAGCGCGAGCATCATCTCGTCGCCCCATTCCATGAGCTCTGCTTCTGTCAGAATGCAGGCGCCCTTGACTGCCTCTTCTTTCAGATTGCCCGCGCTGAGGAGACGACAGAGATTCGCCCAGCCCTGCCGATTGCGGGGATAGGCAAGAATATCAGGCGTTTCATCGGAAAAGACGAGTCGGGCGCCCGGCTGAATCCGGATAGGATCGAGAATCTCTTCTCTTTTCCCTTCCTTTGCTGCCTGAGCTAAAATCGCATCTCTGTTTTTATATCTCTCCTCAAGCTGCTCGGCCTGCGCATGTGCCCTGACGACGCCGGCAACCGAATTGCGGTCCGCAATGCCGAGACCGCCGAGTCCGAGGTGAGCGGCCTGCACGACCATCTCCTCCGGGCTGGAGGCACCTTCGAGGAACGAGAAGTTCGTTCTCGTGCCGATTTCGAAGAATGCAGGCTCGGCCCTCATGCAAAGACCCCATGCATGAACCAGCGTGGATCGGGTTTTTCACCATAAAGACCCTGACGATAGATCCAGAAGCGGTGTCCAGACTCATCCTCTATTCTGAAATAATCGCGCGTCTGCGCATCATCCCCATCGATCCACCATTCCATGGCGACCCGTTCCGGTCCTTCACTTCTTGCTACCTGATGTTGTGTCCGCCGCCAGCGGAAAGTCTGCGGTGGACCCTCCGGCACTTCAGCAAATGCGACCTCAACGGGCTCCGGGTTTGCAAAGAGCCGCAGAGGGCGCTCCTCACGAAAAGGAAGCGCGCTGTCCTGCTTCACTTTCTGCAATGCCGGTAGGCTCTCCATTGCCGGTACCGCGATCACGGCCCGCTCCGGCACATGGCTTTCCCGAAGTTGGAAACTTTGCAGGCAATCCCGGCCAAGACGGGCCGAAACGCGGTCGACGAAGGTTGAAAGAGAGATTTCATCCTGCCGGTCACCTTCAAAATCGCCCTGCGTGTCGTTGAACGGGTCATGCCGCAGCACATTCAGGCGCAGGATCTCGAAACCATAGCCGGCATCGATATCGTCATAAATCGCATGCAGCCGTTCGGAAAATAACCCTGCAACGAGCTTCGGCTCGCGAAGCGGCCGCGAAGCACCGACGGAAATGCGGAAAACCCTGCCGTCGACACGAAACAGCACTAGCTCGAACACCCGCCCGCCGGCACCGCGCGCTTCCAGCGACGGCTTCAGCGACACGGCAATCTGCCCGGTGACGGCAAGGATCTGTTCTTCCGTTCCGATCGGCTCGATCAGACGACGTTCGGACGAAAGACTGGCCACGGGACGCCGGGGCGAGATCGGCTCCTCCTCGCGGCCCAGCGCCTGGTCGAGCCGCAGAAGCAGCGCCTGGCCAAAACGGCGGGTGAGCGGCGCCCGCGGCGCATGAATGACATCGCCGACATATTTGAGCCCGAGCTTTTTCAAAGCCTCGACGATCTGTTCTTCCAGGCGCAAGGCCGCGACAGGCAGCGGCATCAAAACATGTTCCGTCTCCTCGTCTTCCACGATGCCGCCGTTTCCGAAACGGGAGACAGCCCAGGAAAGGCCCGGCGTCGATGAGACCGCACCTCGTGCATCGAGCCCCATATGGAAGAGCCGCGACAGAATATCCTTGAGAAGAGCTCTTTCCCCGCCGAAGAGGTGAGCGCAACCGGTAATGTCGAGAAGCAGCCCATCCCTGCCATCGAACGCCACCATCGGCGTATAACGGTCGCACCAGTCGGCAATGGCTTCCAGAAGCCGGCGGTCGGCCGCAGGATCTTCTTCCATGACATCGAGCGCCGGATACATGGCGCGCGCTTCGGCAACGCCTTGATCCTTCCGCAATCCCAACCTCTCGGCGAATTCGTCCAGCGCCGTCAAACGCATGGCGTTGTTGAGCTTGCCGCAACAGACGAGCGGCGGTTCTTCAGGACGCCCTTTCGAACGCCAGGAAAGCCCCCAGCGCTTGCGTGCGATGCGATCTGTGGCCAGATGCGGGAAGCTGAGCGCCAGAATGCGCTGATTTTTCGCCTGGAGACCGAGTGAAGCTTGGTTTGTCGACGGCAAGAAATTCGCGTTCATGGGGGCTCCACTCCAGAAGGAAGGAGAATGGAGCCGGATGTCGGCTCTTCTCCAGCGTGAGACGGAAAATCGGGTTACCGATGCTGCCGGCTAGCTTCGATCCGTCCGGTAACGGCCGCAGATTCGACGGCGCCGGCTCGACCCGAAGGCGCAAAGCAGCACTGCTCGCTTCCTCCGCGCCGGCTTGACGGATGAGGAAAAGCGGACGGCGGGCGGCACGCGCCCTGAGGCTAAGCCGACGGCTTTCGGTCAGACCGAAATGCAGAGGATTGCCACGCACCTCCATGACGACGGCAGAGAAGGCTGCGCTTTCAACGGCAGCTTCCGCAAGCCAGAGCGCATCCTCCAGCTTGCGCGGCGCGGCATGGAAAAATCGCTCCGGCTTCAATCCGAAATCCTTAAGCCCCGGGGCATAAGGCCGGCCTGCTTCCAGCGCGCCAACCGCATCGCCGATCCAGAGCAGCGGCAGAAACCTCCCGGCATCTTCCTCTTGTTTCTGCATCCACGTCACAACAGCCATAGCCAGGCCGCTTGCCGCCCCAGCATCGCGGGAACTTGCAGCGCGAAATTCAATGATCGCGTCGAGCGGCAGGCCAATTGGCAGGCGAAGCCCGAGGTCGTTCCGTTCCTGAATCTCTCCGGTCTTTTCCGAAGCTATGGCTTCTCGCTCCGCTGCCGCAAGCGCCGGCGCAGGCTTTCCTTCTAGCTTGGCGATGGTTTCGCGGAGCGCAAAAAGCCGCTCGCGCGCCAGGGCGTTCTGCGCCATGGCGTTTACTCCGTCGTCTTGTTCCTGTTATGTTCTTATGGATTCCAGAGAGCTGAAGAAGAGTCAACAATCATTTTTTATGAATTTATTCCTGCCTTTGATTCCGCACTCGAAAATCGGCGGCAAAGGTTCTATATGGGCCCGCAAAGGAAGGAATATTCATGGCCCGCGTAGACCAGAGCGATGATTGGCAGGACCGCCATGCGCCGACGATCAGCACCTTCGAGTCGCTGGCCATGGAGGCTTACAGCCATCTACCGGATGAATTCCGCCAGCTGACGACCAATCTCACCATCGAGATTGAGGATTTCCCCGATGACGACGTTTTCGAGGATATGGCGCTGGAAACGCCTTTCGACCTGCTTGGCCTTTTCGAAGGCAGGGGAATTTCGGAGCGTTTCACCGTGGAAACCGGCGAAATGCCGAACCGCATTCGCCTCTACCGTCGCCCCATCCTCGACTATTGGGCCGAGAACGACGAGACGCTCGGCGATATCATCACTCACGTCCTGATCCACGAGATCGGCCACCATTTCGGGCTGAGCGATGAGGATATGGAGCGGATCGAGGCCAGCGCCGAGGAAGCCGCCGAGCGCTGAAACCGTGCGTTCGGCAGAACGCGCTATTGCTCGGAGAGCTTCATCTCCGGATCGTAATCCTTGCCTTCGACAGTCTTGACGACGGCCTGGCCGCATTGCATCGCGCCGGTTGCGGCATTGAAGGCATAGGTCGGCGAACCCTCCAGCGACCAGCCCTTGTTGAGGGCGGCGGTGACCTTGTGGCAGAAGGAAGCGTCGTCGGGACCGGTCAGGAAGCGGTAGAGTTTCATCAGGCGGGCTTTCTTGCAGAAATCAGACGGGCTTTATGAACCAGAGCTTCGGCCTGGACAAGATGCAGCCGCTCGATCATCCGGCCGTTCGCATTGATGACGTTGAGGTCTTGGGCGGCCGGATCGGCAAAGGCTGATATGATTGCCTGCGCTTCGGCAATCTCTTCCGCGCTCGGACCGAAATGCCGGTTGGCGGCCGCAATCTGCGCGGGATGGATCAGCATCTTGCCGGAAAAACCCATAGCGCGACCCTGCCCGCATTCGACGTCGAAACCTTCGCCATCCCGGAAATCGTTGAAAACGCTGTCGAGCGCATCAAGCCCATAAGCCTTGACCGCGAGAACGACCTGCATTAGCCACGGCACGAGAAAGCTTCGCCCCGGCTGCGGCAGGACGCCGGTTTCCTTGCGCAGGTCGTTGAGGCCGACGACGAGGCAATCGAGCCGCGCCCCCGGCATGCGGCCGGTTTCGGCGATCGCCCCGACGTTCAGCACGCCGCGCGGCGTTTCGATCATTGCCCAGATGCGCAGCTCCTCTGGCACCTGCGCATCTGCCAGCAGATCGCCAATATCGATGACATCCTGGGGTCCATCCACTTTCGGCAGGAGAACGGCGTCGGGCAAAAGCGCCTTGACCAGCTCGAGATCCGCCGCCCCGAATCCGGATGACAAAGAATTGATACGAATGATCCTTTCCTTGCCCTCGAGCGGCTGTCCGCCAAAAAAAGCATGCAGATTTTCCCGCGCTTGGCCCTTGCTCTCGGGCGCGACGGAGTCCTCCAGGTCGAAAATAACCGCATCACAATCAAGGGAACGGCTCTTTTCGAGCGCCCGCAGGTTGATGGCCGGCACACTCAGCACCGAGCGGCGCAGACTTGAGGAACGCAGAGGTGTGGTTTGCTTCATCAGCCATTAGTGCCAAGCTTCGCAAAGCCCGGCAAGACAACAAAAAGCCATGCTTGCCTTGCAGAGAGGAAAAGGAAGGACCACATTCCTTTCTGTAGAAAGGTTTCAAACCCATGCAGAACATTCGCTCCATCTTCTTCATGCTGGCCGGCGCCACCTTCTTTGTCGCCATGCTGCTTCTCACCTTCTCGGTGACGCTTGCCGTCGGCGGCATCCTGACCGTGTTCATGGTCGGACGCGCGCTTTCGATGAAGATGAAGCCCGCTCCGGTGCGCGCCAAGGCAAACAACGGCAAGCCGGAGATGCGCGTCTGGAACGACGGCCGCGGCACGATCATCGATCTCTGAGATCCTGCTTTCAAAAATATTGGCCGCCACTGTCGGATCATGCTTCCGTGATACGTCTTTGAAGCAGCCGGGCATTCAGCCGGCGCTCAAAAACGATGGAGGACGAGCATGGATACGATGGAAGACAAACCGGCCAAGCTGCCGCCGGTGAAGAATGGCCTGCTGCCCTACCTGACCGTCGATGGTGCGGTGAAGGCCGCGGAATTCTACAAGAAGGCCTTCGGCGCCGAAGAGGCCCACAGGGTACCGGTCGATGAAAGCGGCCGGACGATGCATATTCATCTCTATATCAATGGCAGCTCCCTCATGCTGGCGGATGCCTATCCCGAATACGGCCATCCCTTCAAAGGCCATGAAGGTTTTGCCATCCAGCTTGTTATCGACGATATCGATTTCTGGTGGGATCGTGCCGTGGCCGCCGGCGCCGAAATCGTCATGCCGGTCGAACTGATGTTCTGGGGCGATCGCTACGGCCAGCTTCGCGATCCGTTCGGCGTCCTCTGGGGCTTGAACGCTCCGACCAAGTAGCGGACACGCGCAACGGCGGGCCACGCGAAACGCCGCGTGGCCGCCATTTTAGAAAGATTCTCCTTCAATTCGGCGAAAAACTGGACTAGATGCACATTCAGGAAAGTACATTTGCTGAAATGGAGCATGGGTCATGGATAAATTCGTGAAGCTCACGGGCGTTGCAGCGCCCCTGCCGGTCGTCAACATCGACACCGACATGATCATTCCGAAGGACTATCTGAAGACCATCAAGCGCACCGGCCTCGGCAAGGGCCTTTTCGCCGAAGCCCGCTACAATGAAGACGGCTCCGAAAATCCCGATTTCGTGCTGAACAAGCCGGCCTATCGCGATGCCAAGATCCTTGTCGCCGGTGACAATTTCGGCTGCGGTTCCTCGCGCGAACACGCTCCCTGGGCGCTGCTCGATTTCGGCATCCGCTGCGTGATCTCCACCAGCTTCGCCGATATTTTCTACAACAATTGCTTCAAGAACGGCATCCTGCCGATCAAGGTCAGCCAGGAAGATCTCGACAAGCTGATGGACGACGCCTCGCGCGGCTCGAACGCTATCCTGACGATCGATCTTGAAAACCTCGAGATCACCGGCCCCGATGGCGGCTCCATCAAGTTCGATCTCGACGAGTTCAAGCGCCATTGCCTGCTGAACGGCCTCGACGATATCGGCCTGACCCTGGAAAAGGGCAAGGCGATTGACGAATTCGAAAAGAAGAACGCCGCGTCGCATCCCTGGGCGGCTTAAGCTATTCAATTACTTGCCGATCGAGCCGGGCCTTCGCCCGGCTTGGCCTGCCCAACATAATCCTTAATTCAGACGATCGGGGCACCTGCCCCTCATGCGGCTGCCGCCACCTTCTCCCCGCAAGCGGGGCGAAGGTATGCCGCACCGTCTTCCTCAGCCTCAACGCTGCGTTTGCCGCGTCCCCTCGCCCCGTTTTACGGGGAGAGGGTTAGGGTGAGGGGCAGCTATCGGGGCACGAACCGAACCTAGCTCGGCATTTCTTTGATCTCGATCAGAGAAACTTCTTCTTCCAGAGCCTCAGCTTTTCGAGCGACACGCCGATGCCACCGCAGACTTCCATCAGTGGATTGTCAAAGCGCTGAAGCAGCCCGGCATGCACATCGGCAATGGCAAGGGCGGCACCGCAGGCCGGCTCCACGAGGATGCGATGCGCATCGGCAAATTTCAGGCAGGCGGCAACGGCATCGCTATCGCTGACGACAACGCTTTCGATCGGATGCTGCTTCGGTAGATCGAAGACATGCTGCGCCACCTGCCGTGCACCGAGCGACGTGGCAATCGAGGTGATGGCGGGAAGGGTAACGCGCTCGTTTGCCTTGAGGCTTGCGTGAAGTGACGCCGCCCCTTCGGTTTCAACAGCGATGACGGGGACACCGGAAAGGCCGTTCCGCTTCAGCCCTTCGACAATGCCGGCCAGCAGCCCGCCGCCGCCGACGCTGGTGACGACGCAATCGAATGTCGCACCCTTCGCAACCACCTCATCGATCAGCGTGGCATGACCATCCCACAGAAGCGGATGGTCAAAAGGGTGCACATAGGTCGCCTTGCGGCTGCGGGCGAGTTCGACCGCGTGGGCATTGGCTTCGTCGAAAACGCCTCCGTGGACGAGGACACTCGCGCCGATTGCGGCAATCGACTGCCGAACATCGGCCGCCGTCGTCTCCGGCACGACGATCGTAACCGGCACGCCGAGCGCCCGGCCGGCATAGGCCGCGGCAATGCCGGCATTGCCGCCGGAGGCGCAGAAGATCTCGCGCGCACCATCTTTCACCTCCTGCTGGCACAGCCGGCCGACGCCGCGCAGCTTGAAGCTGCCGGAAGGCTGCAGCGCATCGAGCTTCAGCCAGAGCGGTTTGCCGCTGGCGCTATAGCCGGGGGATGTCCGAACCAGGGGCGTGTCGAGATGGAGGGGTGCTGAAGCCATGCAAACATCCAAGAAATAAGTGAGACGACGGTTCTAATCCGTTTGCCGGCACAGGAGCAACCTTCCTGACCTATAGGCCCGCGCTTTCAGACGGGCAAGGGACGCTGTTATGCTTTCAATCTCTGAATCGGCCGAAAAATCGGGCCGACGCAGAGATTGAAGCGTACCGATTCAACCCTTCTCTCGCTTGAAATGCCTATTTCCGGGGTCTAAGAAGCCGCAACTTGTTTTTCCAGGAGGGTTTCATGACTGCGCGCAATCTTTTCCTGCTGCCGGGTGACGGCATCGGTCCCGAGGCGATGGGCGAGGTTCGCAAGATTATCGCCTATATGAACGAGGCGATGAATGCCGGTTTCGTAACCGACGAAGGCCTTGTCGGCGGTTGCGCTTACGATGCCCATGGCGCGGCGATCTCGGAAGCCGACATGCAGAAGGCGCTTGCCGCCGACGCCGTTCTCTTCGGCGCGGTCGGTGGTCCCAAATGGGATAGCGTACCTTACGAAGTGCGCCCGGAAGCAGGCCTGCTCCGCCTGCGCAAGGACCTGCAGCTCTTCGCCAACCTGCGTCCCGCCATCTGCTATCCGGCGCTTGCCTCGGCCTCGTCGCTGAAGCCGGAACTGGTCGAAGGCCTCGACATCCTGATCATCCGCGAGCTGACGGGCGGCGTCTATTTCGGCGAACCGAAGGAGATCATCGACCTCGGCAACGGCCAGAAGCGTGGCATCGACACGCAGGTCTACGATACCTACGAGATCGAGCGCATCGCCGGCGTCGCCTTCGAAATGGCCCGCACAAGGCAGAACCGCGTCTGCTCCATGGAAAAGCGCAACGTCATGAAGTCGGGCGTGCTCTGGAACCAGGTGGTGACCGAAACGCATAAGGCGAAATATTCCGACGTCCAGCTCGAACATATGCTGGCCGATGCCGGCGGCATGCAGCTCGTGCGTCAGCCCAAGCAGTTCGACGTCATCGTCACCGACAATCTCTTCGGCGACATGCTTTCCGATGTCGCCGCCATGCTGACCGGTTCCCTCGGCATGCTGCCCTCGGCCTCGCTCGGCGCGCCGGATGGTAAGACCGGCAAGCGCAAGGCGCTTTATGAACCGGTCCACGGCTCGGCCCCCGACATCGCCGGCAAGGGTATTGCCAACCCGATTGCCATGATCGCCTCCTTCGCCATGTGCCTGCGTTATTCCTTCAATATGGTCAAGGAAGCCGATGACCTGGAAAAGGCGATCGCCAACGTGCTCGACAAGGGCATCCGCACCGGCGACATCATGGCCGATGGCGCAAAGCAGGTTGGCACCGTCGAGATGGGCGACGCGATCCTCGCGGAGTTCAAGGCGCTTTCCGCCTGATATATTTCACGTGAAACAGTTCAGCCCTTCGCATCACGGATGCGGAGGGCTTTTCCATGAAAGCAGGGACGCCTGAGCGGGGTGGGTCGAAATATCCGAAACGGACTATTCTCAGCCACAATCTCGTGTATTTTTGCGCCGAATTTTAATCCGGCAAAATCGAACGGACGACAGGATGCGGGCATTTTGGGCTTCCCTGGACAGGCGCTGGCGCCGGAGCGGCGCTACCATGCCGCCGTTGCGCTGGCAGGCCTGCCTCTTCATCACGATCAATGCCGTCATCCTTTCCATGCTGCTCTTCGACGCGCCGATCGGCGCCAGCGAGCCTCCTGCAGCTGTAAAGCACCTCGGCGAGCTGCTGACGGGCTTCGGCGATTCCGCCTGGCTGATCTACACCAGCATCCTTCTGTTCTTCCAGGGCAGGGCGGGATACAAGCTCCTGAAATCGGCGCGCTCCAAGGCGCAGGCGCTCTATGTCAGCTGGATCGGCGCCTATCTCTTCACCACGGTTGTTTGCTCTGGGCTTCTCGCCAATCTGTTGAAACGGGCGATTGGAAGGGCGCGCCCCGATCACTTTCATGATTACGGGATGTTCTCCTTCACGCCCTTTTCGGGTCATGCCGCTTTCGAAAGTTTTCCCTCCGGCCATTCCACCACGGTCGGCGCCTTCTTTGCCGCTTTCGCGTTGCTGTTTCCGCGCTACCGTGTTGCCTTTATCGCCTGCGCCATCTGGCTTGCCATGACGCGGGTCATGGTAGGCGCCCATTATCCAAGCGACGTCATCGCCGGCCTTGCATTCGGCGGCTGGTTCTCGCTGCTGACGGCCATTGTCTATGCCCGCTGCGGCCTGCTCTTCAAGCTGGCGCCGGATGGCTGGCCTCTCGCCAAACGCTTGTTTCCGGACATGGAAAAGCCCGGCGCCTTGTGAGCGCCGGGCTTTTCGCCTGCATGCTAAGCGCGAAGCGCCTCAATCCATGGCGTGGATATCCCTGTTCTTCGTTTCGGGCAGGAAGATCAGACCGATCACCAGCGTGATCGCTGCAAAGACGATCGGGTACCAGAGACCGTAATAGATATCACCCGCGGCAGCGCTCATCGCGAAGGCCGTCGCCGGCAGCAGGCCGCCGAACCAGCCGTTACCGATATGATAGGGCAGCGACATGCCGGTGTAGCGGATGCGGGTCGGGAAGAGCTCGACCAGAAGGGCCGCGATCGGGCCATAGACCATCGTCACATAGATGACGAGGACGAAGAGGATGGCGATCGTGCCGACCCAGTTGACGCGGGCGGGATCGGCGACCATGGCGAAGGCGCCGCCATTGGCGATGTTGTAGACTGCCATGTCAGTGACGCCATTGGCCTCGTCGGCCGTCAGCAGCTTGCCTTCGACCAGCTTGGCTGCCGCCATGGTTTCCTTGTCGCCGGCGCGCACCGCATCGGCAGTGAGCGCCAGTTCCGGATTAGCGGCGATAAAGGCATCGAGCTTGCTATCCGGCACCTTGGCGGCGGCCCGCTTCAGCGGATAGCCGGCATCATGGAGCGCAATGTTGACGCCTTTTTCAAAGGCGGCGGTCATGCCCTTCGCCTTGTCGCCGGCGGCAACGACGTCGAAGCTGGTAATCGTGCTGTTACCGACCTTCACCGTCGCCGGTTGTCCGGCGGGACCCGGCACGACGTCATATGGCACCGAGTTCTTCGTCAGGAATGCTGTCGCCACGTCGCATGAGCTGGTGAATTTCGACGTACCTGTCGGGTTGAACTGGAATTTGCAATCCGACGGATCGGCCGTGACCGTTGCGCGGATCGACGCCTGCGCTTCGGCAAGCGCGGGATTCGCCATCCAGGTCATTGCCTTGAACAGCGGCTGATAGGTCACTGCTGCAAGTAGGAGGCCTGCCATGATGATCGGCTTGCGGCCGACCTTGTCGGAAAGACCGCCGAAGATGACGAAGAATGGCGTGCCGAGGAAGAGCGCAATAGCGACCATGACATTGGCCGAAAACAGATCGACCTTCAGCACGTTCTGCAGGAAGAACAGCGCATAGAACTGGCCACCGTACCAGACGACTGCCTGGCCCATGGTGGCGCCGAGAAGGGCGATGAGCGCGATCTTGGCATTCTTCCATTGCCCGAAGGCTTCGGTCAGCGGCGCTTTGGAGCCCTTGCCCTCTGCCTTCATGCGCTGAAACGCAGGCGATTCGTTCATCTTCAGACGGATCCAGACGGAAATGCCGAGCAGCACGACCGAGACCAGGAACGGAATGCGCCAGCCCCAGGCTGCGAATTGAACCGGACCCATCAGCGACTGGACCAGGATGATGACGATCAGCGATAGGAACAGGCCGAGCGTCGCCGTTGTCTGGATCCATGAGGTGAAGTAGCCGCGTCGTCCGTTCGGCGCATGTTCGGCGACATAGGTCGCAGCACCACCATATTCACCGCCGAGCGCCAGACCCTGGAGCAGGCGAAGACCGATCAGGATGATCGGGGCTGCGATGCCGATGCTGGCCGCACCCGGCAGAATACCGACGAGGAAGGTCGACATGCCCATGATCAGGATCGTCACCAGGAAGGTGTATTTGCGGCCGACGAGATCACCGAGTCGGCCGAAAACCAGAGCGCCGAACGGACGCACCAGGAAGCCGGCGGCAAAGGCGAGCAGCGTAAAGATATTGCGCGTCGCCTCGGGATATTGGGTAAAGTAGGTCGCACCGATATAGGTGGCGAGCGAACCGTAAAGATAGAAATCATACCATTCGAAAACGGTGCCGAGCGAAGAGGCGAAGATGACCTTCTTCTCCTCGCCCGTCATCGGACCGGCCTTCGCGCCGTCGATGCTTGTGACATTTGCCATTGTCTGTCCTCCACAGAGTGATGAGCAACGGGCGCGGCCTACTCTCCTCAAAGCATACCCCGGGCCGCGACACGCCTGACGAGAGTGTGCCAGAAAAGACAGGCCGCAAAGAGAGATGCTTTGGGATTATGACTTTAGTCTAACGAGGCCGCGTCCCATCACTCGCATCGGAGCGTTGCTCAGCCCTTCCTGCCCTGCGATGACATTTGCCGGCGGGGCGGTTTCAGCCGGTTTGCGAAAGGGGACCTGTCAAGCCCTCAGCGCCTGCGCCGGCGATTGCCGATAGGCAAGCACCGCCGGCAATGCGGCGAGAATACCGGCAAAGGCAAGCAACACTCCCATAAGCTCGGCATCTTCCCGGGCGAAGCCAACCGGCATGGCGATGCCACTGGTCTGCGAGAGCATGCCGGACAAGGCCAGCGCCGCGGCGAAACCGAGTGCAAACCCAAGTGCTATGCCGACTGCCACCAGGAAGAAGAATTCCAGGAAGACGATGCCGAAGATAGCGCCGCGCGGGGCGCCAAAGGCTCTGAGCGCGCCGATCTGGCGGCGGCGCTGGCCGATATGAATGACCGTGACCAGCACCAGTGAGGCCGCGACAAGAGCCTGTGCGCCGGAAGCGACCACAACAAGGATCTGCTTGGCGTCGCCCAGCGTTGCGTAAAGATTTGTCAGCACCTCGCCGGGGAAGACGGCGATGGTATTGCCATTGCGATAATCCCGTCGAAGCTTATAGGCATCGGCGATCGTTTTCGGCTTGACGAGGATGGCCGGAAGGCCTGGAGCATCTGCGGCCCAGGTCTCCTTCAGCACGGCTTCCGGATCGAGCTTCCCATGATGATCGTGCGCATCATGATCGGCGCCGGCATGATCGTGATCGTGTCCGTCCTCTTCGGCGTCTCCCGCATGCTCCTCCGCCTTCAGCCCGTGAATGTGCCAGACCGCCTGAATAGGAACGAGAATCGCCCGGTCCCAGGCAGTATCCGTCGGCCGCAGGCGACCGACGACATGATAGGCGAGTTCGGTGTGGGTCTCACCCCCTTCTTTCGCCGAACCGTGCATCGGCTTGATTTCATCGCCGAGCGAAAGCCTGACCGCGGAGCCGATCACTGCCTCTCCTTCGTGGGTGAAAGCCTTGCCTTCGGCAAGATCGCCGGACAGCTTGTCCAACATCCTTGTTGTCGTGCCGACGATCGGGTAGCCGGAGAAGGAATCGCCGAAGCCGATCGGCGCCGTCCAGTCGACCCGGGGGTCGGCGGCAAGTTTTGCCAGCACCTCGCCCGGAATCAGCGGCAGGGGCGATGGCTGCAGGAAGACGGAGGAGAGCACGAGCTGTGTCTCGCTGCCGCCGGCGCCGATGACCAGGTCGAACTTATCGGCGGCGCGCGCGCTGCCGAGGCGAAGCGCCCGCTCCTGCAGCACCACGGAGACGCCGAGCGCGGTCGCAAGCGCCACCAGGAGCACGACAACCAGCGATCCCGCCCACAGGCGGCGAAGATCGGCACAAATGAAGCGGATCATGCAGCCTCCCCCGCCGCGGCAATGGAATCCTCGCTGATCCGGCCGGAACTGAGCGTGATACGCCGGTCGAGACGGCCGGCGAGCCGCTGGTCATGTGAAACGACGATCAGCGTGCTGCCTTCGGCATTGGCAAGATCGAGGAGGAGATCGCCGACAGCCTCACCGCTTTCGGCGTCAAGGCTCGCGGTCGGCTCATCGGCAATGATGACACCGGGCTTGCGCAACAGCGCGCGGGCGATCGCCACGCGCTGCATCTCGCCGCGCGACATGGTCTCGATCTTCTGGCCGGGCCGGGACAGGTTGACCGTGTTCAAAAGCACATGCGCCCGCTCGACGACGGCGGCCGTCGCGGCACCGGCAAGCCGGGCAGGCAGAAGCACGTTTTCGAGTGCCGACAGGCCGGGGAAAAGGTGGAATTCCTGCATGACCAGGCCGATATTGACGGCGCGGAACCGGTCTCGCCGGCTTTCCGAAAAAGCGGCGATATCCTCACCGTTCCAGCGGATCTGGCCCTGCCGCGTCCGCTCAAGGCCGGTGACGACATTGACGAAGGTGCTCTTGCCGGAGCCTGATGCTCCCGTGATGGCGACCCTGCTGCCGGCCTCGATCGACAGGCGGCCGATTTCCAGCGCCGGCGAGCTGAGGCCCGGAAAGGTGACATCAAGGTTTTCGATATCGAGTGCGAGCATGTCGGTTTAAACAGCAAAATATTCGGCTTGGCGGATCCGCAATAGGCTGACGAAGCCGGTTGCCGGATCGGTCCAGGAGCCGTATTCCAGCGTGCCGCGCACTTCGATCGTCTGGCGCGGCTGCACGAAGGTCTGCTTTTCCGAGAGATAAACCACGACGATATTGTCGGGCCAGTCCGCATCCGAAGAGCAGAAGGGGCAGAGCGACATCGGCACTTCGGTGAGTACGAAGAACTGCGCCTCTGCCTTCAGTGGCGGCGCCATGAAACCTTTCATGCTGATTTCCTGGCCGGCAAGGCGCTTCACCTTGTCGGAGAATTCGAGGCCGAGCACGCCGAACTTGCCATAGAGCTCGTCGAACGAAAGCGAAGCGCCGGCCGCGCGCGCAGCACAAGCAGCAAAGGGAAACGCAATGGCAGCGCCGATCAGCCGGCGGCGGCTGAGATGCAGCGAAGAGAATATGTCCATGGCGACCTCCAAGAAGTAGATCCCGGCCCCTGGCATCGGCCCAAAAGTCGAAACGATTTTCGGAAAGCACGATGCCAGCTTCAAAGTGTTACAGCGTCCTTTTGCGCGTCTGAAAGACGCGCGGCGCTGTATTCGGCCGGGACCATGATCGACAAAAGAGGCAAGGCCGGCAAGCGGCCCTGCAAGATCGGCTTTCGATCAATTCGTCTGCTTGGCGCCGAGAGCGAAGGTGTCGGCGAGCACGCGGTAGACGTCGCTCTGTTCCATGTAACCATGGAAGCCTTCGGCACCAGGACCGGCCGACTGCAGCACGACATCGTCGACGGCGTGAACGCCGCTCTCGCTGCTCTTCGGAAGATTGCCCTGTACGAAGACGGCGCCGGGAACATCCTTATACTGTTCGTTGGCGACATATTCCTTCTTCTCGTTCTGGACGGCCGGAACGAAAGGACCATCGAGCTTCGGACGGAAGGTCTCATAATGATCGGGGCCGTTGTTGGCACTGAGGAACAGGCGGCGGCTGACGTCGACCTGGTCGGGATAACCGTCGCCATTTTCATCCTTGTAGTTCGGGAAGCCGGCTTCGGCGTAGGTGCCGACCTTTTCGCGCATCTCCGTGCCGGGCTTCTCGTCGTCGACTGTGCCGATGATCGATACGCCATGCGTGTGGTCGCCGGTGACGACGATCAGAGTGTCCGGATGGGCCTTCTGGAATTCGCGGGCAACGCCGATCGCCTTGTCGAATTCGATAGTGTCGATAACCGCACGATCCCAATCCAGCGGATGGGACATCTTGTCGATCGAGGAGCCTTCGACCATCAGGAAGAAGCCGTCAGCATTCTTCGAGAGGCGGTCGAGCGCAACCTTGGTCATCTCGACGAGACCCGGCTGGTTCGGGAACTTGTCGACGGTGCCCTTCTTCAGGAACTCGCGATCGAGCGTCACGTCCATATTGCCGGTATGGAAGAGGCCGAGCAGCTTGCCGTCAGCCGATGCATTGGCGGCGAGCTCGTTCTTGTCGGTTGCGAGCTTGTAGCCGGCGTCCTGGAACAGCTTGATGTAATCCTGATTGTCCTTGCGCTTGGAACCGGCGACTTCCTTGCCGAGGAAATAGGCCGAGCCGCCGCCAAGGATGACTTCCGGCTTCACTTCGAGCAGCATGCCGACGATGTCGGCCTTTTCGCTGCGGCTGCGGGTATGGGAAACGACCGCAGCTGGCGTCGCATCCTCGATTTCGGAGGTCGCGACAATGCCGATCGACTTCTTCGTCGTGCGGCGAACAGCCTCGCCAAAGGTTTCGACGCGCGGGTCGTCGAGCGGAGCCGGCGTCCGATCCGCATAGACGCCGAGCGCGTTGACGGCCGTCTTGTGCCCCGTCATGAAGGCCGACATGGTGTTGGCCGAATCCGTGGCGACGGCATTCGTCGCTGACGTACCGATGAAGGCCATATGATCGAGATCGTCCATGTTCAGGCGGCCGTTCGCTTTGCCCTCGGTCATGCCCTTGGACATGATGCGGGCGGCGGTGCGATGCGCAACGGAAAGGCCGTCGCCGAGCAGGAAGATGATGTTCTTGGCCTTCGGCTGAGCGGCTGTTTCATAAACGTCCCAGGTGACCGACTTCGTCTCATCGCCGGCGGAGACCTCGATCTTGTAGGCGCCGGGTGCGGAGATCTTCAGGCCGCGGAGCAGAAGAGCGGAACCGAGGGCCTTGTCTTCCTTGCCTTTTTCCAGCTCGATGAACTGCGCTTCGCCCCCGAGAACCGTCTTGTAATCCTGGCCGTTGACCGTGATCTTCACATCTTCCGGCTTGACCTGCTTGTTGAGCTCGACCTTGAAATCGAATGGCGAACCGGCAAGGATCGTGGCGCGATCGAGCGGATAGACTGTCGTCGCCTGGGCGGCGCCCGCGAGGATGGTGGTGGCCGCAAAGGCGGCAAGAAGCGTACGCATGGAAAACCCCCGTTTTCGTTGCAGACATTGACAACCGGGCCGGGATACCTCCCGAGGATGACAGCGGCATGACAAAACGTCGCACCATGACGGCCGCCGCTTTCGCCTTCCGCCTCCGAGCGCAAAAACCTTGACTCCTGTGGAAAACCTTCTAAGAGCAACAGCGGAAAAGGAATCTCCATGGTTCGCGACGAACACGCCATTGCCGCATGCAATGACCGGGCACGGGTTGCCGGGGTGGATATTGCCGTTCCGGTTTCTTCCAAAACCAAGGCCAAAACGACGACGAAAACCGTCTGACGTCTCTGGCCTGCCGCTCTCTCCCCGGCTCGGCTGGGGACAGGAAGACGCGATTATTCGCGCCTTTCCCCTCACCGGACAGAGGAGAGAAGAGAAAGAGAGCTTGAGAAATGGGTTTCAAAGTAGCAGTTGCGGGAGCGACCGGAAATGTCGGCCGGGAGATGCTCAACATCCTCTCCGAACGCGGCTTCCCCGCCGATGAGGTCGTGGCGCTCGCCTCGGCGCGTTCGCAGGGCACCGAAGTGTCCTACGGCGACCGGACGCTGAAGGTTTCCAATCTGGAGAATTACGATTTCTCCGATACCGACATCTGCCTGATGTCGGCCGGCGGCGAGGTCTCCAAAAAGTTCTCTCCCAAGATCGGCCAGCAGGGTTGCGTGGTCATCGACAATTCCTCGGCCTGGCGCTATGACGCCGACGTGCCGCTGATCGTGCCGGAAGTGAACCCGGACGCCGTCACGCAGTTCACCAAGCGCAACATCATTGCCAATCCGAACTGCTCGACCGCGCAGCTGGTGGTGGCGCTGAAGCCGCTGCACGACTTCGCCAAGATCAAGCGCGTCGTCGTCTCCACTTATCAGTCGGTCTCCGGCGCCGGCAAGGACGGCATGGACGAGCTCTTCAATCAGACGCGTGCCGTCTTCGTTGCCGATCCGATCGAGAACAAAAAGTTCACCAAGCGCATCGCCTTCAACGTCATTCCCCACATCGATAGCTTCATGGAAGACGGCTACACCAAGGAAGAATGGAAGGTGCTGGCCGAGACGAAGAAGATGCTCGATCCGAAGATTAAGGTGACCTGCACGGCAGTGCGTGTGCCCGTCTTCATCGGCCATTCGGAATCGGTCAACATTGAATTCGAGAACGAGATCACCGCCGACCAGGCCCGCGATATCCTGCGCGATGCCCCAGGCTGCCTCGTCATCGACAAGCGCGAGAACGGCGGCTACATAACGCCTTATGAATCCGCCGGCGAAGATGCAACCTATATCTCACGCATCCGCGAGGACGCGACGGTTGAAAACGGCCTCAATATGTGGGTGGTCTCCGACAACCTGCGCAAGGGCGCGGCGCTGAACGCCATCCAGATCGCCGAGCTGCTCGTCAATCGCGGCCTGGTCAAGCCGCGCAAGCAGGCAGCCTGATACCATTTGTAAACCATAAAATGTTAAAGCCCTGCTCGTTGAGCGGGGCTTTTTCCGGGGCAAATACGACTGTATAAGCGCTCGCTAAACGATCGTGACAAAATCGCGAGTGGCTGGCATTCTCTTGCCCGCTTAAAAACTATGCAGATCGAGAGCGGGGTTTCTCAATGCGCATGACAAAGTTGTTTCTGGCGGCCGCTGCGGCAATGGGCGTCCTCAACGCGGTACCGGCGTTCGCGCAAGGACTTCAATGTGGCAATACCAGCGCCGGCTTCGACGCCTGGGTCGCCGATTTCAAGCAGACGGCAGCGGCTAATGGCGTCAGCCAATCGGTGCTCAGCCGTGCCTTCGCTAACGTCAACTACAACAAGCCGACGATCGCCGCCGATCGCGGCCAGAAAAGCTTCAAACTCTCCTTCGACGCCTTCATGCAGAAGCGCGGCGGTGCCGCCGTCATTTCTCGCGGCCGTTCGATGAAAGCGGCCAACCAGGCCCTTTTTGCCTCGATCGAACGCCGCTTCGGCGTTCCCGCCGGTCCGCTGATCGCAATCTGGGGCATGGAGACCGGTTTTGGCAGCTATATGGGCAACCAGCATACGCTATCGGCGGTGTCGACCCTTGCTTATGACTGCCGTCGGTCGGACTATTTCACCGACCAGCTCTATGCTGCGCTCCAGCTGGTCTCCGAGGGTTATCTGAGCCCGCAGGCCAAGGGTGCAGCCCATGGTGAAATCGGCCAGACGCAGTTTCTGCCGCGCAACGTCGTGCGCTTCGGCGCCGACGGCGATGGCGACGGCCGGGTCGACATGGTTGGTTCTCGCGCCGATGCGCTGGCCTCGACCGCAAATTTCCTCAAGGGCCACGGCTGGCGTGCCGGCGCCGGCTATCAGCCGGGAGAGCCGAATTTCGCTGCCATCCAGGGCTGGAACGCCGCCAGCGTCTATCAGCAGGCGATCGCCTATATCGGCCAGCAGATCGATGGCGGCAGATAAGCCTTCATTGACAATGATACCTGGAGCTTTACCGTCTAACCCGGAAAAGCTTCTGGAAACGCCGCTGCGAATGCGGCGTTTTTCATATGTGGGAATCAAAACCGCCGCCCGATCCCGTCTTGCTTGCGTCGCTCCTCCTGCGGTGCAGTCGGCACCACCGGGCCCGACACGACGCAATTGCGGCCGGAGGCCTTGGCGGCGTAAAGCGCCAGATCGGCGCGTTTGACCAGATCCTCGAAGTTCCGGTTGGCGGCGGCGTTCGCCCGGCCGGCGCATCCGAAGCTCGCCGTGACCTTGAGGAGATCGCCACTCGCAAGAGGAATTTCCGCCGCTTCTATCGCCCGTCGCACGCGCTCGGCGACGATTGCGGCCTCGTCGGGCGTCGAATCCGGCAAAAGCGCCAGGAACTCTTCGCCCCCATGGCGCACCAGGAGATCGAAGGAACGAAAATTCTGGCGCGCAACGCCGGCGACGTGCCGAAGCACGGCGTCGCCGGCGTCATGGCCATGGACATCATTGATTTTCTTGAAATGATCAAGGTCGAAGAGGACGACGGAAATCCAGTGCGAGCCGTGCTCGGCCTGCGTAAGGAGCGCCGAGGCGGCGACCTCGAAGCCGCGCCTGTTATAGAGCCCCGTCAGAAGATCGGTTTGAGCTGCGTTTCGCAGCTCGCCAACCAGAGTCTCCCGGTCCCGAGTAAGCTTGTCGATCAGCCGAAGCCCTCTTGCCGCCAGCACCATCACCAGCGTGGCGAGGATCAGCAGGCCTGCGCACAGCGCCAGAATCTGCGTCAAGTGTATGTGCGAGAGCGTGGAAAACTGTTCGCCGGTCTCGTGAATATCGCTCGCAGCCTCGACCATCTTTTGCTGAAGGAAAGCCATGCGTTCGCGCTGTACGGCTGCCCAGGCGTCGCCCATTGCGCGCGACGGCCGCGACCCGGCGAGAATGGCGTCGGTGATCGCATTCGCCTTCACCTGATCGCCGCGACCGAGATAAGCAACGATGTCGCGTACGATCGGCGCGGTGGAATGGAAAACCATGTGATCCATGCCGGCACCGAGCATGGTCTTTCCTTGAATGAACAGTTCAACCGGAAATCTGGCAGAAACATCTTGATCGAGGTAACGAGTGCCGATTCCGGTAATCAATCTTTCGCCGTAGTAGGTCAGCAGGATGCCCATCAGCTGGTTGGATTTTTCAAGCAGCACCGGGTCGCTGATCAGCGGTGAAAGGGCGTCGACGACCGCAAGCTGCTTGAGAGCCGCATACCAGTAGATGGAACCGGGATTGCTGCCGGAGTAACGGCCCTGGTCGACGGCGCTTCGCGCGGCGACGATGCGGCTATAGGCAAGGCTGAGGGCCGACAATTCACCTGCAAGCCCTTGATCGAGCGCATCGTGAGGCGGCAAGCTGGCATAGAAAGCGCGGCGTTCGCGATCCAGCGTCAGTCGGCTTTGCTGCATGTCGCCAGCAGTCCCGCTGCTGGGATGCGCGAGATAGCGGCGAGTGGCATCGATTTCACTGAGGATTTCAGTCGCCGCGATCGACCCGCCACGCGCAAGTACGTCGGCGAACTGCCGGTCTTTCTCGAGATCCCTGTATTGCAGGATGGAAGTCCGGAGGACGAAGACGCCTTCAATGAGCATGAAGACGAAGGGCAGCAGGATGGCGGCCAGGATAACCTTTTTGATGGTTTCGAACTTCATCGCCAATCGCCACGTGATCAAATGCCGGTCATGTGCAGCTGATTAGAAGCTTAACAGCAATCCTTAAAAAACTGATAAACCCGTACGCTCCTAGATTTCGGGACGAATGAAGTCGCGTGTTTCGGCGTCCATGACCCAGAGTTCGCCGGTCGAGATATCGAACCAGGCGCCATGAAGGTGCATTTTTCCTGCGTCCTCGAGCGCCTTGATTTCCGGAAAGGTTCTGAGATTGTTGATCGAATTGCGGATGGAGACGCGCTCCAGCGCCGTCTGCCGCTCGGCCTCCGTCATCACGTCATTGCTCTGGATCTGTTCGGCAGCGGGTTTGACCAGCGACATCCACCGGCCAATGAAATCGCCGGGTGACAATGGCTCGGCATTCGGATCGAGTGCCGCCCGAATGCCGCCGCAGCGGCCATGGCCCATCACGACGATATCCGAAACCTTCAGCGCCTGCACGGCAAATTCAAGAGCGGCCGACGTCGAATGGAAATGACCGTCCGGCTCGTAGGGGGGCACCATGTTGGCAACGTTGCGGATGACGAAAAGCTCGCCCGGGCCGGCATCGAAGATCAGCTCGGGAGCCGCACGCGAGTCCGAACAGGCAATGACAAGCGTGCTCGGACTCTGGCCGTTTTCGGCAAGTTGCCGATACCTGTCACGGGCGTCGGCATAACGCCCGTTCATAAAGTTGCGATAACCGTTCAGAAGGGTGTTTGGAAAACGCTGCATGCGTCTGGATTAGCGCGCGCGGAAGACAAGATCAACTGCTGCATCGCAAAATGAGCATATTGGAAAATGCATCATTTTTTCCGCCGTTGCGCCGGGTGCACGAGCCGGCGCATCTGCACCATCGCCATCGGCGTCGACAGGCTGGACGCATCGCTGGCCAGCATCAACTCGTTGCTGCCGCGCTTGACCGCCCGCGCAAGCACTTCGAACACGCTGGCGGTGGTAAGCTGCAACGCCTTTTCGTCCTCGAGGCCGGACAGCAGGCGCGACAGGAAAACGGCGGCGAGCAGGTCGCCGAGACCATTCGGCGGATTCTCGACAACGCGGTGCTCGGCAAGGAGCGCGTGACGGCCGGAAAGGTAGAGATTGCCGGTACCACCCGCCATCATCGGCACCGCCGAGGTGACGAGCATGCGTGACGGCCCGAGCGCCAGCGCCGCCTCCATGATTGCGCCGTTGTCGTCGAGCGGTGCTCCCGACAGCCAGGCGAGCTCGTACCGGTTCGGCGTTGCGAGCGAGGCGAGCGGAATGAGATGATCACGAATGGCCTCGGCCGTCGCTTCCGGCACGTAGAGGCCGCCGAGATCGCCCATGACCGGATCGCAGACGTAAAGCAGTTCGGGATTGTTTTTCCGGAGCGCAGCGATCAGCCGGGCGACCGAGCGTGCCTGGGCGGCATTGCCGAAATAGCCCGAAAGCACAGCCCTGACTTCACCGATCCAGGGCGCGCAAATCAGATCGTCGATCGCCGCGTCGAAATCCGCTTCGGCAAATGTCAGCCGCGTCGAACGGCCATGGCCGGGATGCCAGGGCAGAACGACGGTCGGCAGCGCCCAGACCGGATGGCCGAGCGTCTCCAGCGCAAACACCGCCGCCCGATTGCCAACCGAGCCACGCACGACATGGCTGGAAATAACGATGACTGCGCCCGCTGTATTTTCCGACATGAAACCGAGGTCCGAATGATGATGGCGTTTGATGATCTTTTTGACGGCGAGCTGTCAACCATTCTTCACGTGAGCATGGAAATGTGCCGCGAAAGCAAAGCAGGAAGAGGGGCCTTACCAACGTGTTTTGGCCTCAAAAGCACAAAAATCTCTGACAATTTCCCATTTTCGTCGGCAAAAAAGCATCAAAACAGTGCCTGACGCGTCTATTTTAAAGATTTTTTCGAGAAATCTTCTGCTAGCTTGCGAGAAATCAGTCCATTGCGGGGAGGCGTTCCATGGCTGCCAGAAACAATCCGAAACGGGAGAAGCAGATCGAAACCGCGCGCAAGATCGCCAAGGCGATGAGCGAGGCGCATCTCGATCCGGAAATTCTCTTTGGCCGGGCGAGCAATGACGATCTGGAACTCTATACGCCCGACATGCTGGCGCGCTCTGCCGTGCATTCGGCAAAGGAACTTGCCGCCTGGAACGGCAAGGCGCCCCGCGTCAGCATCGACACACTTGCCGAGGTGGCACCCGGCGGCACCGCCGTTTCGGTGCTGTCGGTTACCGACCGGAACATGCCTTTCCTTTATGAATCGGTCATGGGTGAAGTGACGAGCACCTACCGCGATCTGTTTATGGCCGTGCATCCCATCCTCGTCATCGAAAAGGGCAAAACCCCCGCGCTCTATTCCGCCGACCACCCGAGCGATCCCGCGGCACGCGTCAGTCATATCCAGCTCCATATCGCCCCATTGAATTCCACCCAGGCTGCCGACCTCGTCAAACGCGTCCAGACCGTGCTCGAACAGGTCCGTCTGTCGGTCTCGGACTGGAAGCCGATGCTTGCCAAGCTCGATGGCGTAATCGCCGAGCTGTCGGCCAACGGTGCCGGCCGCAGGAAGGCCGAACATGCCGAGGCGGTGGCCTTCCTGACCTGGCTGCGCGACGAGAATTTCACTTTCCTCGGCATGCGTGAGTATATTTATTCCGGCAAGGGCGCCGACGCCAAGGTCGAGCGCGACAAGGGCGCCGGCCTCGGCATCCTCTCCAACCCGGACGTTCTCGTACTGCGTACCGGCAAGGACGCTGTGACCACCACGCCGGAGATCCTCGCCTTCCTCGACGGCCCCGACTTCCTGATCGTCACCAAGGCGAATGTGAAATCGATCGTTCATCGCCGCGCCTATATGGATTATGTCGGCGTCAAACGTTTCGACGCTGAGGGCAACGTCACCGGGGAACTCCGCATCGTCGGCCTCTTCACCTCGACGGCCTATACCTCGCTCGCCTCCGAAATCCCGCTGCTGCGGTCCAAGATCGAAAAGGTGAAGGAGCATTTCGGCTTCGACCCGATGAGCCATTCCGGCCGCATGCTCGACAACACGCTGGAATCCTATCCGCGCGACGACCTATTCCAAATCGACACGACGCTGCTTGCGAGCTTTGCCGAGCAGATCAACGATCTCGCCGACCGGCCGCGCGTGCGCGTCCTGCCGCGCATCGACCATTTCGACCGCTTCGTCTCGGTCATCGTCTATGTGCCGCGTGAGGAATATGATTCGATCGTGCGCGAGCGCATCGGCACCTATCTGAAGACCGTCTATGACGGCCGTGTCTCCGCCTATTATCCGGCTTTTCCCGAAGGCGGCGTCGCCCGCGTGCATTTCATCATCGGCCGTTCCGGCGGCAAGACGCCGCGCATACCGCAGGCAAGGCTCGAGCAGAAGATCCGCGAAATCACTGCCCGCTGGGACGACCGTTTCGAAGCGCTTGCCGGACCAAAGTCGCCGAAACTATCGGTCGATCAAGCTTTCCAGGATTCCTTTACCCCTGAAGAAACCGTCGCCGACCTTGCCGATATCGGCGCCTGCGCCGCCGGCGAGCCGCTGCGAATCCAGTTTTATCACCGCCAGGAAGAACAGGGCCGCATCCTCTCGCTGAAGATCTTCCACGCCGGCGGCCAGCTGGCCTTGTCACGCCGCGTGCCGCTCCTCGAGAACCTCGGCTTCAATGTCGTCAGCGAACGCACCTTCGACATTGGGGTACAGGTCGGCGATGGCGCAACCCAACTCGTCGTGCTGCACGATATGGAGCTCGAGACCCGCAACGGCAGCGACATCGACCTCCATCGGTATGGCGCTGCGCTCGAGGAAGCCTTCGTCTCCGCCTTTGCCGGCACGATCGACAATGACAGTTTCAACCGGCTGATCCTTTCGGCCGGGCTCTCGGCCCGCGAAACCAATGTATTGCGCGCCTATGCCCGATACCTCCGCCAGGCCGGCATCGCCTATTCGCAGGATTACATCGCAACGACGCTTGATAAATATCCTGGTGTAGCCGCCGCCATCTTCCGCCTGTTCCACGACACACTCGATCCCAGGCTTTCCGAAAAGGCCCGCCTCAAGAAGATCGCCGAGCTGCACCAGGCGATCGAGGCCGATCTTGCCGACGTACCGAACCTGGACGACGATCGCATTCTGCGCCGCTACGTCAACATCGTCGACGCGACTCTGCGCACCAATTATTTCCAGAAGAACCCCGATGGATCGCCGAAAGCCATGCTGGCCTTCAAGCTCGATCCGCACCTGGTCGACGGGCTGCCGCAACCGAAACCCTTCCGCGAGATGTTCGTCTACGGCGTCGAAGTCGAAGGCGTCCACCTGCGTTTCGGCAAGGTGGCGCGCGGCGGCCTGCGCTGGTCTGATCGTGCCGAGGATTACCGCACCGAGGTGCTCGGCCTCGTCAAAGCGCAGCAGGTGAAGAACGCCGTCATCGTGCCGGTCGGCGCCAAAGGCGGCTTTTACCCCAAAAAGCTGCCGGTGGGCGGCAGCCGCGACGAAATCTTCAATGCCGGCCGCGAGGCGTACAAGACCTATATCCGCACGCTGCTTTCGATCACCGACAATATTTCCGGCGCCGAGGTCGTTCCGCCGGCCGATACGATCAGGCTCGATGGTGACGATCCCTATTTCGTCGTCGCCGCCGACAAAGGCACGGCGACCTTCTCCGACACCGCCAATGCCTTGGCGCAGGAGGCTGGCTTCTGGCTGGACGACGCCTTCGCCTCCGGCGGCTCGGCCGGCTACGATCACAAGAAGATGGGCATCACCGCCCGCGGCGCATGGGAAACCGTAAAACGCCATTTTCGCGAGATGGACATCGACATTCAGACCACGCCCTTCACCGTCGCCGGCGTCGGCGACATGTCGGGCGACGTCTTCGGCAACGGCATGCTGCTCTCTCCCAAGATCAGGCTCATTGCCGCCTTCGATCACCGCGACATCATCATCGATCCCGATCCCGACATGGAAAAAACGCTGGCCGAGCGCCAACGGCTCTTCAACCTGCCGCGCTCGAGCTGGCAGGACTTCGATAAGAGCGTGCTTTCGAAAGGCGCGATGATCATTTCACGTTCGGCGAAATCTGTGACGCTGACGCCGGAAGCGGTTGCCGCGATTGGCATCGACAAAGGGGTGGCGACCCCATTCGAGATCATGACGGCGATCCTGAAGAGTCCGGTCGACCTGCTGTGGTTCGGCGGCATCGGCACTTATGTGAAGGCTCCCTCCGAAACCGACACCGAAGTCGGCGATCGCGCCAACGATCCGATCCGCGTCACCGCGACTGAGGTGCGCGCCAAGGTGATCGGCGAGGGCGCCAATCTCGGCGTCACCCAGAAGGGCCGCATCGCTTATGGGCTCAACGGCGGGCGCTGCAATTCCGACGCCATCGACAACTCGGCCGGCGTCAACACCTCCGACGTCGAGGTCAATATCAAGATCGCGCTGGCTGCCGCTATGCATGACGGGCGGCTGACGCGGCCAAAACGCGACCAGCTTCTTTCGTCGATGACCGGTGAGGTGGCGGCGCTGGTCCTGCGCAATAATTACCTCCAGTCGTTGGCGATCTCGCTCGTCGAACGCAAGGGCACGGCAAACGGCCTCGAACTCGCCCGCTTCATGAGCGTGCTCGAGACCACCGGCCAACTGAACCGCAAGGTCGAGACCTTGCCGGATGACCAGACGCTGGCCGAACGTTACACGGCCGGCAAGCCGCTGACGCGGCCGGAAATCGGCGTGCTGCTGTCCTATGCCAAGATCGTGCTCTTCGATGCGCTCGCCGCGAGCGACCTGCCCGACGACCCCTATTTTGCCGCGACCCTGTCGAATTACTTCCCCGTCAAAATGCAGAAGTCGAACGCCGGCGACATATCAAGCCATCGCCTACGGCGCGAAATCATCGCGACCGTGCTGGCCAATGAAGCGATCAACCGCGGCGGGCCGAGCTTCGTCGTCGCAATGATGGACGCGACGGCGGCTTCGGCGCCGGAGGTGGTGCGTGCCGCAATCGTCGCCCGCGACGGTTTCGACCTCAACCGGCTCTGGGCCGAGACGGATGCGCTCGACGGCAAGATATCGGGCGGGGTGCAGAACCGCATTTACGAGGAAATCAGCCACAGCTTTATCGTGCTCACGCGCCTGCTGTTGAAAACCGCAATGACCAAAGCCGATATGGCCGAGGTCATTAGCCGGCTGCAGGCGGCCCTGAAGAAGTTGAGGCCTGCTTTCGCCGAACAGGCGGCCAGCGATGCTGCCGCACGCCTGGCGGAATACGCCGAAGCCGGCGTGCCCGAAAAGCTGGCGGCCGAAATCGCCAATCTCCAGAGCTTCGCGCTTGTGCCGGAGATCATGCAGATCGCTGAGCGTACCGGCGAGCCGCTGCTGCGCGCGGCCGAAAATTATTTTGCCGTGTCAAAGACTTTCCGGATCGCGCGGTTGCTGGCGGCCGGCGGCCGGATTCTCACCTCCGATCATTACGAAAATCTGGCGCTTGCCCGCAGCATCGATCAGATCGCCAGCGCCCGGCGCGACATTGTCATCTCGGCGCTTTCCGATCACAGCAAGGAGAAGCTGCCCGTCCAGGCCTGGCATGCGCAGGATCGCATCCGCATCAACCGCATCGTTGAAGAGCTTTCGAGCCTCAGTGACAGCGGCGATCCCAATCTTGCGCGCATTACCGTGGCGGCAGGCATCCTGACCGATCTTGCGCGCGACCGGGCGAGGTGAGACAGTCCGCGAAAAAGGAGCGGATGTTGAATCGCATAGACTGGACAGGAACGCAGCCGCCGAAAGCCACGGAGAAGGGCATCTGGGGGTGGATGTTCTTCGACTGGGCGGCGCAGCCTTTCTTCACCGTGGTCACCACCTTCATTTTCGGGCCCTATTTCGTTTCGCGCCTGACCGATGATCCGGTGTCGGCCCAGACGACGTGGAGCAACATGGCGACGATCTCCTCAGTGATCATCGCCGTGCTGTCGCCCGTTCTCGGCTCGGTCGCCGACCAGTCCGGCGCGCGCAAACCGTGGATCGGGTTCTTCGCCATCATAAAGATCGTCAGCCTCTTCTGCCTTTGGTTTGCAGCCCCGGGTTCGCCTGTCCTCTACCCCGTGATGTTCATGATCCTCGCCTCGATTTCGGCCGAGTTTTCCATTGTCTTCAATGATTCGATGATGCCGCGGCTGGTCACCAAGCACGAGGTGGGCAAGCTCTCCAACACCGCCTGGGGGCTTGGCTATCTCGGCGGGATGATCGTGCTGATTGCCGTCGTTACGCTATTGGCGGCCGACCCGGAAAGCGGCAAGACCATTCTCGGCCTCGATCCACTTTTCGGCCTCGACCCCAGGACCGGCGAGGACGCGCGCATCACCGGGCCGATCTCGGCCGTCTGGTACCTGATTTTCATCCTGCCGATGTTCTTGTTCACACCCGATGTCGGCAGAGGCCTGCCCTTCGGCACCGCCATCCGCGCCGGCCTGCGGGAACTGAGAAACACGCTCGGCGAACTCAGGGAACGCCGCGGCATCCTGAAATTCCTCATCGCCCGTATGATCTATCAGGACGGGGTCAACGGCCTGTTGATCCTCGGCGGCGTTTTCGCCGCCGGCATGTTTGGCTGGGCGACGATCGAGATCGGCCTCTACGGTATTATTCTGAACATCGTTGCGATCTTCGGCTGCCTGATCGCCGGACGGATCGACAAGGGCGTCGGCTCCAAGATAACCGTCGTCATCAGCCTCACCATGCTGCTTCTCGCCACCATCGGCATCATCTCGACCGGGCCCGGTTACACCCTGTTCGGCCTGATGCCGCTGCCGACGGCCGATTCCGGCGGCCTCTTCGGCACCGCCGCGGAAAAGGCCTATATCCTTTACGGCCTGCTGATCGGGCTCGCCTTCGGGCCGGTGCAGGCCTCATCGCGCTCGTATCTCGCCCGCAGCGTCAGCCTTGAGGAAGCCGGACGCTACTTCGGCATCTACGCGCTTTCGGGGCGCGCCACGAGCTTCATGGCGACGCTGCTTTTCTCGCTGGTGACTTATCTGAGCGGATCGGCGCGGCTCGGAATGGCAACGCTGATCCTGTTTCTCGCCGGCGGGCTGGTGCTGCTGATCCGCACGCCCTATCCGGCCGATCGCGCCTGACAATTCGCCCGCACGCGTCAGTGCCGGAAGTGGCGCATGCCGGTGAAGACCATCGCCACCCCGTGTCCGTTGGCGGCGTCGATGACCTCCTGGTCTCGCATCGAACCGCCCGGCTGGATAACCGCTGTCGCCCCTGCGGCGATCATCGACAGAAGACCGTCGGCGAATGGCAGGAAGGCTTCGGAAGCAACCGCCGAGCCCTGCGTCATCGGTGCCGAGAGGCCGAGCGCCTTGGCGGCCTCTTCGGCTTTCAGCGCGGCGATGCGGGCGGAATCCACCCGGCTCATCTGGCCGGCGCCGATTCCGGCCGTCTGGCCGTCCTTGGCATAGACGACGGCGTTCGATTTGACATGCTTGCCGACCTTGAAGGCGAACTTCATATCATCAAGCTCCTGCGCCGTCGGCGCGCGCTTGGTGACGACCTTGAGCTCCAGATCCTCGACCATGCCGTTGTCGCGGCTCTGGACGAGCAGACCGCCCGAAACGGTTTTCGCCGTCAGTCCTGGGGCGCGCGGATCGGGCAGGCCACCGGCCGACAGCAGCCGCAGGTTCGGCTTGCGAGCGACGATCGCCTTCGCCTCCTCGGTGACATCAGGGGCGATGATAACTTCCGTGAAGAGCTTGACGATTTCCTCGGCCGTTTCGGCGTCCAATATACGATTGAGGGCGATAATGCCGCCGAAGGCGGAAACGGAATCGCAGGCGAGCGCCCGCTGATAGGCTTCGACCAGGCTCGCACCGGTGGCGACGCCGCAGGGATTGGCATGTTTGATGATCGCGCAGGCGGGCGCCTTATCCGGCAGGAACTCGGCGACGAGTTCATAGGCGGCATCGGTGTCGTTGATATTGTTATAGGAGAGCTGCTTGCCCTGGAGAAGGACAGCCGTCGAAACGCCCGGCCGCTTCTCTCCTGTGACATAGAAGGCGGCCTTCTGGTGCGGATTTTCGCCGTACCGCATCTCTTCCTTCAGCGCGCCGCCGATGACGCGGTGGCGCGGCGTGTCGATCGCCAGCGCTTCGGCGAACCAGTTGGAAATCGCAGCATCATAGGCCGAGGTACGGGCATAGGCCTTGGCGGCCATGCGCTGGCGGAAGGCATAGGCGGTCTTGCCGTCATGCGCCGAAAGCTGCTCCTTGAACTCGGCATAATCGTCGGGATCGGTGAGGATGGTTACATAGGCATGGTTCTTGGCCGATGCACGGATCATCGCCGGACCGCCGATGTCAATATTTTCGACGGTCGTCGGATAATCACCGCCGGACGCGCGTACCTCTTCGAAAGGATAGAGGTTGATGACGGCAAGATCGATGCCCTCGATGCCGTGCTTCTTCATCGCTTCCTGATGCTCGCTATCGTCGCGAATCGCCAGCAGGCCGCCATGCACGGTCGGATGCAGCGTCTTGACGCGCCCATCCATGATCTCGGGAAAGCCGGTGACCTCGGAGACGTCGGTGACATCAAGACCGGCGGCGGCGATAGCCTTGTAGGTGCCGCCGGTCGACAGCAGACGCACGCCTCTTTCGGACAGCGCCCGGGCGAGCTCGACGATGCCTGTCTTGTCGAAGACGGAGAGGAGCGCGGTCTTGATTTCGACCTTGTCCGGGGCGGGGATCTTTTTGGAAATGACGGCCATGAACCTTCTCCGTTCGGGCTTCGGGAGATATCCGCTAGAGCATGAGGCCGAAAAGTATGCGCGGCTTTCGGACGAGCTGCCTTAGGGACGTTTCTTGTTGGGCGCCGCGTTAGCACAGCTTTGCCGCCACGCAAACAGCGCTGATGCTCTGCCTTTCGATTTAATCCAGGATTTGAATTTTGGCCAGCCGGCCGGCCCGTCTAGACTAAGCTTTACGGGATAGGAACCAGCGGATCTCCGTCTTCTCGGCCAGATCGAAATCGATCTCGATCTGGTCAGAGCCGCAGATGCCGGAACTGTCGGCGAAGAAGATGTCCTCGGAAATCAGCACTTCGTTGCCGGGCGCGGTAAATAGCCAGCTCTCGCCATCCGGCGCCGTCAGCAGCACGGATTCTCTATCGCTCTGGTGCAGAACGATGGACGGATGAACATGAAAACGGGCGACGGCCTTCAGGGCCTCGTCACTTTCATATCCTTCACGCCGTATGAGCCGGTCGTGGCCTGTCACTATCGAACCTGCGGCATTGAGCGTCAGCTCGCGCTCATGCAGCACGCCGAATATCCTGAGATAACCGTCATGGCTGAGCTTGATGCTGTCGCGCCCATCCTCCGTTTCCAGACGTTCGACCGTCACGGTTTTCACCGGCTCGGTGATCGCGTGATCGAGGAAAGGCGAGTGTGAAAAACGGCTGGATGAGGTGTCGTTGAGGATGACGGTCGAATGGGCCGCGGTCGTGCGCGCCATCTGCACATAGCGGTGCCCGGCAAATTTCGGCGAGCCGGAATTGACGATGAAGCGATGACGGCCGGACGACATTTCGAAGGAGAGGCTGCCGGCATGCGCGGTGCGCAATGCGCCGCCCGAGGGCGGCGTGCCGGTATCGGCGATGATGACGGTCTTGCCACCGGAAAGCCGCTGATAGCGCGACTGCGGCAAAGCCTTGAACGGCTGGCCGGCGGTCTCGTCATATCTGAGCACCGACATCAGCTCATTGGCGAGCGTCGAGGTTGCGCCGTTGAAAAGCGCCAGATCCCCATCCTGATGCCGAAAGAACCGCAAAGCCGGATACATACGGTCGATGCCTGAGATCAGCTTCTGCGGCAGATCATGGCCGAGATTGACGTAAGTCTGCCGCAGCGGCAGCAGGTCGAGCAGCAGTTCCAGGCCGATGCGCGGGTTGCGCGAGATGTGGCCGCCATCCGGCAGAATCTGGCTATCGAACTGACGGTCGAGCGCCTGCGCCGCTCTCCGAAGCGTGGAGGCGCGAGCCGGCATGGCGACGGAGGCCATGGCGAGCGCGATGCGCAGCCGGAACAGCTCCAGGCCTCCGAGCGTATAGGGTGCCATACGATGCAGGAACCTGACCTGGAAAGCCAGCGACTTCATGAACCGGCGATAAAAGCCACGATCGGCGTTCTGCAGCACAACAGGCGAATGCGACAGCCAGGCGATGACGCGTTGGGCGGTGACGTCGGTCTCCCAGGCAATTCCTTCCATACGGCCGGCATGGATGGAAAGCCAGCTGTCGACGATGGCGCGGGCAGCCGCCGCGCTGCGTTCCGTCTTGTGCGCCCGCATGTGCCGCAGCCAGCCGAAGCTGTGCAAGCGGGTCGCAAAGGGCCGCGAGGGCAGGGTAAAGGTGAAGGGCGATTTGCCGTTCGTTTCCAGCATGCGCCCGGCCAGAAGGAAACGTCCGTTGAGAATTTCGTCGGCCACATGCGAATCGATGCCGCGAAGATCGGTCGGGGCGACGATCAGGCGCTCGGGTGGTTTGATCGAATGGCGAATGAGCTTCAGGCGCAGCAACGCGACGCGGCGCAAGGCGCGCCGCCAAGCTTCCCGAACATACATGCTCGCAAAACGCCGACCGGACTGCATATTCTATTGTCTATTGACCCTCGTGGTTAAGAATAGGTGAAAAGCAGCCGATTTCATCGTCCACAATGAATTAATTCGTGACAACGTTCGAATATGCGAAAATTAGTGCATGTCATTCGAGGACATTCCGGCGGTTTTGCAAAGAATGACAGACGCGCTGCGAGGATGTAGTGACGGGGATTCGGACGACGTGTGTGGGTTTCAGTCAGGTCGTTCGCCGCAGCACGGCCGCGTAAAAGCCGTCGAGCCCGGAGGCAATGCCCTCCGGCATTTTCAGCATGGTCGGAAGCGTGCGGAATTCGCCGAGCGGCGTGATCGCCGCTTCGAGGCCGGGCCAGTCGCCCGCGCTGATCGGCACGCGCTCGATCGCCTGCGTATCGGCAAGAATGCGGGCGACGACCTCCTCGCCCTCGGCTGGATCGAGCGAGCAGTTCGAAAACACCAGCGTACCGCCGGGCTTCAGCAAGGTCAGCGCATGACGCAGCAGCCGCTCCTGCAGCGCCGCCAGCCTCGCGATATCATCCGGCCCCTTGGTCCACAGCACGTCGGGGTGCCGGCGCGTCGTGCCGGTGGAAGAGCAGGGGGCGTCGAGCAGGATCGCATCGAAGCCCTCCGTCGGCTTGAATGTCGTCAGGTCTGTCGCAACCGTTTCTGCCTTCAGGCCAAGCCGATCGAGGTTCGATCGCAGCCGTTTTAGCCGGCTTTCCGACTGATCGAGTGCGGTCACCGCACCGCCGGCAAGGATAAGCTGCGCTGTCTTGCCGCCGGGCGCAGCACAAAGATCGGCGACACGTTTGCCCGAGAGATCGCCGAAAAGCCTGGCCGGGATGCTTGCCGCCGAATCCTGCACCCACCACGCACCGTCGTCGAAGCCCTCGAGTGAAGGAATTCCGCCGTCGAAGGCAGCAAGCCGCACGCCGCCCGTCGGCAGGGCAACGCCGTTCAGCCTTTTCGCCCAGGCTTCGGCGTCGGATTTGACGGTCAAATCGATCGCCGCAGGCTCGAGCTGCGATTGCGAGATCGCCAGCGCCGCGTCGCGGCCATAGGCCTTTTCCAGCCGTGTGAGGAACCAGCCCGGCATCGGCGGCACCTTCGCGATCTCCTCCAGCACCTCGTCCTTTTCACGGCCGAGCCGGCGCAACACCGCGTTGACCAGCTTCGCAAAGCGGCGATTACGCGGATCCTGGTTGGCCTGCTCGACGGCAAGATCGACGGCCGAATGATCCGGCACGTCGAGATAGAGGATCTGAGCAGCCGCGATTGCCAGAACATGATGCAAGGCGCGCGCGCCCTCCGGCAGCGGCGATTCCAGCAGCGAAGCAATTGCGGCATCGATGCGCGGCAGATGGCGCAGCGTCGTATTCAGAATGGCGCGGACAAGGGCGCGATCGCTCTCGCCAAGCGCCTTATAGGCCGGATTGCCATGTTCATGGTCGAGAGCGCCATCGAGCGGCAGCTTGCGGTCGACGACGGCGGCAAGAATCTTTGCTGCCGTCGCCCGGGCCTGCAGGCCCGGCTTGGTTGGCGCCGATCGGTCAGCGAAAGGTTTCTGTTTGCGGAATGGCTTTTTCGTGCCGTCTGAATTCAAGACCACGGACCTTTTGGCGGTTGCAAACCACCGCGACCCGTATTCGGAACAGAGCGCGATTTGCGCGACGGATTAGCAGCACGCACCGGTCCCGTCGAGATAGTCATGCCGCTTTGCGCCATCTCCTGCAGCGCGGCAATACGGTTTTCCGTGTTCGGGTGCGTGGAAAACAGATTGTCCATGCGTTCGCCGGAAAGCGGATTGATGATGAACATATGCGCCGTCGCCGGATTGCGCTCGGCATCCCCATTCGGCACATGGGCCGCGCCGCGGGCGATCTTTCCAAGTGCGGAAGCGAGCCAGAGCGGATTGCCGCAGATTTCGGCGCCGCGGCGATCGGCCGAATATTCACGCGTGCGGCTGATCGCCATCTGCACCAGCATGGCGGCGAGCGGTGCGACGATCATGGCGACGAGGACGCCGATGAAACCGAGTGGATTATTGTTGTTGTCGCGGTTGCCGCCGAAGAAGAAGGCGAAGTTGCCGAGCATCGAGATCGCGCCGGCAAGCGTTGCCGTGATCGTCATGGTCAGCGTGTCGCGGTTCTGGATATGGGCGAGCTCATGCGCCATCACGCCTGCGACCTCCTCGGGAGACAAGGCAGCAAGCAAGCCGGTCGAGGCGGCAACGGCGGCATTTTCGGGATTGCGGCCGGTGGCGAAGGCATTCGGTTGCGGGCTGTCGTAGAGATAGACCTTCGGCATCGGCAGGCCGGCATTACGGGCGAGATCGCGCACGATCGCAAAGAATTCCGGTGCGTTCCGTTCATCGATCTCCTGCGCGCGATAAGCCGCAAGCACCATGCGGTCGGAGTTCCAATAGGAGAAAAAATTCATGCCGGCGGCAATGAGAAAGGCGATCATCATGCCGCCCCGACCGCCGATCAGAAAGCCGACAAACATGAAAAGCGCCGTCATGAAGGCAAGCAACATGGCAGTGCGAACGAGGTTCATTGCGAATCTCCAACTCCGATTTCGGCGTCGCAAGCTTTCAATCCCGGCGACCGCGCATTATGATTTGGTTATCCACCCGCCATTTTCAATATTTCCGGCAGGAGAAGGCCATGCAGGAAGCCGATAACGACAATAGCCAAACGCCGACGGCCGAGGGATCGGAGCCGCCGCGCAAGGTGCTGTCCCCGGCGGCCCAACGTGCGCTTGCCGAGGCTGAAGAACGACGGAAGAACCGGAAGCCGTTGGAGCTGGCACCTGAGATCGGCGGCCGCGGCGGCGCCGAGCCTGCGCGCTTCGGCGATTACGAGATCAACGGCCGGGCGATCGATTTTTAAGATCGGGCCTGAATCCCGGCCTCGTGCAGGCCGTCCAAATTCGCCAGCCAAGTAAAGTGAGCCGCCCCGGGACTCGGATGGAGCGGCTCTTTATATCAGGCGGTCGCCTTGTTCTGCCGGTTGGCGATCAGATCGTCGACGACGGCGGGATCGGCAAGCGTCGAAGTGTCGCCGAGGGCACCGAAATCGTCCTCGGCGATCTTGCGCAGGATGCGGCGCATGATCTTGCCGGAGCGGGTCTTCGGCAGGCCGGGCGCGAACTGGATCTTGTCAGGCGCGGCGATCGGGCCGATTTCGGCGCGCACATGTTTCACCAGTTCCTGGCGAAGCGTGTCCGAACCATCGTGACCGGCCATCAGCGTCACATAGCAATAGATGCCCTGGCCCTTGATCGCATGGGGATAGCCGACGACCGCCGCTTCCGAAACCAGATTGTGCGAGACGAGGGCGGACTCAACCTCCGCCGTTCCGAGCCGGTGGCCGGAGACGTTGAGCACGTCATCGACGCGGCCGGTGATCCAATAATAGCCGTCCACATCGCGCCGGCAGCCGTCGCCGGTGAAGTACTTGCCCTTGTAGGTGGAGAAATAAGTCTGGATGAAGCGGTCATGGTCGCCATAGACCGTGCGCATCTGGCCCGGCCAGCTGTCGGCGATGCAGAGATTGCCATCGGCGGGGCCTTCCAGCACCTTCCCCTCATTGTCGACCAACTGCGGCTTGACGCCGAAGAACGGCGTCGTCGCCGAACCCGGCTTCAGGTCGGTCGCGCCCGGCAGCGGCGTGATCATGTGGCCGCCGGTTTCCGTCTGCCACCAGGTATCGATCACCGGGCAGCGCTTGTCGCCGACGACATTGTAATACCATTCCCAGGCTTCCGGATTGATCGGTTCGCCGACCGTGCCGAGCAGGCGCAGCGAAGAGCGGGAGGAGCGCGTGACGAATTCGTCGCCGGCGCCCATCAGCGAGCGGATCGCCGTCGGCGCCGTGTAGAAGATGTTGACCTTATGCTTGTCGATCACTTCCCAGAAACGGCCCTGATCCGGGAAATTCGGCACGCCCTCGAACATCAGCGTGGTCGCGCAGTTGGCGAGCGGCCCATAGACGATATAGGAGTGACCGGTGACCCAGCCGACATCGGCCGTGCACCAGTAGACATCGCCGTGATGATAGTCGAAGACATATTCATGCGTCATCGATGCATAGACGAGGTAACCGCCGGTCGTGTGCAGCACGCCCTTCGGCTTGCCGGTCGAACCTGAGGTGTAGAGGATGAACAGCGGATCTTCCGCCTTCATCTTCACCGGCGGGCATTCCGGCTTCACCGTAGCGATCTCCTGGTGATACCAGAGGTCGCGGCCGGGCGCCCAGCCGGTCTTGCCGCCGGTGCGGCGCACGACCAGCACCTTGCTGACGGTGACGTGCTGGCGGGCGGCGATATGGATCGCCGTATCGGTATTGTCCTTCAACGGTACCGGCTTGCCGCCGCGCACGCCTTCGTCGCAGGTGATGACGAAGGTGGATTCGCAATCGACGATGCGCCCTGCCAGCGCCTCTGGCGAGAAGCCGCCGAAGACGACGGAATGCACCGCGCCGATGCGGGCGCAGGCGAGCATCGCATAGGCTGCTTCGGGGATCATCGGCATGTAGATGGTGACGCGATCGCCCTTCTTGACACCATGCTTCTTCAACACATTCGCTGTCCGGCAAACATGCTCGTAGAGTTCGTTATAGGTGACCTTCTTGTCGATATAGGGATTGTCCCCTTCCCAGATGATCGCCACCTGGTCGCCATTCGTCTTCAAATGGCGGTCGATACAATTGTAGGAGACGTTCGTCTGGCCGTCTTCGAACCATTTGATCGAGACCTTGCCGGTGAAGGAGGTGTTCTTGACCTTGGTATAAGGTTTGAACCAGTCGATCCGCTTGCCGTGCTTGCCCCAGAACTTGTCTGGATTTTCGATGCTTTCCTCGTACCATTTCAGGTACTTATCCTTATCGATCAGGGCGCGCGCCTTCACCGGCTTCGTGACCGGATAGATCTTCTCCGACATGGTACTCCTCCTCATGGGACATGCGACGGACCGCGAGCTATCTGGGCCCGAACTTCAAATCACGGCGATTCATAGCAGTTCGCATCGCCACGGCAATTAGACAAAGGTCATTTGATTTCGGAAGAATTGCAATTCTGCGACAGTCCGGTTATATAGCGCCATATTTCCCGGACATTGTGGTGACAATCCACGGACCGCGACCGGCGCGGACGATAGAAGGACTATATCCATGGCTCAAACATTGCTCATGCCGAAGGCGACTGCCATCTGGCTTGTCGACAACACGGCGCTGTCTTTCGATCAGATCGCGCAGTTCTGCAAACTGCACCCGCTCGAAGTCAAAGCCATCGCCGACGGCGAAGCCGCGCAGGGCATCAAGGGTCTCGACCCGATCTCGACGGGACAGCTTTCCCGCGATGAGATTGCTCGTGCCGAAGCCAACCCGAACCACAAGCTGAAGCTTTCCGAACCGAAGGTGCGCGTGCCGGAATCCAAGCGCCGCGGCCCGCGTTACACGCCGGTCTCCAAGCGTCAAGACCGCCCGAACGCCATTCTCTGGCTCGTCCGCAACCATCCGGAGCTGAAGGACGCGCAGATTTCGCGCCTCGTCGGCACGACGAAATCGACGATCGAGCAGATCCGCGAGCGCACCCACTGGAACTCCGCCAACCTGGCGCCGATGGATCCGGTCACGCTCGGCCTCTGCAGCCAGATCGACCTCGACATGGAAGTGGAAAAGGCCGCCAAGGGTCGTCCCCTGCCGACCGCCGCCGAGCTGGGCGCAACGCTGCAATCGGCGCAGGAGACCGAGCGCCTGACCCCGAGCTACGAGCGCGAAGAGGAAAAGGAAATCGACGCCGACGCCGTTTTCCGCAAGCTGAGCTCGCTGCGCTCGGCCCCGAAGGACGAAGACGAGGACGAGCAGTACTGAGACATCAGCCTTCTCATGCAAAAACCCCGCCGAAAAGGCGGGGTTTTTCATTGGCGTTGCTGTAGAGCATCTCACACAAGGCCGAGCAATATGCTGACCTTCCGGCAGCCTTCCCGCTGATTTCACATCGGCAGGGAGCCAAAACCACGCTTTCGCAGTGCCTCTGCGATCTCTTCCAGTATCGCCGGATCATCGATGGTTGCCGGCATTTTCCAGGGTATGCCGTCAGCGATCTTCTGCATGGTTCCGCGCAGGATTTTGCCGGAGCGCGTTTTCGGCAATCGGTTAACGGTGATGGCCGTTTTGAAGGCCGCGACTGGGCCGATCGACTGGCGGATCATCGCCACGACCTCCGATTCGATCGCCGGCGTTTCACGGGAAACATCGCGTTTCAGCACCAGGAAACCACAGGGAACCTGACCCTTCACCGCATCGGTCACACCGATGACCGCGCACTCGGCGACATCGGGATGGCGCGCGCAGACCTCCTCCATCGCCCCGGTGGAAAGCCGGTGACCAGCGCAATTGATGATGTCATCAGTGCGCGACATGACGAAAAGATAACCGTCCTCGTCGACACAGCCGGCATCGGCGGTCTTGTAGTAGCCAGGAAATTCATCGAGGTAAGCCGACCGGAAGCGATCGTCGGCCTTCCAGAGGGTCGGCAGGCAACCCGGCGGCAAGGGCAGCTTTATGACGATATTGCCGAGCGTTCCCGCCTCGACCGGGTGACCGGCATCGTCGAGCACCGCGATGTCATAACCGGGCATCGGCAATGTCGGTGAGCCATGCTTGACGGGGAGGGCGCCAAGACCAAGCGGATTGGCGGCGATCGGCCAGCCGGTCTCCGTCTGCCACCAGTGATCGATGACCGGCACGCCGAACATGCGCTCCGCCCATTTCAGCGTTTCAGGGTCCGCCCTCTCGCCGGCCAGAAACAGCGCCCGGAAATCCGGCATCGGATATTTGCGCAGCAGTTCGCCCGCACCATCCTCCCGCCGGATGGCGCGGAATGCGGTCGGCGCCGTGAAAAGCACACGCACCTTGTATTCCGAGACGATCCGCCAGAAGACGCCGGCATCCGGGGTGCCGACCGGCTTTCCCTCATAGATCAGCGTGGTCACGCCCGCGATCAGCGGGGCATAGACGATATAGGAATGGCCGACGACCCAGCCGATATCGGACGCCGTCCAAAACACCTCGCCCGGCTTCAGGCCGTAGACATTCCGCATCGACCAGTTAAGCGCGACCATATGGCCGCCATTGTCGCGGACTACGCCCTTCGGTTGGCCCGTGGTGCCCGAGGTGTAGAGGATATAGAGCGGATCGGTCGCCTTGACGGGAACACAGGCCACCTCTGCGCTGCGATGGGCCGCCACCGCCGCCTCGAAATCCTGGTCGCGGCCACCGGCGAGCTCTGCCGGAAGCTGCGGCCGCTGCAACACCAGGCAGCGCTCCGGCTTCATCCGCGCAAGCTCGATGGCTTGATCGACCAGCGGCTTATAGGCGATGACGCGACCGGGCTCGAGGCCGCAGCTTGCGGTGATCACCAGCTTGGCGCCGCTGTCGTCGATGCGCGCGGCAAGTTCGCTGGCGGCAAAGCCGCCGAAAACGACGGAATGAACCGCACCGATGCGAGCGCAGGCAAGCATGGAAAACACCGCCTCCGGCACCATCGGCATATAAAGGATCACGCGGTCGCCTTTGCCGATGCCGATCTCGAGCAGTGTTGCTGCGATCGCCTTCACCTCACCAAGCGCCTCATCATAGGTGAAACGGCGCTTCTCGCCGGTCATGGCGCTGTCGAAGAGGATCGCCGACTCGCCACCGCGTCCAGCCGCGACATGTCGATCCAGGCAATTGTGGCAAGTATTGGTCTCTGCCCCTGAAAACCACCGGCCATAGACGCCATTATCGGGTGAAAAGATCCGCTCCGGAGGCTTGAACCAGTCGATATCGGCGGCGGCTTCGCTCCAGAAGCCTTCGGGATCCTTTTTCCAGGCCGCATAGACCTGATGATAGCCGTTTTGCATCTGCTCCTCCCCAGGACATGCAAGCCTCGATATCAATCTAGGCCGGGCCGAGGAGGACGGAAAGCCCGACGAAAGCAGGTATCAGCGCGCGCCGAAAATCGCCGATCCGACGCGCACACTGGTGGCGCCGAAAGCAATCGCCGTCTCGTAATCACCCGACATGCCCATGGAAAGTTTTTCGACGCTGCATTTGGCGGCGAGCTTTGCCAGCAGCGCGAAATGCGGCCCGGGATTTTCCTCAGCCGGCGGGATGCACATCAACCCCTCGATGGACAGGCCGAGTTGATCGCGGCAGAGGGCGACGAAATCAGGCGTATCCTGGGGAGGGATGCCGGCCTTCTGCGGTTCCAGCCCGGTATTGACCTGGACGTAGAGCCGCGGCGTCCTGCCCTGCCGCTTCATCTCCTCGGCGAGGGCGCGGGCGATCTTTTCGCGGTCCACCGTCTCGATGACATCGAAGAGCGCCACCGCATCCGCCGCCTTATTCGATTGCAGCGGCCCGATCAGATGCAGTTCGATCTCAGGATACTCGGCCTTCAGATCGGGCCATTTGCCTTGGCTTTCCTGTACCCGGTTCTCGCCGAACACCCGCTGCCCGGCGTCGATAGCCGGACGGATCGCATGCGCCTCGAACGTCTTCGATACGGCGATGAGCTGAACGGAACCGGCCGGACGACCTGCCTGGCGTTCCGCCGCCGCGATCCGCGAGCGCACGTCGTTCAACCGCTCTTGAAGTTCCATCGTTCTGCCTCGACATATCAACGTGAAAAGAATTGGCATGAACTAGCCAGCCATTCCGTGCTTGCCAAGACCCGCACCGGCGAAATCGCTTCGGCGGCATGAAGATCGGACGCTTGCAGCGCCCGCAAAACTTGACGCTATCGTGGTTTCATGGTGAAGGTCTCGGCCAACTCCCCTGATTTTCCGGAATTTCGAATACCATGGCCACCGAACGTTATAATCCGCGCGACGCCGAGCCCCGCTGGCAGCAGAAATGGAACGAAGACAAGGTCTTCGAGACAGACAATTCGGATCCGCGCGAAAAATATTATGTCCTCGAAATGTTTCCCTATCCCTCGGGGCGCATTCATATGGGCCATGTCCGCAATTATGCCATGGGCGACGTGGTTGCCCGTTACAAGCGCGCCCGCGGTTATAACGTTCTGCATCCGATGGGCTGGGACGCCTTCGGCATGCCGGCGGAAAACGCCGCCATGGAGCGCGGTGTCCACCCCGCATCCTGGACCTACCAGAACATCGCTTCGATGAAATCGCAGCTGAAGGCGATGGGGCTGTCGCTGGATTGGAGCCGCGAATTCGCCACCTGCGACGTCGACTATTACCAGCACCAGCAGCACCTGTTCCTGGACTTCCTGGAAAAGGGCCTGGTCTACCGCAAGCAGTCGAAGGTAAACTGGGACCCGGTCGATAATACCGTTCTTGCCAACGAACAGGTGATCGACGGCCGCGGCTGGCGCTCCGGTGCGCTGGTCGAACAGCGCGAACTGACGCAATGGTTCTTCAAGATCACCGATTTCAGCCAGGACCTGCTGGACGCGCTGGATACGCTCGACCAGTGGCCGGAAAAAGTGCGCCTGATGCAAAAGAACTGGATCGGCCGTTCCGAAGGCCTGACGGTCCGCTGGGAGATCGTGCCGGAGACAGCGCCTGCCGGCGAGACCGAAATCACGGTCTATACGACACGCCCAGACACGTTGTTCGGCGCCTCCTTCCTGGCGATCTCAGCCGATCATCCGCTGGCCAAGGATGCGGCCGCGAAGAATGTTGAGATCGAAGCCTTCTGTGAGGAGTGCCGCCGCGCCGGCACCTCACTTGCCGCGCTCGAGACCGCCGAAAAGAAGGGCATGGATACCGGCATCCGCGTCAGGCATCCGCTCGATCCCTCCTGGGAACTGCCTGTCTACATCGCCAATTTCGTTTTGATGGATTACGGCACGGGTGCGATCTTCGGCTGCCCGTCGGGGGACCAGCGCGACCTCGACTTTGCCCGGAAATATGGCTTGCCGGTTGTGCCGGTCGTCATGCCGAGGGATGGTGACGCCGCAAGCTTTTCCGTCGGCGACACCGCCTATGACGGCGACGGAGTGATGATCAATTCGCGTTTCCTCGACGGCAAGACGACGGAGGAAGCCTTTAATATCGTTGCCGACCGGCTGTCGGCGGCTTCCCTCGGCAATGCGCCGCAGGGCGAGCGGAAGATCAATTTTCGCCTGCGCGACTGGGGCATTTCGCGCCAGCGCTATTGGGGCTGCCCGATCCCGGTCATCCATTGCGACGCCTGCGGCGTTGTGCCGGTGCCGAAGAAGGACCTGCCGGTCAAGCTGCCGGAGGATGTAACCTTCGACCAGCCCGGCAATCCGCTCGATCGTCATCCGACCTGGCGGCATGTCGCCTGCCCGAACTGCGGCAAGGACGCACGCCGCGAGACGGATACGATGGACACCTTCGTCGATTCAAGCTGGTATTTCACTCGCTTTACCGCGCCTTGGGAAGCCAAGCCGACCGATCCTGAGGCGGCTAATCGCTGGCTGCCGGTCGATCAATATATTGGCGGCATCGAGCACGCGATTTTGCATCTGCTTTATTCCCGTTTTTTCACCCGCGCCATGCGCGAGACCGGCCATGTCGCGGCCACCGAACCCTTCAAGGGTCTTTTTACCCAGGGCATGGTGGTCCATGAAACCTACAGCCGCGGTTCCGGCGCCGGCCGCGAGTGGGTGGCTCCCGCCGATATCCGCATCGAAGAGATCGACGGTAAACGCCGTGCCTTCTTGCTGGCGTCAGATGAAGAAATCGCCATCGGCTCGATCGAGAAGATGTCGAAATCAAAGAAGAACGTTGTCGATCCGGACGATATTATCGCCTCCTATGGCGCCGATACCGCGCGTTTCTTCGTTCTCTCCGACTCCCCGCCGGAGCGTGACGTCATCTGGTCGGAAGCCGGCGTCGAAGGTGCCCATCGTTTCACTCAGCGCCTATGGCGGCTGATTTCCGAAGCGGCCGGCGGCCTGTCGACCGTTGCCCCCGCACCGGCAAGCGAAGGGGAGGCTCTGGCAATCTCGCAGGCGGCGCACAAGACGCTGAAGGCCGTTCAGAACGACTACGACAAGCTGTGGTTCAACAAGGCCGTAGCCCGCATCTACGAGCTCGTCAATGCCCTCGCCGCGCCGCTGACGCGGGTTGCGGCGGGTGAAGGCGACATCGCCTATCGTGCCGCCGTGCGTGACGCTGCCGAGATCCTGATCCAGCTCGTCGCACCGATGACACCACATCTTGCCGAGGAGTGCTGGGCTACGCTCGGCAATGCCGGGCTGCTCGCCCGCACGGACTGGCCGCGTTACGTGGAAGCTCTGGTCATGGAGAATGACGTCGTTCTGCCCGTGCAGGTCAACGGCAAGAAGCGCGCCGAATTGACAATTTCTCGCGATGCAGATCAGAATGCCGTCACCAACGCCGTGCTGGAACTGGATGCGGTGAAGAACGTGCTGAACGGTCAGGCGCCGAAGAAGATCATCGTGGTTCCCCAAAGGATTGTGAACATTGTCGTCTGATATCATCCGCAATGCCGGCATCGCCATGATCCTTGCCGCCTCGGCATTTCTTTCGGCCTGCCAGGTTCGGCCGCTTTATTCCGAGAGTTCCGGCGTCGTCGAAAAGTTGTCCTCGGTCGGCTTTTCGGATGCATCAGGCCGCGTCGAACAGCAGGTGCGCAATCGCCTGATCTTCTTGGCATCGCGCGGCGCCGGCGAAGCGACAAATCCACAATATCACGTCCAAATGCGCGCTACTTCGAGCGTCGCCGATACGCTGCTGCGTCAATCCGGCGATACATCGCGCGCCGGTCGTGTCACCGTCACCGTTACCTATACGCTGAGTGCTATTGCCGACGGACACGTGATCAAGGCAGGTAGCCGACAAGCGACTGCTCTGGTGGATTTCTCCGAGCAGGAGTTTGCCAAGCAAAGGGCGATCCGCGATGCCGAAAACCGCGCGGCGGATCAGGCGGCAGAATTCGTAGGAGCCGATCTCGCCGCTGCCCTCAGCCGCTGAGGGCCGGGGAGGTGGCCGAAATCAAGTCCCATGAATTCGAGACTTTCCTGCAGAAATCGGCGGGGAACTACCGGATTTTCGTCATTTACGGGCCGGATCGGGGTCTGGTTTCCGAACGGGCCGGCCAGATCGCCGGCAAGACCGGCGTCGCGCTCGACGATCCTTTCTCCCTAACCAAACTCGATATCGGGGATCTGCAGAAGGATCCCGGACGCTTGGTTGACGAGGCTCAGTCTATCGGGTTGTTCGGCGGCGAGAAACTCATCTGGATCCGCGGTGCAGCCAACGAAAAATACCTCGTCGATTCCCTGGCGGTGCTGGCCGAAAAACCGCTCGAAGCCGCCTACCTGATCGTCGAGGCCGGCGATCTGAAAAAAGGATCCCTGCTTCGCAAGACCGCGGAAGCCGCACGATCCGTCATGACGATCCCCTCCTACGCCGACGACAGCCGCGCTCTGAACGGCTTGATCGATGCTGAACTCGGCGCGCAGAAGCTTGGCATTACCCCGGCGGCCCGTCAGGCGCTGATCTCACTGATCGGCGGTGATCGCATCGCTTCCCGTAACGAAGTGCGCAAGCTCGCCCTCTATTGCAGCGGACTCAATACGGTTGAGGAACATCACGTTGCCGAAATAATTGGCGACGCCAGCGCGATCTCCGTCGATGACGCCGTCGATGCCATCCTCAGCGGTGACCTCAACGGTTTCCTGCATGCCATGCAAAAGATCAGCAGTTCAAAAACAGCTATATTTCTGGTGCTGCAGGCCTGCCTGAAGCAATTCCAGCTTCTGGACATGATGCGCGCCGAAATGGAAGAAAAAAGGGTGCAGGCGCCTCAGGTCATGCAGACGATGGGTCGGCATCTGCATTTTCGCCGCAAGCCGATCATCGAGCAGGCGCTCCGCCACTGGTCGGCGGACAGCATCGCGCGTGAATCCAATCGCCTGCAGGCAGCGATCCTCCAGAGCCGGCGACGGCAGGTGCTGGAAGACAGCGTTGCGATGCAAACACTTCTCTCCACCACTCTACAATCCGGCCGCAAATCCGGCTGATCATCGCCTTTCCAGCAGGCGGCAGATTTCCTCGAGCTGTTCCAGCGACTTATACGATATTTTGATCTGGCCGCCGCCGTTCTTGTGATTGATTGAAACATCAAGACCGAGGGCATCGGAAAGCGTGCGCTCCAGCGCCAGCGTATCGGAATCCTTCTGATCGCGACGCAAGGCCGGCTGTTGCGGCTCCGATTGCGCCTTGATATTGTTCTGCGCCAACTTCTCGGCATCACGCACCGACATGCCCTTGGCGACGATGGTGCGGGCAAGGCTTGCCGGATCGGGCGTCGAAACAAGTGCGCGTGCATGGCCGGCGGAAAGACTGCCGGCGGCAAGAAGATCGCGAACCGGATCGGGCAATTTCAGCAAACGCAGCGAGTTGGCGACATGACTGCGGCTTTTACCGATGATCTCGCCAAGATCATTTTGCGTGTAGCCATATTCGGCGATCAGCTGCTCATAGCCTAACGCCTCTTCGAGAGGATTGAGATCCGCTCGCTGCACGTTTTCGACGATCGCAATCTCAAGGGCGGTCTTGTCGTCAACGTCACGAATAATGACCGGGATTTCGATCAGGCCAGCGAGTTGAGCCGCCCGCCAGCGCCGCTCCCCGGCGATGATTTCATATCTGTCTTGTGACATCGTCCGCACCACAATCGGCTGAACGATACCGTGCTGACGGATGGAACTCGCAAGATCGTGCAGTTCGGTGTCATCGAAGAAACGGCGCGGATTGCGCGGGTTACGGCTGACGAATTCGATCGGAATCAGTCGGTCGGCGCTGACAGTGCGTTCAGCTTCAACCGGAACAGGCTGATCCATTTCACCAATCAATGCTGCAAGGCCGCGACCCAGTCGTCTTTTCGATACATCGTCATTCATAATCTACACTCACTTACACCCCGGAAATGATCTTACGCGGCCAATCTCTGCCGCTCACGCTGAATGACCTCGGAGGCCAGTTGCAGATAGGCCTGGCTACCCGCGCATTTCAGATCATAGAGAATAGCGGGCTTGCCGTAGGACGGCGCCTCGGACACCCGGACGTTTCGGGGGATTAACGTATGATAAACCTTTTCCCCGAGATGCGTCCGCACATCATTCACCACCTGCTGGGCCAAATTGTTGCGCGCATCGAACATCGTCAGGACGATGCCCTGGATATCCAGCCGCGGATTTACTGTCCGACGAACCTGGCTGACGGTTTCGAGCAGCTGGCTCAACCCCTCCAACGCGAAGAATTCGCATTGCAGCGGCACCAGCACCGAATGGGCGGCAGCCATGGCATTCATCGTCAGCAGATTGAAAGAGGGCGGGCAATCGAGAAGAATATAGGAGAATGCCATAGCCTCGGGAGATGACAGGGCCTTCCGCAATTTAAAAACCCGATCGCTCTGCTGCGAGATTTCCATCTCGATACCGAGCAGATCCATGGTCGAAGGAACGATGAAGAGGTTGGGAACGGCTGTTTCCAGCGTCACGTCGCTGATCCCGCGCTCACCGACCATCAGATCGTAGGAGGAAAGCTTTCGATCGCGGCGGTCGATACCGAGGCCGGTGCTGGCATTGCCCTGAGGATCCAGATCGACGATCAGAACCCGCTCGCCAATAGCGGCCAGCGCCGTTGCCAGATTGATTGCCGTGGTCGTCTTGCCAACGCCACCTTTCTGATTTGCGATGGTTATTATCCGATGTCGTTCGCCAGCCATTGCTGCAATATCCGATCTGTTAAACCAAGCGCCGGAGATTCGATATTTCCAAAATCACAGATTCTTGCTCAACGGCGCTCTTGTGTTCTACCAGATCGAATTGCCACCGGCCACGGGCTTCGGCTATTTCCCTCAGGTAATCCCGGCCTTTGTGAAAAAAGCTCCGACAATTTTCTTTGTCGAGCATCCAAGGGGCCGAATAGCCGATCAGCCCATCAAGATCGGCAAGAGCTCGCGCCGAAATCGCGTCGCAATCGCCGATCTCGCTATAAGCGCCTTCGATTCGACTGGCGTGAACGCTCCCTCGGGCATCTGTTTCCCGCAGGGCCGTTCGCAAAAACGCAGCCTTCTTATGATTGCTCTCGACAAGATGTACCCATCCCGCTTGCAGTTCTGCCAGAAAGATGGCGGTGATAACGCCGGGAAAGCCGCCACCACTGCCGAGGTCGACCCAAGTGACGGGCTGCGGGTAGATCTGAAAGATCTGACTGCTGTCGGCAATATGGCGGCGCCACAGCGCATCGAGTGTTGATGGCGCCACCAGATTGATCGCTTTTGCCCATTTCTGAAATAGCGTCGCGAAATGTTGAAGTCGTTCCTGTGTTTCACGTGAAACACGCAAACCGTTCAGTTCCATTCTCAGGGACTTTCAAAATCTTGGGTCAGGCGCTCTGCCGCGCGATTCCGTGTTGCCGACGCAGGTGCACGAGCAGCAGCGCGATGGCGGCGGGTGTCATACCCTCGACAATTGCTGCCTGCGCAACGTTAAACGGACGAGCAGCGCTGAGCTTCGCCTTAAGTTCGTTCGAAAGGCCCGAGAGCGCATCATAATCAAAATTCGCTGGTATCAGCCGCTCCTCGTCGCGCTGCTGATCGGCAATCGCCGCCGCCTGCCGATCGAGGTAGACCGAGTAGCCCGCCTCAATTTCGAGCGCCTCCGCGACTTTTGGCCGGAGCCTATCTAGGTCCTCCGGCCAGACCTGTCGAAGCGCGGCGAAATCATAGGCCGGATAGGACAAGAGATCGTAGGCCGTCCGGCGCTGGCCATCGAGGTTGATGTTCAAGCCCGCCCGTCGCGCCTCATTTGGCGTCAGCGTCAGCGCCATCAGCCGGGCGCGACCAGCGTCAATCTCAGACTGATAGGCCGTGAAGCGCTCGGCGCGCTCGGCGCCCACACATCCAAGCTCCATAGCCAGTGGTGTCAGCCGCATATCGGCGTTGTCGGCACGCAAGGTCAGGCGATACTCTGCACGCGACGTAAACATTCGATACGGTTCCGTAACACCACGCGACGTCAGGTCGTCGATCATCACGCCGATATAGGAGCTTGTGCGGCTAAAATGGAACGGTTCCGAATCGGAACTCCGCAAGGCGGCATTCAATCCCGCTGCCAATCCCTGGGCCGCTGCCTCTTCATAACCGGTGGTGCCATTGATCTGTCCCGCGAGGAACAGGCCTCGCAGTCGCTTGACCTCAAGGGACGGAGTAAGCTCTCTTGGATCGACGTGATCATACTCGATGGCATAACCTGGCTGCAGTATCCTAGCCGTTTCGAGGCCCGGAATGGTCTTGATAAAAGCGGCTTGAACTTCGGCCGGCAGCGAGGTCGAAATGCCGTTCGGATAAACCCTGTCGTCATCCAGCCCTTCCGGTTCAAGAAAGATCTGATGCCCGTCGCGCTCTCCGAACTTCACAAGCTTGTCTTCGATTGACGGACAATAACGTGGACCGACGCCTTCAATCTGCCCGGAATACATCGCCGAGCGCTTGATATTTTCGACAATGATGCGGTGTGTCGCCTCGGTGGTCCTGGTGACTCCGCATTCAACCTGCCGTGTGGTGATCGTATCGGTCATGAAGGAAAAAGGCACAAGTTCCTGATCCGCACCCTGTCGGCCGACGGATTGCCAGTCGATCGTCTTGCCATCCAGCCGGGCCGGCGTTCCGGTTTTCAGCCGTCCGAGCCGGAGCCCCAACCGCGCCAGGGTGGCAGACAGGCCGATCGACGGCGCTTCGCCGACACGACCAGCGGGCGTCTTTTCAGAGCCGATATGAATAAGGCCGCGCAGGAAGGTGCCGGTTGTCAAGACCACGGCCGGCGCCTGCAGCCGTCGGCCGTCTTTCATGATGACCCCAGCAACACGGCCATCGAGCACATCGAGATCAAATGCGTCGCCCTCGATAATGTCCAAGCCTGCCGTCGCTTCGATTGCGGCGAGCATCGCCAGCCGGTAAAGCTTTCGATCTGCCTGGGTCCGTGGACCCCGCACAGCCGCACCCTTTTTGCGGTTCAGCATTCTGAACTGGATGCCAGCAACATCGGCAACCCGGCCCATCAGGCCATCCATCGCGTCGATCTCACGAACCAGATGTCCCTTTCCCAGCCCGCCGATCGCCGGATTGCAGGACATGACCCCAATTGTGTCTCGCCTATGGGTAACGAGCGCGGTTTTCGCACCGAGGCGCGCAGCCGCACTGGCCGCCTCGGTTCCTGCATGGCCGCCGCCGATGACGATCACATCATAGCCACTGTCGGTCATATCAAAACTCCAAAACAGCAAGACTTCACGTGAACCTGAGGGCGCGCCGCCGGTAAAGGTTTCACGTGAATCACTTGCCGATGCAAAACTCCGAGAAGATCACGTCGAGCAGCTGTTCGACGTCCACCCGCCCGGTAATTCGTCCCAGGTATTCAGCCGCAAGCCGAAGCTGTTCGGTGCGCAGTTCAAGGTCTGCGTCAATCTCCGAGATTGCCGCGTCGAGTGCTGCCAAACATTTCGTCAGCGAATCCTTATGCCGCTGCCGGCTGGGGATGGCCAGAGACAGACCACTGAAACGCTCGGCGACAATGCGGCCGATCAGCTGGCGCAACTCCGACAGACCGTCACCGGTCAGCGTCGAAATCTGCAGGTCATAGCGATCCGAGCCAGTCTCAACGAGATCCTTCTTCGTTCCGACAGTAACATGGGGCAAAGTCTGCTCCAAGTCGCCGGGAATCGTCGGATTGCTCATGTCGACCAACAGCAGCGCAAGATCGGCATCACGAAGCGCAACACGCGCGCGCCGCACGCCCTCCATTTCCACCCGGTCGTCCGCCTGGCGCAGACCGGCGGTGTCATAGAGTTTGACAAGATAGCCGTCAATATCGAGATCGACCTGCAGCACATCGCGGGTCGTTCCGGCAATGTCGGTGACGATCGCAACGTCACGCCGGGCCAAGGCGTTCAACAGGCTTGATTTTCCGGCATTCGGAGCGCCCGCGATCACCACTTTAAAGCCGTCCCTGATGATTTCGCCCGCCGAGGCCGATTTGAGATGAAGGCCGATATCGTCGCGAAGCACCTTCATATCGGCCCACACCATGTCCGAGACGGAGCCTGGAACGTCGTCTTCGTCGGGAAAATCGAGCTCCGCCTCGATCAGGGCCCGAGCCCGGGTTAATCGTTCCGCCCACGAATCGTAAATCGCCGAGACGCCGCCGGCGCTCTGCTCCACGGCAAGACGGCGCTGCATCTCGGTTTCGGCGCCGATCAAATCGGCGAGCCCCTCAACCTCGACAAGATCAAGCTTGCCATTTTCGAAGGCCCGCCGCGAAAACTCGCCTTCATGGGCCATACGAACACCTGGAATACCGCCAAGTTCGGAGAACAATGCCGCCAACACGGCCTTACTGCCGTGGATCTGCAACTCGGCCACATCGTCGCCGGTGAAAGAATGCGGGGCGGGAAAAAACAGCACTAGGCCATTGTCGATCGGTTCGTTGTTACGAGTCCGAATCGTTCGGTAGGACGCCGCTCGGTCAACCGGTACGGGTCCAGCCAGCCGGATCAATATATCTCTGGTCAGCGGACCGCTGATGCGGACGACCGAAACACCCGAGGGCGGAGGACCGCTCGAAAGCGCATAGATTGTATCATTCGACATGGCCATGCGGTCCGGTTTTTCTGTTCGAGTCCGAATCGAGTCCCTTAAACAAAAAGCTGGCGACATCGAGACGATGCGCCAGCTCTCATCAGCGGAATCCGGCTAAGGATCAGGTGTTCATCGAGTCGAAGAAGTCCGAATTGTTCTTCGTCTGTTTGAGTTTGTCGATCAGGAATTCGATCGCGTCGGTAGTGCCCATCGGCGCGAGAATACGACGCAGAACGAAAATCTTCTGCAGATCCTGGCGCGGAACAAGAAGGTCTTCCTTACGCGTGCCGGACTTCAGAATATCCATCGCCGGGAAGATGCGCTTGTCGGCAACCTTGCGGTCAAGGACGATTTCGGAGTTGCCGGTACCCTTGAACTCTTCAAAGATAACTTCGTCCATGCGGCTGCCGGTATCGATCAACGCAGTCGCGATGATCGTCAGGGAACCGCCTTCCTCGATATTGCGCGCGGCGCCGAAGAAGCGCTTCGGCCGCTGCAGCGCGTTGGCGTCCACGCCGCCCGTCAGAACCTTGCCGGAGGAGGGAACGACCGTGTTATAGGCGCGGCCAAGGCGTGTAATCGAATCGAGCAGGATGACGACGTCGCGCCCGTGCTCGACCAGACGCTTTGCTTTTTCGATGACCATTTCGGCCACCTGGACGTGACGCACTGCCGGCTCGTCGAAGGTCGAGGAGATAACCTCGCCGCGGACCGAGCGCTGCATGTCGGTCACTTCTTCGGGACGCTCGTCGATCAGAAGAACGATGAGATAACATTCCGGATGGTTGGCCGTGATCGAATGGGCGATGTTCTGGAGAAGCACGGTCTTACCGGTGCGCGGAGGCGCGACGATCAGTCCGCGCTGGCCCTTGCCGAGCGGCGCCACCAAGTCGATCACGCGCGGCGACAGATCCTTGGAGGTCGGGATCTCGAGTTCCATCTTGAAGCGCTCATTCGGGTAGAGCGGCGTCAGGTTGTCGAAATGAACCTTATGACGAATCTTTTCCGGATCGTCGAAATTGATGGTGTTGACCTTGAGCAGCGCGAAATAACGCTCGCCTTCCTTTGGCCCGCGGATCGGTCCCTCGACCGTGTCGCCGGTTTTCAACGAGAAACGGCGGATCTGTGACGGCGAGATGTAGATGTCGTCGGGACCGGGCAGGTAGTTTGCATTCGCCGAACGCAGGAAGCCGAAGCCGTCCTGCAGCACCTCGACGACCCCTTCGCCGATGATTTCCACATCCTGGCTGGCAAGCATTTTGAGGATCGCAAACATCAGCTCCTGCTTGCGCATCGTGCTTGCATTCTCGACCTCGAGCGATTCGGCGAAAGCCAGAAGATCCGTCGGGGATTTGCTCTTAAGTTCCTGAAGCTTCATTTCAGCCATGAAGTGACCAATACTCTTTTCAATTTCGAAGGGGAAAGGCGATGTTGGGTCGTATTCGGTACTGCGAAAGGGGCTCGCAGACGACTGAAATCTACACACATGCCACGTAGATGAGATGCGCGGAAAATAGCGACTCGTTATCGCCGCCGCAAGGGGGCTGCTTAAAATGAAGCAAATTTAACCTGAGGGAGGATTTCTCGTCAGAATGGCTTCACCACGACGAGGATCACGATCGCGATCATCAGCAAAGTCGGCGCCTCGTTCATGAACCTCCAGTAGCGCGCGGAACGGTGATTTTCGTCCCGCTCGAAGGCGCGCACGGCGCTGCTGAAGAACATATGGATCCCGGTCAGCAGCACGACAAGCCCGATTTTTGCATGCAGCCAGCCGCCCTGGAACCCGTAGACCGACCAGGCGAGATATAGACCGAAGATCCAGGTCAGCATCATCGCCGGCGTCATGATGATGCGAAGCAGCCGGCGCTCCATTACCTTGAAGGTTTCCGACTGCACCGAGCCTGGTTCGGCGTCGGTATGGTAGATGAACAACCGCGGCATATAGAACAGTCCTGCCATCCAGGAGATGACCGCGATGATATGAAGCGCCTTGATCCAGAGATAGAGATTGTCGGGATTCCAGGCGAACAGCCCAACCGCGATCAGCGCGAAGAAGACCAGCGCAAAATGCGCGCGGCGCCGTGCGTAAGCGCCGGCTCTACGGTCCGTCTGTTTTTCCATCGTCACGTCTGGGCCATCCGTGAACCCCGCACGCGTTCAACCAGCAAACGCACATGTTCAGGGTCGGCCTGCGGCGTGATGCCGTGACCGAGATTGAAGATAAGCGGCCCATTGCCGAGATGATTCAGAATATCGTCGATACCCTCTTCCAGCGCCCGGCCGCCGGCAACGACGCGCATCGGGTCGAGATTGCCCTGAACCGGACCATCCTTCTGAAGTTCGGCCGCAAAGGCCAATGGGACCGACCAGTCGAGACCGATCGCATCCGCTCGGGTCTTCTGACGATAGGTTTTCAACTGGTAGCCCGCACCCTTGGCGAAGGCGATGATGCGCGCCTGCGGCCGCCGCGCCTTGATCGAGGCAATCATTCGTGCAACCGGCTTGACAGCGAAGGCGTCGAACTCTTTCTCACCGAGAACACCCGCCCAGGAATCGAAAATCTGCACGGCATCGGCGCCGGCATCGATCTGCGCCACGAGATAATCGGCCGAAACGTCGGCAAGCAGCATCAGCAGCTGCTCGAAGGCGCGGGGATGTTTATAGGCGAAGAGACGGGCAGGGGCCTGATCCGGGGTGCCATGGCCGGCGATCATATAGGTCGCAACCGTCCAAGGCGCGCCACAGAAACCGAGCAGAGTCGTCTCTTCAGGCAATTCCTCCCGCAACCGCCGTACCGTTTCCAGCACCGGTCTGAGGTAATCGACAACCTCGTCGCCATTCAATCTGCCGATGCCTGCTTCATCGATCGGATCCATTTCCGGTCCATGGCCTTCAGTGAAACGAACATTCCGCTTCATCGCGTCGGGAATGACGAGGATGTCGGAAAACAGGATCGCTGCATCAAAGCCATAGCGGCGGATCGGCTGCAATGTCACTTCGACGGCGTGATCGGGCGTGTAGCAGAGATCGAGGAAGCTTCCGGCCTTTGCCCGGGTCTCCCTATATTCCGGCAGATAGCGTCCTGCCTGTCTCATCAGCCAGAGAGGAGGAGGAAAAACGCTTTCGCCGTCGAGAACCCTCATGATCTTTCGCCGCCTATCGCTCAAGCGCGTCTTCCCTATAAAAAATCAAAGATATTTTAAAAGGTTTCTATTTCTTAGAGTCGGTGTCTATCAAGGATTAAAATCCATCCACCGCCGATGCCATTTGTCGCGCGTTCGACGACGAACTCGAAAGAATTTCTCCATTCCTGTCAAATTCCGGGGAGAATCCGAATCCGAAAGCGATTCCAAATCCTTGCCAGAGGACGATTTTTTTCGTGCCTGTGGATAGACTGTGGGCCGCTGGACGACAAGTCGATTTCATCCCCAGCCTCCACAGAAGCGGCCGAAACCGGTCCGGAAAATTCGAAATGTGGATAAGCAGGCATGTTTTCCCTTGCCCGAGACAGCCTCACCGCCTTAGCTCTCCATCATCCAGTCTTTTCAACAGGCAGCGGAAAATAACGTGGAGAACAGAACGAACTTCTTTCATCTGCACCTGATTTCTGACTCGACCGGAGAGACTCTCATCTCCGCCGGTCGCGCCGCTTCGGCGCAGTTCAGATCCGCCCAGCCGATCGAACATGTCTATCCGCTGATCCGCAATCGCAAACAGCTGCTGCCGGTTTTGCAGGCGATCGATGACGCGCCGGGGATCGTGCTCTACACCATTGTCGACCGCGATCTGGCGAACCTGATCGACGAACGCTGCGTCGAGATGGGTGTCGCCTCGGTCAATGTGCTGGAGCCGGTCATGAATGCGTTCCAGATCTATCTGGGCGCCCCGTCTCGCCGCCGGGTCGGGGCCCAGCATGTGATGAATGCCGGCTACTTCGCCCGCATCGAGGCGTTGAACTTCACCATGGATCATGACGACGGCCAGATGCCGGACGATTACAACGACGCGGATGTTGTCATCATCGGCATCAGCCGGACATCGAAGACGCCGACCAGCATCTATCTCGCCAATCGCGGCATCAAGACGGCGAACATCCCGATCGTCTACGGCGTGCCCCTGCCGGAGAGCCTGCTCGTAGCGACAAAACCGCTGATCGTCTGCCTGATCGCCACCACCGACCGCATTTCCCAAGTCCGGGAAAATCGGGTGCTCGGGACGACGCAAGGTTTCGACCGCGAGCACTACACCGATCGAGCCACGATCTCGGAAGAGCTGAAATATGCCCGCTCCCTCTGCGCCCGCCACGGATGGCCGCTGATCGACGTTACGCGCCGCTCAATCGAGGAAACGGCGGCCGCCATTGTTGCCCTCCGCCCGAAGCTGCGTTAAGCGCTGACAAAAAGCCGCGAGTGGGAGAAACCATGACACCGAAACTCATCCTTGCATCGTCGAGCCCTTTTCGGCGGATGCTGATGGAAAATGCCGGTCTCTCCTTTGAGGCACATCCCGCGGAGATCGACGAAAGGGCGGTTGAGGCGCCGCTCGAAAAAGCCGGTGCGAAGCCGGACACCGTCGCCTGCATCCTGGCCAAGGCTAAAGCCGAAGATGTCAGCGCCCGTTTCCCCGAGGCTCTCGTCATCGGTTCGGATCAGACGATGTCGCTCGGCGACCGCGTTTTTCACAAACCGAAGGACATGGCCGACGCCGCGAACCACCTTCGCGCTCTGTCGGCCACCACCCACCGGCTGAACAGCGCCATCGCGATCGTCCGCGACGGCGCCGTCTTGTGGGAGCATATCGGCCATGCCGAACTGACAATGCGATCCTTGACGGAAGATTTCATCGCCAGGCACCTGGCGCGGGTGGGCAAACGGGCGCTTTCCAGCGTCGGCGCCTATCAGCTGGAAGGTGAGGGCGTTCAACTCTTCGAGAAGATCGAGGGCGACTATTTCACCATACTCGGGCTGCCGATGCTTCCGCTCCTGGGAAAATTGCGAGAATTCGGGGCGATCGATGGATGATTCACGTGAAACACTGGGGCCGAATGCATTTGTCACGGGCTTTCCCATCAAGCATTCGCGCTCACCGCTGATACATGGATACTGGCTGAAGACGCTTGGCCTCCCTGGCAGCTACCGCGCCCACGAGGTGACACCCGATGCCTTTCCCGATTTCATTGCCTCGCTGAAGGATGGCAGCTCCGGCTTTATCGGAGGCAATGTCACCATCCCCCACAAGGAACTTGCCTTCCGGCTCGCCGACAAGCCGGACGATCTGGCGCATGAACTCGGCGCCTCGAATACGCTCTGGTTGGAGGATGGTCTCCTGCATGCCACCAATACCGACGGCCGCGGCTTCACCGCCAATCTCGACGAGCGCCATTCCGGCTGGGACCGTCATGATACGGCCGTGGTCTTCGGTGCCGGCGGCGCGAGTCGGGCGATCATCCAGGCCGTCCGCGACCGTGGCTTCAGGGAAATCCACGTCGTCAACCGCACCGTCGAACGTGCGCGAGAGCTGGCCGATCGCTTCGGTCCGAGAGTTCGAGCCCATCCGGTGGGCGCGCTTGCCGAAGTCATGCATGGCGCTGGCCTCTTCATCAACACGACCTCGCTCGGCATGGATGGCGAAGCGGCGCCGTCGATCGATTTTGCGCCGCTCGCAACGGATGCCGTCGTCACCGATATCGTCTACATCCCCTTGAAGACACCGATCCTGAGACAGGCGGAAGAGCAGGGACTCTCGGTCGTCGACGGTCTCGGCATGCTGCTGCATCAGGCTGTTCCCGGTTTCGAAAAATGGTTCGGCAAGCGTCCGGTCGTCGACGCGGCGCTGCGCGCTTTGATTATTGCCGACATGGAAGTCCATTGATGCTGAAGATCGGACTCACCGGCTCAATCGGAATGGGAAAATCGACGGTCGGCAAACTCTTCGCCGAGGCCGGAATCCCCTTGAATGACTCCGACGCCGTGGTCCATGACCTCTACGCCGGCGAGGCAGCACCGCTTGTGGATGCCGCTTTCCCCGGCACGATGAAGGATGGAGCGGTTGACCGGCAGGAGCTGGGCCGCCAGCTCGCGCTCGATCCCGAAGGCTTCAAGCGCCTCGAAGCGATCGTCCATCCGCTGGTGCGCAAACGGGAAACGGAATTTCTGGAGCGACAGCAGGCAGCCGGCGCCGAAATGGTCCTGCTCGATATTCCGCTGCTCTTCGAAACCGGCGCCTGGGAGAGAGTGGACGTCATCGTTGTCGTCAGCACCGATCCACAGATTCAGCGTCAGAGGGTGCTTGCGCGCGACGACATGACGGAAGAAAAATTCGACATGATTCTCTCTCGCCAGACGCCGGATGCGGAAAAACGGCGCCGCGCCGATTATCTGGTCGACACCAGCCACAGCATTGCGGAGACCAGGGCGCGGGTACTTGAGATCGTCGCCGAGCTGAAAATGCGGATTGCCAATGGAGATTTCCGGAATGCGTGAGATCATCTTCGATACGGAAACCACCGGCCTCGACAACCGCGCCGACCGTATCATCGAAATCGGCGGCATCGAGCTCTTCAACCATTTTCCGACTGGCAACACGCTGCATATCTACATCAATCCGGGAGACCAGAAGGTTCATCCGGATGCACTTGCGGTGCACGGCATCACCGATGAATTCCTGAAGGACAAGAAGCCTTTCGCCGAGGTGGCCGAGGAAATCCTCGCCTTCTTCGGCGACGGCAAATGGATCGCCCATAACGCCACTTTCGATATGGGCTTCATCAACGCTGAATTCGCGCGGCTCGGTTTGCCGCCGATCCTGCCGGACAAGGTCATCGATACGCTGTCGATGGCGCGGCGCAAGCACCCGATGGGACCGAATTCGCTCGACGCGCTCTGCCGGCGTTACGGCATCGACAACTCGCACCGTACCAAACACGGGGCGCTGCTCGACTCCGAACTATTGGCCGAAGTCTATATCGAGATGATCGGTGGCAGACAGGCTGCGTTCGGCCTGAGCATATCGGGTCAACCCGGCCAGGCGGCCCGCGGTGAAATGGCGATCGAAGATGATATGGCGTTTGCCGCGGCGCTCGAACGCCCTCGTCCGCTTGGCTCGCGGCTCAGCCAGTCCGAAGCGCAGGCGCATGAGGCGCTGGTCGCCAAGCTCGGCGAAAAGGGCATCTGGGCGAAATACGCCCGCCCGAATTGAAAATGCCCGGGACCGGCCCGGGCATCCGCATGTCAGAATCCAAAGATTCGATCAGTTCGGAACGGCCTGAACCTTGGCGCGGGCCTGTTCTTCGGCAACTCGCTGAGCGAACATCTGCGTGAAGTCGATCGGATCGATCATCAGCGGCGGGAAACCGCCGTTACGGGTCACGTCGGCGATGATCTGCCGGGCGAAGGGGAAGAGCATGCGCGGGCACTCGATGAAGAGCACCGGCAGCATGTGCTCCTGCGGGAAACCGGCAACGCGGAAGACGCCACCATAGACGAGCTCCGTATGGAACACCGTCTTGTCGCCATCCTTGGCTTCGGCATTCAGCGACAGCACGACATCGAAATCCGTGTCGGAAAGCGGATTGGCGTTGACGTTCACATTGATGTTGATCGTTGGCGCCTTGTCGCGGGCCTGCAGCGAACGCGGCGCACCCGGATTTTCGAAGGAGAGGTCCTTGGTATATTGCGCAAGGATCGAAAGGGTCGGGTTGGTCGCACCGTTGCTGTTGTTATCGTCTGCCATTGGCTTTTCCTCGAAGGGCATGGGAATGGTGCCGCCATCTAACATTTCGGGGAGGGGCTTACAACCCTGGGCGCAAGCCGCACCCGATCACCGGCAAAGCCTCAGTCCCCGAGATGTTTGCCGGACCATGGCGAGTTGCGATCTGGCTCCCTATGATAGTCCTCCTCGTCGAGATCGACCACCTTCGAATTTGAATTGCGATCGCGGAAGTCGGGTTTCGCGCCATTGGAAAAGCCGCTTGTGGCGTTGACGACGACGAAGCGTTTGGCGATCGACCGCCAGAGGAGATCGCGCACCGGCGGAATGAGAATGAGGATGGCGATGATATCCGTGAGGAAACCGGGAATGATCAGCAGCAGCGCGGCAATCACCGTCATTGCCGGCTTCAGCAGATCACGTCCGGGCATCACGCCGTTCCGCCCTTCGCTCGACATCCGGCGCAGGATGCCGATCCCCTGCCGGCGCAGCAGGACCACGCCGAAGATGAAGCTCGCCATGACGAGCGCAAGCGTCAGCGCCAGGCCGATTGCGCGACCGACAATGACGAAGCCGGCAATTTCGCCAAGCGGCAGCAACAGAATGAAAGCCGGCAGAATTGAAAAACGCATGGTCGTCATGTCCCGGCTTTTGCCGGTCTCCTCGTGGCGCCGGCGAAGATGCCAGCCATCATTTGAATCATCTGTATAGGCGGACTATATGGGAGTACAAATCAGAGATGTTAACGGCGGTTGCGACAGGATATGAGTTCGAACGACTTCATCACATTATTCTTCCTGGTGGCGGCGGTGCTGATCTTCTTTCAGCTCCGCTCCGTGCTCGGGCGCCGCACAGGAAATGAGAAGCCGCCCCGCGATCTCTATAGGCCAAGGGATGCTGCTCCGGCTGAGGCTGCCGACGCCGGCAAGGTCGTGACGCTGCCGCGCCGTGATGCGACGGCCGAGGACGACGATCGCTTCTCTGCCATCGACGCCTTTGCCGCGCCGGGGACCCCGCTCAACGAATCGCTGCGCGCCCTGAATAAGGCCGATTCCTCCTTCAGCCCGAAGGAGTTTCTGAACGGCGCCCGCATGGCCTACGAAATGATCGTCATGGCCTATGCCGATGGCGACCGCAAAACCCTCAAGAACCTTTTGTCCCGTGAGGTTTATGACGGATTCGAGGCGGCGATTGCCGAGCGCGAAGCCCGCGGCGAAAAGGTCAAGTCCACCTTCGTCGGCATCGACAAGGCCGAAATCACCCATGCCGAGACGAAGGGCAGCGAAGCGCAGATCACCGTGCGCATTGTCAGCCAGCTGATCTCGGCGACTTACGACAAGGCTGACGTCCTGATTGAGGGCGACGCCGAAAACGTCGCCGAGGTCAACGACCTCTGGACCTTCGCCCGCGACACCCGCTCGCGTGATCCGAACTGGAAACTTGTGGCGACCGAATCGGAACATGAGTGATCAGGCATCGGACTTCGTCCTGCAGGCCATCAGCTTCGATAATTTGGAAGGCTGGAAGGATGATGATCCCTCCGGCCTTTTTGAAGTGATGCGGCGCTGCCGCCGGCAGATCACCGACGTAAAGCCCTACCGTACTGGCTCGCTCGGCCTGAGCGCCGAGGACCTGCTTCCACTTCTGATGGACGCTGAAAATTTTTCGCCGTCGTCGCCGGCAGCGGCGCGCGCCTATTTCGAGACGCGTTGCCGGCCATTTCTGATCCGCCGCAAGGACGGCAAGTCCGGTTTCGTCACCGCCTTTTACGAGCCGGAGGTCGAGGTATCGGATCGGCAAAACGAGCTCTTCCGTTTTCCCTTCTACAGCCGCCCGAACGATCTGATCGATCTCGATGACAGCAATCGCCCGGCCGAACTGGATGGATCCTATGTTTTCGGCCGCTTGCATGATGATGGCCGCATTGGCGTTTATCCGGATCGCCGCGAGATCGATCAAGGCTTTCTCGCCGGTCGCGGCCTGGAAATCGCCTGGGCGAAATCGAAGGTCGATGTCTTCTTCGTGCATGTGCAGGGTGCCGCGCGCCTGCGTTATCGAGACGGGCGTATCGGCCGCATCACTTACGCGGCAAAGGCAGGGCATCCCTTCTCGGCGATCGGCAAGCTCTTGATCGACCGCGGTGAGATCGACCGCGCCGAGATTTCCATGCAGTCGATCCGCGCCTGGCTGGCCCGCAATCCCGAGCGGGTGGACGAGGTGCTATGGCACAACCGATCCTATATTTTCTTCCGGGAAGCGGCGGTTGCCGATCCTGAAGCGGGTCCGATTGCCGCCGCCAAGGTGCCGCTTCTCGCCGGGCGCTCGCTCGCGGTCGACCGGCTGATCCATACCTTCGGTTTCCCCATTTTCATCCGCGCCGACAGCCTCACCCATCTTGATCGCGGCCGCCCGTTCCGTCGGCTGATGCTGGCGCTCGACACCGGCTCGGCGATCGTCGGGCCGGCGCGCGGCGATATCTTCACCGGTTCGGGGGACTTGGCCGGAGAGCGCGCCGGCACCGTCCGCAACGATGCCGATTTCGTCATCCTCATTCCCAAAGCCGCCGCCGGACGTTTCGACTGATGGCCAGGGATCGCAAGCTCAGCGCCGATGAGAGGATCCTGTGGGGCAAGGTGGCGCGCAGCACGCGGCCGATGCCCGGAAAAGCGAACGAGTTGACCGAGCTTGACGCCTTTCTGGCCGAAGCGGAAGCGGCGGCAGAACGGCAGACAGCCGAAAAGCAGACCTCCGTTGCGCCGACGGCAGCACGGCCGGCCCCACCGTCGACGCCGAGACAGCCGGCGAAGGTGCACCATCCGCTGGAAAGACCGGTGAAGCGCAAAATCGCCAAAGGCCGGCTGGCGCTCGAGGCGCGCATCGACCTGCATGGCCTGGTGCAGAGCGAGGCCCATGTCATCCTGCTCGATTTTTTAATCCGCGCCCATGAACGCGGCATGCGCCATGTGCTTGTTATCACCGGCAAGGGCAGCTCGCTGGGGAGCGAAGGTGCCTTGAAAAGAGCGGTTCCCCTGTGGTTCTCGAAGCCGGAATTCCGCTACCTGATTTCCTCCTATGAGCCAGCCGCACAGCATCATGGCGGTGAGGGAGCGCTCTATATCCGGCTGTCGCGGCGGCATGGGGAAAAGCCATGACACCCTTTGGAGAGGCGGTTCGCAGGCTGAGGGCGCGAAAGGGCGTCTCGCAGAAGGAGATGGCGCAAGCACTGAACGTCTCCCCCGCCTATCTCTCGGCGCTCGAACATGGCAAGCGCGGCCTGCCGACATTCGACCTGCTGCAGCGCATCGCCGGCTACTTCAACATCATCTGGGACGAAGCCGAGGAACTGTTCCTGCTTGCCCGTTCCTCTGACCCGCGCGTTGTCATCGACACGTCGGGCCTGCCGCAGGAATACACCGAATTGGCCAACCGGCTGGCCCGGCGGATCCGCGACCTTGACAGCTCCGAGATCGCCCGGTTATCGGCTGTTCTCGAAAATGGCGGCAAAGGTGACGGAAAAGCGTCATAATCCCCTGTTTTATGGCTTGTTCAGGGGACTTGCCATTGGGAACCGGGCTCAAAAAACCTATATACGAGAGTGAAGAAAGCCGGTGATTCGCAAGGCGCGCCGCCGCTTTACGACAACAGGGAAAATCTCGACAGAATGAGCGATACATCCGCGACGGAAAACGGCGTAAGCACCGAATATGGCGCAGATTCCATCAAGGTCCTGAAGGGCCTCGATGCCGTGCGCAAGCGCCCCGGCATGTATATCGGCGATACCGACGACGGCTCCGGCCTGCATCACATGGTCTATGAGGTCGTCGACAACGCGATCGACGAAGCGCTGGCCGGTCATGCCGACATCGTCACCGTCACCCTCAATCCGGATGGATCGGTAACGGTCACCGATAACGGCCGCGGCATCCCGACGGACATTCATAGCGGCGAAGGCGTGTCGGCCGCCGAAGTCATCATGACGCAGCTGCATGCCGGCGGCAAATTCGACCAGAATTCCTACAAGGTCTCAGGCGGTCTGCATGGCGTCGGCGTTTCCGTCGTCAACGCCCTCTCTGTCTGGCTGAAGCTGAAGATCCGACGCCATGGCAAGATCCATGAAATGAGCTTCACCCATGGCGTGGCCGACGCACCGCTGAAGGTCACGGGCGATGCCCCCGATTCGACCGGCACGGAAGTCAGCTTTATGCCGAGCAGCGAAACCTTCACCATGACCGAATTCGATTACGGTACGCTGGAGCACCGCCTGCGCGAACTCGCCTTCCTGAATTCGGGCGTGCGCATCCTTTTGAGCGACAAGCGTCATTCCGATATCAAGCAGGAAGAAATGCGCTATGACGGCGGCCTCGAGGCCTTCGTCTCCTATCTCGACCGCGCCAAGAAGCCGCTCGTCGACAAACCGGTCGCCATCCGCGGCGAGAAGGACGGCATCACCGTCGAAGTGGCGATGTGGTGGAACGACAGCTATCACGAGAACGTGCTCTGCTTCACCAATAACATTCCCCAGCGTGACGGCGGCACCCATATGGCCGGCTTCCGCGCGGCCTTGACCCGTCAGGTGGTTTCCTATGCCGACAATTCCGGCATCACCAAAAAGGAAAAAGTGACGCTGCAGGGCGAAGACTGCCGCGAAGGCCTGACCGCGGTGCTGTCGGTCAAGGTGCCCGATCCGAAATTCTCGTCGCAGACGAAGGACAAGCTCGTTTCCTCGGAAGTCCGTCCTGTCGTCGAAAGCCTCGTTAATGAGGCGCTGAACACCTGGTTCGAGGAGCATCCGAGCGAAGCCAAGATCCTTGTCGGCAAGGTCGTCGAGGCGGCAGCCGCGCGCGAAGCGGCCCGCAAGGCCCGTGAATTGACCCGCCGCAAGGGTGCGCTCGATATTGCCTCACTACCGGGCAAGCTCGCCGACTGCTCCGAACGCGATCCGGCCAAATCCGAAGTCTTCCTGGTCGAGGGCGATTCCGCCGGCGGGTCGGCCAAGCAGGGCCGGTCGCGCGAAAACCAGGCGATCCTGCCGCTGCGCGGCAAGATCCTGAATGTGGAACGGGCCCGTTTCGACAAGATGCTGTCGAGCCAGGAAATCGGCACGCTGATCACCGCGCTCGGCACCGGCATCGGCAAGGACGAGTTCAACGCCGAAAAGCTGCGATATCACAAGATCATCATCATGACGGACGCCGATGTCGACGGCGCCCACATCCGCACCCTGCTGCTCACCTTCTTCTTCCGGCAGATGCCGGAACTGATCGAGCGCGGCCATCTCTACATCGCTCAGCCGCCGCTCTATAAGGTCGCGCGCGGCAAGTCGGTGCAGTATCTGAAGGATGAGAAGGCGCTCGAGGAATATCTCATCGCCCAGGGTCTGGAGGATGCCGCGTTGAGACTCGGCAGCGGCGAGGTCCGCACCGGACAGGACCTGCGCGAAGTCATCCTCGATGCGCTGCGTATGCGCGCCCTGCTCGACAATCTCCATTCGCGCTACAATCGCGCCGTCGTCGAACAGGCGGCGATCGCCGGCGCGCTCAATGCCGAGTTCGTCAGCGATCAGGCAAGAGCGCAGGCATTGGCGAGCGAGGTCGCAAGCCGTCTCGACATCATTGCCGAAGAGACCGAACGCGGCTGGCAGGGTGACCTGGCGAGCGATGGCGGCCTGCGCCTCGAGCGTATGGTTCGTGGTGTCAAGGAAGTGGTGGTGCTCGACATGGCGCTGATCGGCTCCTCCGATGCCCGCCACATCGACCAGCTGACCGCGCGTCTCAAGGAAATCTATCAGACGCCGCCGTCGCTGCACCGGCGCGAAGGCGACATTGAGATTTCAGGGCCGCGCGCCCTGCTCGATGCGATCTTTGCCAGCGGCCGCAAGGGTCTGACCATGCAGCGCTACAAGGGTCTCGGTGAGATGAATGCCGAACAGCTCTGGGAAACGACGCTCGATCCGAATGTCCGTTCGCTGCTGCAGGTCAAGGTTGCCGATGCCACCGATGCCGACGGCCTCTTCGCTCGCCTGATGGGGGATGAAGTCGAGCCCCGGCGTGAATTCATCCAGGACAACGCGCTCAGCGTCGCCAATCTCGACATCTGATCGAAATGTCTTCAATAAAAGCCCCGCCGTCGCAAGACGGCGGGGCTTTTGCTTGTTCTGTCGCTCAGTTGGCTAGGAAATGGCCGTTGAAGGCAAGGTCGGAGAGCGGCTTGCGCTGGCTCGGGAATTCGCGCGCCTGATTGCGTTCGGAAAGAACGCTCTTGTCGGCCAGACGACCGACGGCAACGCCCGCTTCGATCCGGTAACCCTCGGGGATATCGAAGGTTTTTCTGATTTCATCATGTTTGATGCCGCCCATGCCATGGGCATAGAAGCCGGAAAGGCGCGCTTGCAGCGCCAGGTATCCCCAGGCTGCACCGGCGTCGAAGGAATGGGTGTAGCTCGGCTTTTCCTCGCCGGATCCGGCAACGCCGGTGAAGCTGCGTGAGACAACGAAGATCAATGCCGATGCGTTCTTCGCCCATTCCTGATTGGCGTCGACGAGCAGTGTGACGAATTTCTCCCAGTGCTCCGAGCCCTTGAGGGCATAGATGAAGCGCCAGGGCTGCTGGTTGGAAGAGGAGGGCGCCCAATGGGCGGCTTCGAGCAGGCTGAGCAGCTGTGCCTCATCGATGACTTCGCCGGTAAAGGCGCGGGGCGACCAGCGGTCGAGAAACATCGGATCGATCGGATATTGGGATTCGCGGTTATTGCTCTGCGTCATGCTTGTTCCAGGGTTGGGGCATAAAAATCGTTAAGGTCAATCGGTCCAGACGATGTCGAGTTCCTCGCGGAAGGCGAAACGCTTCAGATGGTCGTCGATCACCCCCTGCATCCTTGCCTGCTGGTCGGGATCGGCAACGGAAAGCGTCATGGTGAGCGCCGCATCGTCGGCGGCGAATATCACCTCGGCGCTTTCGCTGAACGGCACCCGGCCCTTATGCGGATCGAAATCGACGCTGAACTTGTGGCTCCAATGTTTGCAGAGCTGCTGCAGGTAGCGGCTCGCATGTCCGGTGCGCACGACGGCCTTGGAGAGATGCATGTCGAACTCCATCTCATGTTGGACTGAGGCCAAAGTCATATTTCCTGCTTCGCCGTCTTGGCAAGCGCAGCGTCGTCGCAGCTGGGTGAACGGACAGTCTCCATGAGGATCGGCCTTGAGCGCGCGCCAAACCGAAAAAACCAATCGATCTCTGTCCCGTCGACAGACGGGTTGAAAATCGATGCTTTCAACGACCGCGTCTATCCCGCGGCCCTATCGCGCCGGTTTTGCCAGCAAGCAGATCGCCGATGAGAAAGCCTTCGCCGATTTCTTCGATTGGATCGAGCCGCAATTCGAAAACTGGTCTTACCTCTTCGCGGAATACCGGCTTTCGGACTATGCCAATCTGCGCACCTTCTGCCGGCGCATCCTGGATTGGCCGGGCATCGCACGGTGAATCTCGACCATATCAAGCGCGGCTACCACTCGGTCGAAATTCTGAACCCGACGAAAATCGTTCCTGCCGGTCCGGATCTCTCCGAAATTTTCTAGAAACACCGTACCGCTTCCGGGCAAAGCCGTAATGACACCGATGAATAATTCGTTCATAGGTGGCTGCAAATCCGTTTACGATGAGGAGGCATTCCATGAAGCTGATGCGTGTTGGCGAAGCAGGTCGGGAAAAACCGGCGCTTCTCGATGCCGATGGCAAGATTCGCGATCTCTCGGCGCATGTCGCCGACATCGGCGGCGAGGCAATCTCGCCGGCCGGCCTTGCAAGGATCGCGGCGCTCGATCCGAAGAGCCTTCCGGAACTTGCCCCCGGCCGTATCGGCGCCTGCGTCGCCGGCACGGGCAAATTCATCTGCATCGGCCTCAATTTCTCCGACCATGCCGCCGAAACCGGCGCCACCGTACCGCCCGAGCCGGTGATCTTCATGAAGGCGACCTCGGCGATCGTTGGCCCGAACGACACCGTCCTCATCCCGCGCGGTTCCGAAAAGACCGACTGGGAAGTCGAGCTCGGCGTCGTCATCGGCAAGACGGCGAAATATGTCAGCGAAGCCGAGGCGCTCGACTATGTCGCCGGTTATTGTGTGTCGCACGATGTTTCCGAACGCGCCTTCCAGACCGAGCGCGCCGGCCAATGGACCAAAGGCAAGTCCTGCGACACCTTCGGCCCGATCGGCCCTTGGCTGGTCACCAAGGATGAAATCGCCGATCCGCAGAATCTCGGTATGTGGCTAAAGGTCAACGGCCAGACGATGCAGAATGGTTCCTCCAAGACCATGGTCTATGGCGTCGCGCACATCGTTTCCTATCTCAGCCAATTCATGTCGCTGCATCCTGGCGACGTCATCTCGACGGGGACGCCGCCCGGCGTCGGAATGGGCATGAAGCCGCCGCGCTTCCTCAGGAATGGCGATGTCGTCGAGCTCGGCATCGAAGGGCTCGGCAGCCAGAAGCAGAGCTTTGTTGCGGATCGTTAACGACGCTACCTCAGCTGAACCTTAAACTTTCGGTTCTATGGTGATGCCAGAGATCAACTCTCTGGCATTTCCTGTGCAGGTCTGGGACGTCCATGTTGCTGTGCAACAAAAACCTGTTAGTCTGCGTTACGTGCCAGCGTGCGGAAAGAGCTCGACGTCTATCACCCGACGTCATCTTTTCGATAGAGAAAGGCAGCGCCTTCTATGTTCTATCAGCTTTATGAATTGAATCATGCCGCCATGGCGCCGTTTCGCGCCGCGGCTGACATCATGCGGTTTGCCTATGCCAATCCGCTGAACCCGTTCGCCCAGACGCCGTTCGGCCGCACGATGGCGGCAAGCCTCGAAATGTTCGAGCGCACGACGCGCCGCTACGGGAAACCGGAGTTCGGACTGAAGCAGACGGTGATCGGCGATCAGACGGTTTCCGTTCGTGAAGAGATCGTCTGGTCGCGGTCCTTCTGCAACCTCCTTCATTTCTCGCGCAACGTCCCGCCTGGCCGCGCCAGCGATCCGCGCATCCTGATCGTTGCGCCGATGTCCGGCCACTATGCGACGCTGCTGCGCGGTACCGTCGAGGCATTGCTGCCGAGCGCCGATGTCTACATCACCGACTGGATCGACGCCCGCATGGTGCCGATGACGGAAGGCAGCTTCGATTTCGACGATTACGTCGACTACGTCATCGACATGCTGCATTTCCTCGGTCACGACACGCATGTGATCGCCGTCTGTCAGCCGTCGGTGCCGGTGCTGGTCGCAGCCGCGGTGATGGAGGAAGCCCAGGATCCGCTGTCGCCGTCATCGATGACGCTGATGGGCGGCCCGATCGACACGCGCATCAATCCGACGGCGGTCAACAAGCTCGCCCAGGAGCGGTCGCTGCAGTGGTTTTCCGACAATGTCATCATGAACGTGCCCTGGCCGCAGCCGGGCTTCATGCGGCCTGTCTATCCCGGTTTCCTGCAGTTGTCGGGCTTCATGTCGATGAACCTCGACCGGCACCTCGTCGCCCACAAGGAGTTCTTCATGCATCTCGTGAAGAACGACGGCGAACCGGAAAAACATCGCGATTTCTATGACGAATATCTCGCCGTCATGGATCTGACCGCCGAGTTCTACCTGCAGACGGTCGAACAGGTCTTCATGAAGCATTCGCTGCCGAAGGGCGAATTGATGCACCGAGGCAAGCGGGTCGATCCGGCGGCGATCCGCAAGGTCGCGCTCCTGACCGTCGAGGGCGAGAATGACGACATTTCAGGCGTCGGCCAGACCAGGGCGGCGCAGACCATCTGCGTCAACATCCCCGAAGACATGCGCATGCATTATCTCCAGCCCGATGTTGGCCACTACGGCGTTTTCAACGGCTCGCGATTCCGTCGCGAGATCGCGCCGCGCATCGTCAATTTTGTCCGCCAGCATTCCCGCACCGCCGTCAAGCCGCGGGTGCCGCGCGTCATCAAGGGCGGTCGCACCGCCTGATTTAGCGACAGCTGAATTAGGGAAGTGGATTCAAGGCCTTGTTCGATTTCGCAGGCAATCGTCTTGAAGGCGGTTCTTGCGGTAACCACATCGATTTCCAGCGTTCGGCATCTTGCCGGCCGCGGAAAGCGAGGATACCGCACGATGAACCAGTCAGCATTGCTTCGACCGGATTGGACTCCGGCTACCATTGCCCTGATGATTCTCGGCTTCATGGTTTTCTGGCCTCTGGGTCTGGCCATACTAGCCTACATCATTTTCGGCGATCGTCTGCGCGGCTTCAAGCGCGACGTCAATCAGGCGACCGACGGCTTCTTTGCCTCCTGCCGCCGTTCGCATGGCCGCCACCGCCCGCATTTTTCGACCGGCAACGTCGCATTCGACGACTGGCGTAAGGCCGAGCTCGACCGGATCGAGGAAGAGCGCCGCAAGCTCGACGAAATGCGCGAGGAATTCGACGAGTATCTGCGTGAACTCCGCCGCGCTAAGGACCAGGAAGAGTTCGACCGCTTCATGCGTGACCGCAAAAACGCCAAGCGCGACGATAACGGCCCGGTCGCGGAGTTCCAGACGCCGTGAAGGCCGAAGCATGTTTCGCAAAAAGTGTGCAGCGGTTTTGCGGCAAAGACATGCGTAAACGAAGACCTAAAGCGCGACGAGCGAGTCTGAACGATCGGGACACGCTTTAGGCGATGAATGATGACCGGCATCTCACGATGCCGGTTTTTCCATGTCTGCCTGCCCGCAAATCGTTTAGATTTGCCGGCGAATCGTATAGAAAATCACCATGTTTCCGCTTCTGAAGACACGGCCAAAGGCGCGAAAGCCGGCTCCGCCCGAAACGCGGACGCTCGACGTCGCCGGCCGGCTCATGCCGCTGACCATCAAGCAGCACGATCAGGCAACCCGTATCACGCTTCGCATCGAGCCAGGTGGGCGGGCTCTGAGGATGACGGTGCCAAGAGGCCTTGCGGCGCGTGAGGTCAACGCTTTCCTCGATCGGCACCAGGGATGGCTGCTCACCAAGCTCGCCAAGTTTTCGATCGATACCGGCTTAAGCGACGGCGGGAAGATCCTCCTGCGCGGCGTTTCCCATCGCATCGAGCACACAGGCAGTCTGCGCGGCTTGACGGAGGCGGTCGCTGTGGATGGCAGCCCTGTGTTGCGCGTCAGCGGCCTGCCCGAGCATGTCGGACGGCGCATTTCGGCCTTCCTCAAGAAGGAGGCGCGCGCCGATCTCGAGAGGCTGGCGACGATGCATGCGGCAACGATCCGGGCACCGATCCGCTCGATCTCGATGAAAGATACCCGCAGCCGCTGGGGCTCTTGCTCGTCGGAGGGAAATTTGAGTTTCTCCTGGCGTATCGTCATGGCGCCGCCCTCGGTGATCGATTATCTGGCCGCTCACGAAGTCGCCCATCTCAAGGAGATGAACCACGGCCCCCGCTTCTGGGCACTTTGCAAGAAGCTTTGCCCCGGCATGGAGGAAGCGAAATTGTGGCTGAAGCGGCACGGCAGCCAGCTGCACGCCATCGATTTCGATTAGACCCACGCCCCGCTAAATACAGCTTTCCATGCAAATTGGCTCGACTCTTGCAGCATTTCGTGTCACTTCGCTGCCATGAAACCCGATATCAAGATCTGTGGCTTGAAGACGCCCGAAGCGATCGATCGCGCGTTGAAACGCGGCGCGACCCATATTGGTTTTATCTTCTTCGAAAAGAGCCCGCGTTACGTCGAGCCGGATGTGGCGGCAAAGCTTGCCGAACCGGCGCGTGGCAAGGCGAAGATCGTCGCCGTCGTCGTCGATCCCACAAATGACGATCTGGACGAAATCGTGTCGCTGCTGAAGCCTGACATGCTGCAGCTCCATGGCAACGAGAGTCCCGAACATGTGCTGACCATCAAGGCGCTCTATGGTCTGCCTGTGATGAAAGTCTTTTCCGTGCGTACGGCCGACGATCTCAAGCGCGTCGAAGCCTATATCGGCATCGCCGACCGTTTCCTCTTCGATGCGAAAGCGCCGAAGGGTTCGGAACTGCCTGGCGGCAATGGGATTTCCTTCGACTGGAGCCTTCTCGGCTGGCTCGACGGCAGCATCGACTACATGCTGTCCGGCGGGCTGAACAAGGACAATGTCGCGGATGCGCTTGTGAAGACAAAGGCACGTGGTATCGACGTTTCCTCGGGTGTCGAAACCGAGCCCGGCGTCAAGAGCGTCGCGTTGATCGATGAATTTTTCGATGTGGTCGAAGAGGCGGATAAGTCCGTCGTGGCCTCAGGGAGTTGAGAGTGAACGAAACGCCTAAACCGAATTCCTTCCGTTCCGGGCCCGATGAAGATGGCCGCTTCGGCATCTATGGCGGCCGTTTCGTTGCCGAAACGCTGATGCCTTTGATCCTCGATCTGCAGGATGAATGGAACAAGGCGAAGAACGATCCGGCCTTTCAGGCGGAACTGAAGCATCTTGGCGCCCATTATATCGGCCGCCCGAGCCCGCTTTATTTCGCTGAACGGCTGACGGCCGAACTCGGCGGCGCGAAGATCTATTTCAAGCGCGAGGAGCTGAACCACACCGGTTCGCACAAGATCAACAACTGCATCGGCCAGATCCTGCTCGCCAAGCGCATGGGCAAGACGCGGATCATCGCCGAAACCGGCGCCGGCCAGCATGGCGTCGCTTCGGCAACCGTTGCCGCCCGCTTCGGCCTTCCCTGCGTCGTCTATATGGGCGCCACCGACGTCGAGCGCCAGGCGCCGAACGTTTTCCGCATGAAGCTGCTCGGCGCCGAAGTGAAGCCGGTTACGGCAGGCAGCGGCACCCTGAAGGATGCGATGAACGAGGCGCTGCGCGACTGGGTCACCAATGTCGAGGATACCTATTACCTGATCGGCACGGCGGCCGGCCCGCATCCTTATCCGGAGATGGTCCGCGACTTCCAGTCGGTGATCGGCGCCGAAGCGAAAGAGCAGATGCTGGCAGCCGAAGGCCGTCTGCCGGATCTCGTCATTGCTGCCGTCGGCGGCGGCTCGAACGCCATCGGCATCTTCCATCCCTTCCTGGATGATTCCTCCGTGAAGATCGTCGGCGTCGAAGCCGGCGGCAAGGGCCTGCAGGGCGACGAACATTGCGCCTCGATCACCGCCGGAACGCCCGGCGTGCTGCACGGCAACCGCACCTACCTGCTGCAGGATGGCGATGGCCAGATCAAGGAAGGTCATTCGATTTCGGCCGGTCTCGACTATCCCGGCATCGGTCCCGAACATTCCTGGTTGAGCGATATCGGCCGCGTCGACTATGTGCCGATCATGGACCACGAAGCGCTCGAGGCCTTCCAGACCCTGACCCGCCTCGAAGGCATCATCCCGGCGCTCGAGGCCGCGCATGCGATTGCCGAAGTCATCAAGCGCGCGCCGAAGATGGGCAAGGATGAGATCATCCTGATGAATCTCTCCGGCCGCGGCGACAAGGATATCTTCACCGTCGGCAAGATTCTGGGAATGGGACTGTAAGACATGACCGCACGCATGGACAAACGCTTTGCCGCGCTGAAGGCCGAGGGCCGTCCGGCGCTTGTGACCTATTTCATGGGCGGCGATCCTGACTACGACACCTCTCTCGGTATCATGAAGGCACTGCCGGAAGCGGGGTCCGACATTATCGAGCTCGGCATGCCTTTCTCCGATCCGATGGCCGACGGCCCGGCGATCCAGCTGGCCGGTCAGCGGGCGCTGAAAGGCGGCCAGACGCTGAAGAAGACGCTGCAGCTGGCGGCCGACTTCCGCAAGACCAACGATGCGACGCCGATCGTCATGATGGGCTATTACAATCCGATCTACATCTACGGCGTCGAGACGTTCCTGGATGATGCGCTTGCCGCCGGTATCGACGGCCTGATCGTCGTCGACCTGCCGCCCGAGATGGATGACGAACTCTGCATTCCGGCGATCCGCAAGGGCATCAACTTCATCCGCCTGGCGACGCCGACCACGGACGAGAAGCGCCTGCCCGCGGTGCTGAAAAACACCTCCGGCTTCGTCTATTACGTCTCGATGAACGGCATCACCGGCTCGGCGCTGCCCGATCCGTCGCTGGTTTCTGGCGCCGTCCAGCGCATCAAGCAGCATACGGAGCTGCCCGTCTGCGTCGGCTTCGGCGTCAAGACGGCGGAACATGCCAAGGTCATCGGCGGCTCTGCCGACGGCGTTGTCGTGGGCACCGCGATTGTCAATCAGGTCGCAACCAGTTTGACGAAAGACGGAAAGGCGACGGCCGACACCGTTCAGGCGGTCGCAACGCTGGTGCGCGGCCTTTCCTCGGGAACACGTTCGGCGCGCCTTGTTGCTGCCGAATAGTTTTCCCACATTGGCACCAATCAGTTAGGAGATTTCGAGTTGAACTGGATCACCAACTACGTTCGCCCGCGGATCAATTCCATGCTGGGCCGCCGCGAAGTTCCCGAGAACCTGTGGATCAAGTGCCCGGAAACGGGCGAAATGGTCTTCCACAAGGATCTGGAATCCAACAAATGGGTCATTCCCGCATCCGGTTATCACATGAAGATGCCGGCCAAGGCGCGCCTTGCCGACCTTTTCGACAATGGCGAATATGAATCGCTGCCGCAGCCGAAGGTCGCCCAGGATCCGTTGAAGTTCCGCGATTCCAAAAAATATATCGATCGGCTCCGCGACAGCCGGGTGAAGACCGAACAGGAGGATACCATCCTTGCCGGCCTCGGAAAGGTGCACGGTCTGAAACTCGTTGCCGTTGTGCATGAATTCAACTTCATTGGCGGTTCGCTCGGCATTGCCGCCGGCGAGGCGATCGTCAAGGCTTTCGAACGCGCGACGTCCGAGAAGTGCCCGCTGGTGATGTTTCCCGCCTCCGGCGGCGCGCGCATGCAGGAAGGCATTCTGTCGCTGATGCAGCTGCCGCGCACAACCGTTGCCGTCGACCTGCTGAAGGAATCCGGCCAGCCCTATATCGTTGTGCTGACCAACCCGACCACAGGCGGTGTGACGGCCTCCTACGCCATGCTCGGCGATATTCATCTGGCAGAGCCCGGCGCCGAAATAGGCTTTGCCGGTAAGCGCGTGATCGAGCAGACGCTGCGCGAGAAGCTGCCTGAGGGTTTCCAGACCTCCGAATATCTATTGGAACATGGTATGGTCGATATGGTCGTCAAACGTCACGATATTCCGGAGACACTGGCGCGTCTGCTGAAGATCCTGACGAAGAAGCCCGTTTCGGCGGCCAACGACATGAATGGCGGCGCGATCGCTCTGGCGGCGAGCGCCTGATAACCGACACACAGGCGGGGGTGCCGAATTGATACCAAGAGGCCAAACCGCGGTGAGTGAGGCAGCGCAAGAGATAGAAAAACTCATGGGATTGCATCCCAAGGGGTTCGATCTGTCTCTCGATCGCATCACCCGTCTTCTTGATCAACTCGGCAACCCGCACCGGAAACTGCCACCTGTGATCCATGTCGCCGGCACCAACGGCAAGGGCTCGGTCACCGCCTTCTGCCGCGCCTTGCTCGAGGCCGGCGGCTACAGCGCCCATGTCCATACCTCGCCCCATCTCGTCAATTGGCACGAGCGCTATCGCATCGGTGTCAAGGGCGGGCGCGGGCAGCTCGTCGATGACGCCGTCTTCGCCGATGCTGTGCGACGCGTGGCGGATGCCAATGCCGGGCAGCATATCACCGTCTTCGAAATCCTGACGGCGGTCACCTTCATTCTGTTTTCCGAACATCCGGCCGATGCCGCGATCATCGAAGTCGGTCTCGGCGGCCGTTTCGACGCGACCAATGTTATTTCCGATCCGGCCGTCTCGGTGATTATGCCAATCTCGCTGGATCACCAGCCCTATCTCGGCGACAGGGTTGAGCTGATCGCGGCCGAAAAAGCCGGCATCATGAAGCCGGGACTGCCTGTCGTCATCGGCCACCAGGAATATGATGCGGCACTCGACGTGCTGATGTCGACGGCGGAGCGGCTGCATTGCCCGAGCGCCGTCTTCGGTCAGGATTTCATGGCGCATGAGGAATATGGGCGGCTCGTCTATCAGGACGAGTTCGGCCTTGCCGACCTGCCGCTGCCGCGCCTTCCCGGCCGCCATCAGTATGCCAACGCCGCCGCGGCCATCCGCGCCGTCAAGGCCGCGGGTTTCATTGTCACCGAGACGATGATGGAAAAGGCGATGAATTTCGTGGAGTGGCCGGGCCGGCTGCAGCGCCTCAGCGAAGGCCGGCTGATGCAATATGCGCCGGCCGGTGCCGAGATCTGGGTCGATGGCGGGCATAATCCCGGCGCCGGCGAAGTGATCGCCGAAGCCATGGCCAATTTCGAGGAGCGCCAGCCGCGGCCGCTTTTCCTGATCATCGGCATGATCAACACCAAGGACCCGATCGGTTATTTCAAGGCTTTCACAGGCCTGGTCGAGAAGGTGTTCTGCGTGCCGATCCGCGGCAGCGACGCGATGATCGACCCTGTGATATTGTCGAACGCCGCCTATGATGCCGGTTTGATCGCCGAACCGATGTCGACGGTCGGCGAGGCGCTGGAAGCGATAAAATCGGCCCTCGACCCAGCGGCACTGCCGCCCCGCATCCTCATCGGCGGCTCTCTCTATCTCGTCGGGGATGTGCTTGCCGACCACGGCACGCCCCCGAAATAAGCAGACGAAAAAAGCCCGGCCGAAGCCGGGCTTTTCCATGCGATATATGAAGACGATATCGATTAGGCGGCGTTCGAAATCCAGTTCGAAAGCGCTGTCTTCGGCTTGGCGCCGACGGAGATATCAGCGACTTCGCCGCCCTTGAAGATCGCGAGCGTCGGAATGGAGCGCACGCCGAACTGGGCGGCGAGTTCCGGGTTTTCATCGATATTGAGCTTGGCGACCTTGACCTTGCCTTCCATCTCGACGGAGATTTCCTCGAGGCTCGGAGCAATCATCTTGCACGGACCGCACCATTCAGCCCAGAAATCGACGACGACGGGTTCTGCGGATTCCAGAACTTCCGACTGGAAGTTATTGATATCGACTTTCACGGTAGCCATAGGCTGCTCCTTTGACCGAAGAAGATGTTGAACCACATGTGATGGTGCGGCGCCAAATTTTCAATGTCCGGTATTTCACTTTGTCTTGAGTCCTGCAAGCGCCAAACCGAGTGCCTCTTCGCTCAAAGTGTAGAGCGACGCATTCTCGGTGTAGACGAGCATGCAGTCGATGCGTTTGCCGGGATAGAGCGGCGCCAGGATCTCACGATAAATCGCGAGCTGAGCCTTATGTGCGAAAGGGATCGCCTCTTCGGTCGAAGGTGGCACCCGATTGGTCTTGTAGTCAAGAATCACGACGCGATCGGCAAGCACGGCGAGCCGATCGATACGGCCGGAGACCGCATAGCGCCTGTCTGCGAGCGTCAATGTTCCCATGATCGAAACTTCCGGCTGGGCCTCTACTCCGAGAACCGGCTGCAGACCTTCTTCGTCCATTAGTCTCAGAACCGAATCGACGAGCCGGCGGCGTTCCGCTTCAGGCCAGAACCGCGCCGCCCGCTCGGCATAGCGGCTTGCGGCATCCGGCCGTTTGACCGGGGGAATGTCGGGAAGCGCCTGCAGCATGCGATGGATCAACCTGCCCTTTTCCAGGGAACGATCGCTGCGCTCCTTCTCGCCGAACAGCGGCGAAGCGACAAACAAGCTGCCCTCGTCTTCGTCGACGATCGTCCCGGCGCCGGATGGGCTGAGGGGGCGGGGCAGCTCAGCCTGCGGCGGCAGTGGCCGCAATAGGCCTTCCGGCAACGCCTCCTGGCTGTCGCGCGCCTCATGGCGGTCGATACGCTCGAAGCGCCGCTCCACCCGCGGCACCCGCCATCGGATGCCCGGCCATTCCCCGTCTGGGCCGGAGAAGGTGGCCGCCTCCACGTGCGGATGGCCTTCGCTGAGCGCGGCTGAGATCATCATGTGCCAGGTATCGTTGTTGACACGAACGCCACGATAGCCGCAAACAACAAGCCGGTCGGCAGCCCGTGTCATGGCGACGTAAAGCAGCCGGCGATACTCCTCTTCCGCCAGCATCTGGATCCGTGCTGCATCGTTTTGCGTCAGCGAATTGGCGAGGTCGGAGACGGGAACCCAGGCCGGCAGCGGCGGCTCGTCGGCGTCCGTTTCGATCAGGCGAAGCTTCGGCAGATGTGTATGCGTGAACGGCTTGGAGCCGCCGTCGACGAGGAAGACGATTGGTGCTTCAAGACCCTTGGAGGCATGCACGGTCATGATCCTGACCTCGTTGCGCCCCTTGTCCTGCTCACGCTTAACCTCCGGCGCTTCGAGCTCTAGCGTTGAGATGAAGGATTGCAGCCCGGGAAGGCCGGAACTCTCGTGGTCGAGCGTAAAGGTCAGGAACTCGTCGAGAATATCGCTGACCTCGGTGCCGAGACGGGCAAGGAATTGCCGCCGACCGCCATCGCTGCCCAGCACGCGCGCATAGAAATCATGGACCGACAGATGCCGCGACTGCTGCAGAAACAGCTCCAGCCTTTCGACGGCAGCACGGAATCGTTCAGTACCATCGGCCGCAAACCTCTTGAGATGGCTCCAGACGCTCTCGTTGTCGCCCCGAAGGCCGGCGATTGCAAAGATATCGTCCTCCGAAAAATCGAAAAGCGGGCTCTTCAGCACGGCAGCGAGCGAAAGGTCGTCTTCCGGCAGAAGCAGGAACCGGCCGAGCGCCAGCAGATCCTGCACCGCGATATGGCTGGTCAGCGTCAGTCGGTCGGCGCCGGCGACGGGAATGTCGCCACGGCGCTTCAAGGCGCGGGTCAAGGCATTGACGAAGGCGTCGCGCTTGCGCACCAGAACGAGGATATCGCCGGCTTCGATCAGCCGCTCCGTGCCTTTGTCGACGATCGTTTCACGGCCGACGAGCGTGCCGATCGCATGGGCGATCCGCCGCGCGAGGATTGCGGCCGGCGCGCTTTCCGGCGTCGCATCGAAGGGCGCCGTCCAATCCTCTTCCTTCACCACCACCTCAGGCGCGACCATCTCCCAGAGGTCGACGGCGCCGGGATGTCCGATGCGGCTGGATCGATGTACGACCGGTTCGCCGACAGCGCTGAGACCCCGCGCATTGTCCGCCGTCCGGAAGATCTGGTCGACGGCTTCGAGCACGTCGGCGGTCGAGCGGAAGGAGAGCGGCAGCCGCACGGAGGAAAAGCTCTGCCCGCTGTCGGCGACCCGCCGCCGTGTCCGGTCGCTCTCTTCGGAAAAACGCTCGGGTCGCGCTCCTTGGAAGGAGTAGATCGACTGTTTCTCGTCGCCGACGGCAAAGAGCGTGCGCACGACCGGCCGGGCGCTCTCGCCGGAAAAGAAATCCTCGGCGAGCGACTGGATGACGCTCCATTGGATCGGGCTGGTATCCTGGGCCTCGTCGACGAGGATATGATCGATACCCCGGTCCAGCTTGTAATGGACCCAGGGACCGACGCCACTCTTCGTCAGCAGGTCGGCGGTGCGTGTGATCAGGTCTTCGAAATCGAGTTGGCTGCGCTGCTTCTTCAGTTCCTCGTAATCGTGGTTCAGCCGACCGGCGAGCACCAGCGCCGCCCTCGTGGCGCCGAACATCCGCATCAGCTTCAACCGGTCACGGCTTGCGGCGACATGCGCGCGGGCGGCGGCTATGGCGCTCGTCAATTCCGGCGCTTCCGCAAGCATGGCTTTGACCAGGAACTGCGAGTCCGTTTTCGGCTCGCCTTTTGCCGTCAAAAAGATCTTCTCCAGCATCTCGGCGCGCTTGGCATCATCGCGCTCCCGGCCGGCGAGCCTGAGGCCATAAGCAACCTCCTGCGCCTTGGCGCCGCCCTTCTGGTCGGCAAGCGCCAAATAAAGCTCCAGCATGCCGCCTGAAAGCTCCGGCAACGGCCAATATTGCGCCGCGATCCGGCTTTCAGTATCGCCCACGGCAAGGCCGAGCCTGTCGCGCAGAGCCGTCTCCACGCCGCCCTGTCGCTCGGCAGCCGCCGTGAAGCGGCGAATGGCATTGCGGTTGGCGATGATGTCGGCGAGCAGGTTCTCCAGCCCGGATTCATCGCCGAGATTGAGCACATAGGCGAAAGCCTCGGCAAGAGCGCTGCCTTCCTCCGGCGCCGTTGCCGTCAGCAGCGCCCGGCGTACATCGGAAAGCAGTGCCGCCGCCGCGCGATCGTCGAGGACCGAGAAATGCCCGGCAACATTGGCCTCCAGTGGGAATTGGTGCAGCAGCGCTTCGCAAAAGGCATGGATCGTCTGGATCTTCAATCCGCCCGGTGTTTCCAGTGCCTTCGCAAACAGCCGGCGCGCCTCGGCAAGCTTTAAGGCATCCGGCGCCGTACCCTCGATCTGCGTGATGCGCCGGCTGAGATTTTCGTCGTCAAGCACCACCCAGTCTGCCAGCCGTTCGAAGACGCGGTTCGACATTTCGGAGGCCGCGGCCTTGGTATAAGTCAGGCAGAGAATGGCGGAAGGCCGTGCGCCGGCGAGAAGGAGACGAATGACACGCTGGGTCAGGACATGCGTCTTGCCGGAACCGGCATTGGCCGAGACCCAGGCCGAGCGCTCGGGATCGGAGGCGATTGCCTGTTGAATCGTGGTCCAGCCGATCCAGGCGCCGGGATCGTCGTCAATCGGAAGTGCAGTCTGGTCACTCATCGCCGCCGCCTTCCTCGGTCTCGGCCGTCGACCATTCGGAGACGCGGGCGAGATGATCATAGTCGCCGCCGAAATCAAACTGCTGCGCCGGAATGAGCCGCGAGGTAAAGCCTTTTTCGCCGGACTGCAGCAAACTGACGAACTTGATCAGCTGGTCGACCGAGTCCGCGGCAAGGTCCATCGCCGATTTTGCCTTGTCGCTGCGGGCCGAGTTTTCGTTGTTCACCGTATCGACCTGGAACCGGCGTCCCGGACGCAGACGGACATAGAGCAGATCCTGCGGGATGAGACTGCCGGCATCGCGGAAGGCGCCGGCGCTCAACGCGGCCGCTTCGAGCGCGAGCTGCGGATCGAGAAGCGCGCGTGCCTGTGCCGGTGAGGGGTTGTAGCCGGTCTTGTAGTCGATGATATCGGCCGCCCCCGGTCCCGTAACATCGATCCGGTCGGCAACGCCGTTCAGCCGGACATCGATCGCCTCCAGCTCCACGCCGCCGCGCACTTCCGTCAGTGTCCTGCGGATGGCGGGACGTCGTCCGGCCTCCCATTCGAGGAAGGCGCCGGCCACGTCGCGAAAGCGCGGCCGCCACACGGCATCGATATGTGGCGGCAGCTTCTCCATGTCGAAAAGCTCGGTGAGAATCTGCTCCATCGCCGCTGCCGCCTCCGGCGTGCCGGCGACATGGGCTTCGCGGATGAACCGGTCGATGATCTTGTGGTAGAGCGTTCCGCGTTCGGCCGCTCCCGGATCCCGGTTGAACGCGTCGACCGGATCGAGCCGCAGGATGCGGCGGGCATAGATCGCATAGGGATCGCGGCGCAGCCGGCCGACCTCGCTGAAGGAATAGGACTTCGGCTGCAGCGCCAGAGGCGGTTTCGGCGAGGGTCGCTGCGCCGGTGCCTGAACCTCTCCCCGATCGATGAGGCCGGCCCATTGCAGATAGCGGTTACCGCGCCCTCTCAATGCCGCTTCGAATGTCTCTCCGCCGAGCGCCAGCAGCCGCTGCAGCCAGCGCGAGGCGACGGTCGGCGTCGAACCTTGGCGCAGCGCTCTCGAATAGATCAGGTGGCGAGTGCCGTTCGCCATCTCGAAATCATGCGCCAGCTGGCCGATGCGCCGCTCCGGCGGTTCGAGCCCGATCTCCGTCTTCATCATGCGCGGAATGAAGGGATTGTTTGCGCTCTGCCCTGGCCAGGAGCCTTCGTTCAAGCCGCCGAGGATCAGCGTGTCGACGCTCTGTAGGCGGGCTTCGAGCGTGCCGAAGATGAAGAGGCGGGGATGGCTGAGTGCCCGGGGTTTCACCGCATGGCCGGCGGCAAGTGCGGCCATGATGTCGATCCATTGCGGCCCGTCGGCCTCCATCTGGCCATCCGTGTCGATCACTTCGCTGAGAAGCGAGGCAAGGGCGTCTCCTGCCTCGTGCGACCAGAGATCGGCAAGATTGCCGTGCGGATCTGCCGCGACCGCTTCGAGCGAACGGCCGGTCCGCTCCGCCCATTCGGACAGCGTGAAACGCGCCGTCTTGCCGCGTTCTTCCGGCCGGTGCCGGACCAGCGCGGAAGCCAGAGGCTCGGTTGCGCGGGCAACCCGGCGGGCAAGCTCGGATGCGGCATTGGCCGCCTCGGCTGGCAGCGTTTTTCGCCATTGCGGCGTGTGTCGGTCCAGAGCCTGCTCGCCGAGCTGATGGGCCAGGAGCGACTCGAGCGCACTGATATCCACCTCCGCCACGCCGCCGCGCAGTGCCAGCAGCTCAAGCGCCTCGGTCGCAGAAATCAGGGCCCCACGTTCGAGGCCGAAGCGGGCCAGCGGATGTTTGAGCAGCGAGACGATCGCCACCGGATCGCCCGGGCGCAGCGCCGCGTCCAGCAGTAATTGCAGCAGGGTGCCCTGCGGCGTGGCCGAAAGCGGCGTGCCGGCCGAATCGTCGGCGAGGATGCCGAAGCGGGAAAGTTCGGCCATCACCCGACGGGCGAGATTGCGGTCGGGCGTAATCAGCGCTGCCCGGCTTTCGCCGTCCTGGCCCGGCCTTTCCAGTGCAAGCCTGAGCGCGATGGCAATTGCGGTTGCTTCCTCGCGTTCATTGGCGGCTTCGATCAGCGAAACATCGGCGAAGGCCGAAGTCAGCGCTCCCTCGGGCAACGCGCTCTTCCAGGCCCCCCAGTCGCTGGTCGCCTCTGCCGGCGAGAGCGCGCGCGATAGGATTTCGGCGCGCCGATCGAGATCGGTCTCCGGCCTCTCAAGCAGGCTGATGTCGGCTCGTGTCAGCCTCAGCCTCTTCAGCAGCGAGGACAGGCCATATTGCGGATGGCTCCGGCTGGCCGGATTGGCATGCTGGCCCGGTGCCGGTTCCGGCGCGACCATTTGCCAATGCCTATCGGGCATGGAGAGATCGAGGCCGGGAAGGACGATCACGCCTTCGGGCAGATTGGCAACGGCGGCGATGAGATCGGCCGTGGCAGGGACCGAACCCGTCGAACCGGCGATGATAATCGGCCCGGCCGGCTTCGCCGCAGAAATCCTGGCTGCCTCGGCCCGCAGAATGGCGTTCCTGTGCCGCGCCGGCGAGGACCTGTCGAGCTCGGAAAGCCGCTCCGGCCAGAAGGCGCTGGCGATCTGCAGGAACTCCGCCGTCAGCTGCCACCAGGCGGCGTAGTCACCGGTGTCGAGTTTCGACAGTTCCCAGTCAAGATCCTCGGTTTCGATGGAATCGATCAGCTCCGCAAGGTTGCGGGCGAGCCAGATAGCATCCGCCGGGCTGGCCGGCGCAACCAACGGCGAGTCCGAATGGATATGACGGACGATCTCCGGCAGTTTGTTTCGCCAGGCAAGGATCAGGCGCGCCAGTTCCAGCAACCGGGCGGTATTCGACAGCGGCTGGGCGAGATCGATGGTCGCCGGCAGCGCCTCTTCGAAATATCCGCTGTCGTCATCGGTTTCACCGAGCGGACGAATGACCGGCAGGATCGCCGAGCGGCCACCGAGCAGGTCAACGAATTCCGAACGGAGCACACGCACGGCGCGCCGAGTCGGCAGGTAGATCGTCACCCTGGCGAGCGACAGCGGATCACCGGGCTCATGCCGAAAGAGCGGCGTCAGGCGTCCGTCGCAAAGCGTCGTTGCCAGCGTTTTCAGGAAGGGGAGGCCCGCCGGGATCGTCAGGATGCGTGGCTGGTGCCGGTCCGCCATGAGCTCACGCGAACGCCCGCAGTCGGCGGATCGTTTCCTCCGCTTCGCCGATTGCCTCTGGCGTTCCCACTGTCAGCCAATGGCCTTCGAGCATAATGCCGAACAGCCGGCGGCGCGCGATCGCCTTGTCGAAATAGATGTTGAGGTTGAAGGCATCCTTCGGCGCATCGTCAAATAGCGCCGGATTCATGGCGATCGCCCCGGCGTAGACGACCGGATTTGACGGATCGTCGCGATACCGTGTCAGCCGGCCATCTGCGGCGAGGCTGAAATCGTTCTTGCCGTTGTGACCGGTCGTATCCTCGATCCCAACGCAAAGCAGCGCCATGTCCATCTGCTTTCCATCGAAGAATCCGGCTAAGCGTTGCAGGTTTGTCGGCCGTCCCGGCTGTTCCCCGATCCAGAAGAGATCGGCATTCATGACGAAGATATTGTCTCGGTCCAGCAGCGTCAGGCCCTTCGCCAGCCCTCCACCGGAATTCATCAGACCGTCCCGCTCATCCGATATGACGATGTCGAGGCCGCGATAGTTGCCGAGATGGTCGAACATCTGCTCGGCATGATGATGAACGTTGACGACGGCCCGCTCGACACCGGCCGAAACCAGCGCGTCCAGCGCATAGTCGATCATCGCCTTGCCGCCGATCTTTACCAGCGGCTTCGGAATCGTGTCGGTGATCGGGCGCATGCGGGTCCCGAGACCCGCGGCCAGTACCATGGCTTGTCTGATGGTCATCTTGATCCGGAACTTATGATTCGCTCTGGCCTATTCCAGCCCTTGCGCACCAATCGCGCAAGGGGGCAAGCGCCTCATGCTCGAGCGCGACGTTGAGATAGGTGAGCGTGCGCGGCATATGTTTGAGGTAACCGGGCTTGCCGTCCCGCTGCAGCAGCCGCACCCAGAGACCGGCGAGCTTGCAGTTGCGCTGCGCCGACATGATCGCCCACGCTTTCAGGAATCCGGCTTCGTCGAAGCCGCCCTGCGCGTGGCGAAGCGCCAGATAATCGTCCATCAGCTGCCGGAAAAGCGGCGGTTCGATCGTCACGCGCGCATCCTGGACGATCGAGGCAAGATCATAGGCTGTGGGCCCGATCATGGCGTCCTGAAAATCGATGAGACCGATTTTTTTGATGCCCGGCTCCTGCGGCCGCCAAATGATGTTCGGCGAGTGGAAATCGCGCAGCAGCAGGTTCTTTTCGGCCGTGGCAAGTTCATCGATCAGGGCGTCCCAGGTCGCCAGATATTCCTTGCGCTCTGCCTCCGAGGGGGCGGTGCCGCGCTTCCAGGCAATGTGCCAGTCGAGCAGAAGCTGCACTTCCATTTTCATCGCCGTGCGATCGAAGTCCGGTATGTGATGCCTATGGGTGGCGGAAACCGGTATATCCTGCGGAAATTGCATGGAATGAAGATGGGCAAGACAGGCGACGCTTTGCCGGTAACGCTCGACGATCGGCCGCCCCTCGTCATCGAGCACGCCTTCGGTGCCGAGATCCTCGATCAAGAGGATGCCCTTGTCATAATCGACCTTATAAATCTCCGGCGCCGCAAATCCCCGTTCGCGCAGCGCATCGGCAATCGCAACGAAGGGATAGGCGTTCTGTGCCAGATGTGCGACCTTGGGATAGGGCTTGCCGTCGTGGACCGGCGGTCCCTCGGGATGCGGCTGCCAGTCCATCAGGATGAGACGGCCCTTGATGCTCTCACAATAGATCGCCTCGTAGGCACGCAGCGATGCATCGCCAGTCAGGAAGCGACGTTTGGCATCGGAACAGCCTGCGTCTTCGAGGAAATTGCGGATCGCCAGGACGCGCCGGATGCGCAAAGCCTGTGCGCCGGCGGCGCTGATCGTCGCCCGGCGGCCGTTGCCTTCATGGGTCAGCGTCAACGTGATGCATTCCTCAGGCAACTCGCTCGCTGCCATCTCCGGCCATTCGACGAGGCATATGCCGTTCTGCAGGGCCTCGTCGAATCCGAGCTCCGTCAATTCACCGGGATCGCCGAGCCGGTAGAGATCGAAGTGCGAAACCGGGATACGCAGGTCGTAGGATTGCACCAGTGTGAAGGTCGGGCTCGGGACTTCGAGCCCATCGTCATCGGCAATGGCACGCAGGATCGCACGGGCAAGCGAGGATTTGCCGGCGCCGAGATCGCCCGACAGGGCAAGACAATCGCCGGCCTTCAAGGCCAATGCCAGGTCTTCGCCGAGGCGAACCGTGGCCGCTTCGTCCTTCAGGAACAGCGAGATCGTATCGTCAGTCGTCATTCGGCGGCGGCGGAATGCGGTATGTTGACCGAGGGGATTCGGCAGACGACCGTCGTGCCCTTGCCCGGCTCGCTGTCGATCGTCACGTCGCCATGATGCAGGCTGACGAAGCTGTCGACGATCGACAAGCCGAGGCCGGCGCCGCCGCGTTTGCCGCTTTTAGCCCCGGTCGCGAACCGGTCGAAGACCGTCGCGATCATGTCGGGCGAAATACCGGGGCCGCGATCGCGGACGGAGAACACGAAATCCGTGCCTTCGCGATGGCATTCCAGCGAGATCGAGGTACCCTCCGGCGAGAAATTCGCCGCATTGGCAAGAAGCTTCAGAAGGATCTGCTTCAGCCGCTGCGGATCGGCGATGATCGAGCCGAGATACGCAGGCGCGGTGATTTCGAGCGCGACGCCGCTTTCGTGCAGCCGGTCGGCGATCTGCATCGAGACGTCGTCCAGCAGGTCGTTGAGATCGATCTCGGCATAGTTCAGACGCATGATGCCGGCATCGACCGTCGCAAGATCGAGAATGTCGTTGACGAGGGTCAGCAGAACCGAGGACGAAGTCGAGATGTGGTCGATATATTCGGCCTGCCGTTCATTCAGCGGCCCAACGCCCTGCGTGCGCAGCAGATCGGTAAAGCCGATGATATTGGTCAGCGGTGAGCGAAGTTCATAGGAAACATGCTGGACGAAGTCGTTTTTCAATTCGTCGGCTTTGCGCAGCGCCTCGTTCTTCTCGGTCAATGCCCGCTCGGCCCGCACGCTGTCCGTCATGTTGACGAAGGTCAGCATGGTCTGCGCGTTCGGCAGCGGGATGACGGCGTAATCGAGCACGAGGCCGGAGAAGAGTTCCAGCGTCCCCTGGCTCGAGCGACGTTCGTCATCGAAGCTGGTGATCAGTTCCGCAAAGGTCTTCCAGCCGTCCGGCCGGTCATAGGACGGTGCGCACGCCTCGCCCAGCGCGCGGATATGGGTTCCGGGCTTGGCTTCGGTTTCGGTAATTCCCCAGAGCGCCCGGAAGGCCGGATTCGACAGGCGGATACGTCCATCGGGCCCGAATACCGCGACACCTTCGGAAAGGTGATCGATCGTTTCACCCTGTACCTTGACCAGCGTGTTGTAGCGGGTTTCGAGATCGACCTGTTCGGTCAGATTTTCGAAAACCCAGGTGGCGCCGCCCTGGGGATGGGCGGTCGCAAAGACGCGCAGCGTCTGGCCGTTCGGCAGGTGCCAGAGATCCGATTGCGTATCGAGCGTGCGATAGACCGAAAGGGCCGCTTCCTTCCAGCTTTTCCAGTTGAGCTGGTCCGGCAGTTTCTTGGCCGCCCGCAGCCGCTCGAGCAGCTCGCTATTGTCGGGCCGGCTTTCAAGGAAGGCGATATCCAGTTCCCAGAGGGCGACGAAGGCCTGGTTGTAGAACTGCAGCCTCCGCTCGCCGTCGAAGATGGCGACGGGTGTCGCGAGATGATCGAGCGTTTCGGCGTGGCTCTTCAGGGTCCGCTCCAGCTCGGCGCGGACCGCTTCGATGTCGGATACGTCGACAGCAATGCCGGCCGAGCCGCCGGGAACCTTGACGTCGACGACGTCGAAGAAGGTCCGGTTGCCGCGCACGACCGTCGAGATCGTGTCATGGAAAGGTGATTCCGGCGTCGCCGTCGCGCGAATGCGTTCGCGTGCCACGGTCGTCAGCATCTCGCGGCCTTCGTTGATCGCCTGCTGCGGCGAGCGCGCCTCGACCGCATCGCCATAAGCCTGATTGACCCAGGTCAGGCGGCCCGCCGGGTCGCGCTGCCAGGCCGGCATGTCGATCGCGTCGAGCATGGTCTGGAAGGCCGAGATCGAGGTCATCAACCGGTCGCGCTCGATCCTGAGTTCGGCAAGCTCGGCGCGCAGATTGTTGAGTGCCACGAAGCGGACGAAGGCGCGTCCGCCGGAAACCCGGCCCTGCGCCTCGAGGATTTCATCGCGGATGGTCTCGACCACCATGTCGAAACTCTGCGCTCCGTCGCGCAGCCGGTCGATTGCCTTTTCCAGCTCCGAGGCGGAGTGTGACTTCAGCCAGAGGCCGAAGGCCAGGAATTCGCCATCCTGCGGTGCGCCAGTCTCGGGCGGAAGCTGCCCAAGCAGTTCCGGGCGCGCATTGCCGTCCCAGATGACGATGCGCCGGTTCTTGTCGGCGATCAGCGCCTGATATTGCGAAATGCGTTGCTGGGCATCCGAGAGCGCCGAGCGGATGTCCCGGCTCTCGTTTTCCAGATTGCCGCGCTGGCGCACGAGCCAGAGAGTGGAAAGCAGGGCCGCCGATATGACGCCGATGACGACGGAAACGCCAACGACCTGCGAGGAGGTGAAAAGGTGAGCCGAGGCCGCCGCCTGCTGCTCGCTTTGTGCGAGAACCGGCCGCGCCAGCGCGGCAAGCGCCGTGCCGGCCGCGCAAGTTTTCAAGAAGCGCGCCAATGATCCATGCTTTTGCTTTGCGGCCTCGTGTGCCGTTGCAGATTTATATCCCTGGCCTGCCATGAACGGACGGCGATGCTTACAAGCATCATCATCCGCCTGACCGGGCAGGCTGTTTTTCACTTCCGACATCCGCGGTATGTCTCCGTCCTTCAATGTGCCGCATTACGACAAGACATCCCATTTTCGGAGCGGTCGGACGGAGTCCGGCGTCCCGAATCAAGTCTTAAAACAATACTTCGGAAGGGAATCGGCGGGAAGGGAGCGGCCAAAAAATAAGCCGCGGCATTTGTCAATGCCGCGGCTTCTACATCTTGTGGATATCGACGACCCTATCAATATCTGTAGTGGTCGGACTTGAACGGGCCCTGCGGCTTCACGCCGATATAGGCAGCCTGCTCTTCGCTGAGTTGGGTCAGCTTCACGCCGAGCTTGTCGAGATGAAGGCGTGCTACCTTTTCGTCGAGATGCTTCGGCAGGATGTAGACCTTGTTCTCGTACTGGCCGGGCTTGGTGAAGAGTTCAATCTGCGCCAGCGTCTGGTTGGTGAAGGAAGCCGACATCACGAAGGACGGATGGCCGGTCGCATTGCCGAGGTTGAGCAGACGCCCTTCGGAGAGAAGGATGATGCGGTTGCCCTTGGGGAACTCGATCAGGTCGACCTGCGGCTTGACGTTGGTCCACTTGAGGTTACGCAGCGCGGCGACTTCGATTTCGTTGTCGAAATGGCCGATATTGCCGACGATCGCCATATCTTTCATCTGTCGCATGTGATCGATGCGGATGACGTCCTTGTTGCCCGTCGTGGTGATGAAGATGTCGGCAGAGGAAACGACGTCTTCCAGAAGTACGACTTCGTAACCGTCCATGGCGGCCTGCAGGGCGCAGATCGGATCGGCTTCGGTCACCTTTACACGGGCGCCGGCGCCGGAGAGTGAGGCAGCGGAACCCTTGCCGACGTCGCCGTAACCGCAGACGACGGCGACCTTGCCGGCCATCATCACGTCGGTGCCGCGGCGGATGCCGTCAACCAGCGATTCCTTGCAGCCGTACTTGTTGTCGAACTTCGACTTGGTGACGGAGTCGTTGACGTTGATCGCCGGGAAGGGCAGCAGGCCCTTCTGGCTGAGCTGGTAAAGGCGGTTGACGCCGGTCGTCGTTTCCTCGGTGACGCCCTTGATCGCGTCACGCTGCTTGGTGAACCAGCCCGGAGAAGCGGCGAGGCGCTTCTTGATCTGGGCGAAGAGGATTTCTTCTTCTTCCGAATGCGGGTTCGAGAGCACGTCCTCACCGGCTTCGGCGCGGGCGCCGAGCAGGATGTACATGGTGGCGTCGCCACCGTCATCGAGGATCATGTTGGAAAGGCCACCATCGGCCCACTGGAAGATCTTGTCGGTATAGACCCAATAGTCCTCGAGCGACTCGCCCTTGATAGCGAAGACCGGAACGCCGGCGGCGGCGATCGCGGCTGCAGCATGGTCCTGGGTCGAGAAGATGTTGCAGGAAGCCCAGCGGACTTCGGCGCCGAGCGCAACCAGGGTTTCGATCAACACGGCTGTCTGGATGGTCATGTGCAGCGAACCGGTGATGCGCGCGCCCTTCAGCGGCTTTGCCTCGCCGAACTCGGCGCGGCAGGACATCAGCCCCGGCATTTCGGTTTCGGCGATCGTAATTTCCTTGCGGCCGAAATCCGCAAGCCCGATATCGGCGACGACATAATCTTTTTCAGTGCTCATAGAGGTCTCCAGGCTGAAAAACGTCTCAAAAATTGGCGCAGGCGCAAGCAAGCGCACGGCATATCCGCCGTTTAGCAGGCTTCGCCTGGGATAGCAATAAGGATATAAAGAAGTCTTTATATGTTTATATGAGCTCGGCCGAACTCACATTTCTTCGCCGAACTTGTTCTGGATCAGCTGATCCAGCGCCTCCAGGGCTTCCTGAGCCTGGCTGCCGCTTGCCGAGACGACGACGCTGGAGCCGGGGCTTGCCGCGAGCATCATGAGACCCATGATCGAGGTGCCGCCGACCGTCATTCCGTCCTTGGAAACGGTGATGGCTGCATCGAAATTCTCGACCATCTGCACGAATTTAGCGGAAGCGCGAGCGTGAAGGCCGCGCTTGTTGATGATAAGGAGTTCCCGGGAAAGCGATGTCATGAAGCGCCGTTATTTTCCGCTGAGCACGCGGCTCGCGACATTGATATATTTCCGCCCGGCTTCGGAAGCCTCCACCAGCGCCTTCTCCATATTGTTCTCGCCGCGTACGCCGGCGAGCTTGATCAGCATCGGCAGGTTCATGCCGGCAATGACTTCGGTATGGCCGCTGCTCATGACCGAGATGGCGAGATTGGAAGGCGTGCCGCCGAACATGTCGGTCAGGATAACGACGCCATGACCGTCATCAGCGCCGGAAACGGCTTGCAGAATGTCCTGCCGTCTCTGGTCCATATCGTCTTCGGGGCCAATACAGACCGTCTCGATAAATTTCTGAGGACCGACGACGTGCTCGACAGCATGACGAAACTCTTCAGCCAGCTTGCCATGAGTGACAAGCACAAGTCCGATCATGATATTACTGCTCCCATATACGCAAACGGTGGCTGAGATATCGCAATGCAGCAATTTCGTCCACCGGTGGCGGCACATCTTGGCTATGAAAAGCCGAAGTGCAAGATAAAAATGCAAATATATAAGGCGGATTGATCAATCCGGAAGCCTTCAGCATCCGATGTCAGGCGCTTTCGCCATCAGGATCGCCAGCGGCGAGGCAACATTTGTGAGCAGCCGCAATGCGGGAAGCGAAAAACCCGGGGCGAGACTGACGATTTCGCCCTCCGCAGGGACGCGGTTTTCACCGGAAGCGCTGCCGGGAAGCACGGCATAGTGCATGGTTGCCGGGGACACGTGATCCTGCCGGACGACGCCAGTGCCGCGAAGTTCGATCAACCCGGCGATCGACGGCGGACAGGTGGCAATCACCGTGCCGGTCTCTCCCGACAGAAGCACCTGATCATCGGCGACCAGCGCCGTGAACAGCCCAAGGCGGCGCGCCTCGGTCATGCAGGTGAAAGCCAGCATCGATTTCCCCCAGCCCGAGGGACCGCTGAACAGCAGCCCCGTTCTGCCGACGACGATCGCCGTGGCATGGATGTTGGCGGCCGCCGTCATGCGGCTGGATCGAGGGGCAGGGCGAGGATAAAGCGCGCGCCGAGCACCTGCCCGGTTTCGGCGTCGGTAATGTTCTCTGCTCTGAGCGACCCGCCATGCGCCTCGGCGATCTGGCGGCTGATCGACAGGCCGAGCCCCGAATTCTGTCCGAAGCCTTCGGATTCCGGTCGGTCGGTATAGAAGCGCTCGAAGATGCGATCGATATTTTCCGCCTGGATGCCGGGACCGTTGTCTTCGATCGTGGTGACACAGCGCGACCGTGTCCGCATCAGCCGCACGATGATCTTCCCGTCTTTTTCAGGGACGAAGGAGCGGGCGTTCTCGATCAGATTGGTGACGATCTGGCCGATGCGCAGGTCGTGACCGTTGACGACGAAGCGCGTCTTGATGTTCGGCTTGCGCTCGACGACATAGTCGATCTGCACTTGCTTTTTGCTGCCCCTGATCTGGCGCGACACGTCGATCAGGTCGCGCAGCAGCACCTCCATGTCGATGGAGGCGGCGTCGACGCGTGCGAGTTCGGCATCGAGCCGCGAGGCGTCGGAAATGTCGCTGATCAGGCGATCGAGGCGGCGGACATCGTGCTGAATGACGTCAAGCAGCCGTTTCTTGGAATCCTCCGACCTGGCGAGCGGCAGCGTTTCGACGGCGCTGCGCAGCGAGGTCAGCGGGTTCTTGAGCTCGTGGCTGACATCGGCGGCAAAGCTCTCGATGGCGTCGATGCGGTCATAAAGCGCTGTCGTCATCTCGCGTAATGCGATGGAGAGGTTGCCGATTTCGTCCTGGCGAGCGGAAAAGTCGGGAATTTGCTCACGTGTCTTGGCGCCGCGGCGAACGCGGATGGCGGCTGCCGAAAGACGACGCAGCGGATTGGCGATCGTCGATGAGAGCACCAGCGACAGCAGTACGTTGACGAGCGTGGCCACGCCGAAGACGCGCATGATGGCCAGTCGTTCGGCATGGACGATATTGTCGATGTCACCGGCCTGCGTCGACAACAGCAGCACGCCGAGCACGGCGCGGAAGCGCTGGATCGGAACGGCGACGGAAACGATGAGTTCGCCTTTCTCGGTGGTGCGCACGACCGCGCCGCGCACACCGGTCAGCGCGTTCATGACCTCCGGATAGATCGAGCCGTCGCCGCCCGGGGCTTCTTTGTAGAGCGGCAGATTGCCCGGCTGCAGCGCCTTGTTGAACAGCGTCGCGAACCAATCGCTCCAGGTCTGCTTCTCTTCCTCGACCGGCGGCAGGTCGAAGCGCAGCACCTGACCGCGCGAATAGAGGTGACGCGAATCGAGCAGCAGATTGGCGTCGGCATCGAAGATGCGCGCGCGTGTGCGCGTAGGCGAGATCAGCCGACGCAAGACGGGAGCGACCTTCTCGGGGTCGATCGGAAATTCCAGGTCCTCGTCGTTCGGCACTGGGGTGATGCTCTGGCCGGCCTGTAGTTCGAGCAGCTTTTGCGGATCGATGGTGATCGAGTTCGTATCGACCGACGCGGAAGCCGAAACGGCGCCGGCGATGATTTCACCCTGCGTCAACAGGCTTTCGGCGCGGGCGTCGATCAAGCCTTCGCGAAACTGGTTGAGATAGAGAATGCCGCCGACGAGCACCACCAGCGCGACGAGATTGAAGAACAGGATGCGCCGCGTCAGGCTCGAAAACACCGCATTGCCGAAGATGCGGCGGATCAGAGTAAAGGGATGCGACCAACGGCGGCCTCGGACGCGACGGGTGCTCACGCCCTCCGCGTCGTCCAAATCCCTTTCCTGCACCAACTGTGCCAATGATAGGCCCTTTCGAAAGGTTGGGCCCGATAAACTGGCCGGCAACCTTCAATATTTCCAGCTGTGCCGCTCGGGCTCAAGCTGCTTCGCGGAAGCGGTATCCCACTCCGTAGAGCGTTTCAATCATATCAAAGTCGGTATCGACCATCTTGAATTTCTTGCGCAGCCGCTTGATGTGGCTGTCGATCGTCCGGTCGTCGACATAGACCTGTTCATCATAGGCCGCATCCATCAGCGCGTCGCGGCTTTTCACGACACCGGGGCGCTGCGCCAGCGAATGCAGGATCAGGAACTCCGTCACCGTCAGCGTCACGGCCTCGCCCTTCCAGGTGCAGGTATGGCGCTCCTGGTCCATGACCAGCTGTCCGCGCTCGAGCGAGCGGGCCTGCTGCACCGCTCCGGCTTTCGGCGCAGCGCCGGGGCTTGTGCCGCCGGCGGCCGCGGCTTCGCGGCTGGAGGCGCGACGCAGGACGGCGCGGACGCGCTCCACCAGCAGACGCTGCGAAAACGGCTTGGTGATGAAATCGTCCGCGCCCATCTTCAGGCCGAACAACTCGTCGATCTCCTCATCCTTGGAGGTGAGGAAGATGACCGGAATATCCGATTTCTGCCGCAGGCGGCGCAGCAGCTCCATGCCGTCCATTCGCGGCATCTTGATGTCGAAGATCGCCAGCTGCGGCGGTCGCGCCAGAAGGCCGTCGAGCGCCGAAGCACCGTCCGTATAGGTCTCGACCTTATATCCTTCGGCCTCCAGTGCGATCGACACCGAGGTGAGGATGTTGCGGTCGTCGTCAACGAGCGCGATTGTCGGCATGGTGTTGGTCTCCGTCATCAGTGCGCAATCTCCCGGATTTTCGTCGTCCCCAGGCGGTCTCAATGACCGGATGCGCTTATGGAGGATAAAGGTGGAACAAATTGTGGCAAAGATAAAGGGGAAGATTGTCGCTAAATTTGGCGGCACTCGTAAGTTGTGGCCGGAAATCTTTCAACGTTGTCTCTTCAAACGATTTAAAAAGACTGAAACAAATTTAAATCGATTAATTAATTGATATTACTATATTTTCTTGATTTTTGTCTCTTGTCTTTTAAAATTTCTCCCCGTATTTTCCCGGTTAGTTTTAACGGCAACGAGCCTGAGCAAAGGGAACTAGCCATGGAAAAGTTCGGAGTTCATAACCCGGCAACGGAGCTTGCAACGGTTGGATTGGGCGGCGCAGCCAGCGTCCGCTATAACTTTTCCGCCGCAGCGCTCTATGAAGAAGCGATCCGCCGGGGTGAAGCCGAACTGACCGCTCAGGGCGCGCTTCGGGCCCTCACCGGTCAGCATACGGGCCGTTCGCCGCGCGACAAATTCATCGTTTGCGACGCCAATACCGATGGTCAAATCTGGTGGGACAACAACAAGCCGCTCTCGCCGGAGCATTTTGCCCTGCTGCGCGACGACATGCTGGCGCATGCAGCCGGCAAAGAGCTGTTCGCTCAGGATCTTGTTGGCGGTGCCGAGCAAGGCCATGCCCTGCCGACCCGTGTCATCACCGAATTCGCCTGGCATTCGCTGTTCATCCGCAATCTGCTGATCCGCCCCGAGGCGGCGGCGCTGCCGACCTTCGTGCCGAAGCTGACGATCATCGATCTGCCGAGCTTCAAGGCCGATCCGGCCCGCCACGGCTGCCGTTCGGAAACGGTGATCGCCTGCGATCTCACCAACGGTCTCGTTCTCATCGGCGGCACCTCCTATGCCGGCGAAATGAAGAAGTCGGTCTTCACCGTGCTCAACTACCTGCTGCCGGCCAAGGGTGTCATGCCGATGCACTGCTCGGCCAACGTCGGCCCGGACGGTGACGCGGCGGTCTTCTTCGGTCTTTCCGGCACCGGCAAAACGACGCTTTCGGCCGATCCGGCCCGCACGCTGATCGGTGACGACGAACATGGCTGGAGCGAAAACGGCATCTTCAACTTCGAAGGCGGCTGCTACGCCAAGACCATCCGCCTCTCGGCCGAGGCCGAGCCGGAAATCTACGCAACGACGCAGCGCTTCGGCACTGTGCTCGAAAACGTCGTCCTCAACGAAAATCGCGAGCCCGATTTCGATGACGGTTCGCTGACTGAAAACACCCGTTGCGCCTACCCGATGCATTTCATTCCGAATGCCTCGGAAACCGGCCGGGCCGGGCATCCGAAGACGATCATCATGCTGACCGCCGATGCCTTCGGCGTTATGCCGCCGATCGCGCGGCTGACGCCCGATCAGGCGATGTATCACTTCCTCTCCGGCTACACCGCCAAGGTGGCCGGCACCGAAAAAGGTGTCGTCGAGCCGGAAGCGACCTTCTCCACCTGTTTCGGCGCGCCCTTCATGCCGCGTCATCCGGCCGAATACGGCAACCTGCTCAAGGAGCTGATCAGCCGCCACGGCGTCGAGTGCTGGCTCGTTAACACCGGCTGGACAGGCGGCGCCTACGGCACCGGCAAGCGCATGCCGATCAAGGCGACGCGAGCTCTTCTCGCTGCCGCGCTCAGCGGCAAACTCGGAAAGGTCGAATTCCGCACGGACACGAATTTCGGCTTTGCCGTGCCGGTTTCCGTCGATGGCGTCGACGGCGGCATTCTCGATCCGCGCTCGACCTGGGCCGATAAGGCAGCCTATGACGCGCAGGCCGAAAAGCTGGTCTCGATGTTCATCGCCAACTTCGCGAAGTTCGAGAACCACGTCGATGGCGGCGTCCGCGATGCGGCTCCAGGTGTGAAGGTCGCAGCCGAATAAGAAGCGCAGCCAGTGTGCAGCGGTTTTGCCAGGCAAAGCGCGAAGCGCTTTTGCCGGGAATTGCGCTAAACAGAATCTCTGATTCACGTGAAACCCGGCATCGCAGGATTGCCGGGTTTTCTCTTTAACGGCCGATATTTTCAATTGGCGGCCGATATGAGATAGAACGCCGCATGGCCAGCGACGCACTCTATATCGACGACAGGATCACCATCGCGGGATGGGAACTGACTGAACAGTTCGTCCTCGCGGGCGGTCCCGGCGGGCAGAACGTTAACAAGGTTTCGACCGCGGTCCAGCTGTTCTTCAACATCTGGAATTCGCCTTCCCTCAATGATCGCGTCAAAGCCAATGCGATCAAGCTCGCCGGCCGACGCATGTCGAAGGAGGGCGTGCTGATGATCGAGGCGAGCCGCTTTCGCAGCCAGGACCGCAACCGCGAGGATGCGCGCGAGCGGCTGAAGGAACTGATTCTGGAGGCGGCCAAGCCGCCGCCGCCGCCGCGCAAGAAGACCAAGCCGACCAAGGGTTCGGTCGAACGCCGCCTGAAGGAAAAATCCGGCCGCTCGGAAGTCAAGAAAATGCGGGGCCGCCCCGGCGGCGGCGAATGACATGCCCGAGCTTCTGAACGGCATCCGCCATCTGCCCCGCTATCTCGACCGGGCGCGCCAGGCGGAATTGGTCGAGGTGATCCGTGCCGTCGTCGCTGAAGCGCCGCTCTATGTGCCCGCGATGCCCGGCACCGGCAAACCGATGTCGGTCAGGATGACCAATTGCGGGCCGCTCGGATGGGTGACGGACAAGGAGCGCGGCTATCGCTATCAGCCGACGCACCCGGCAACCGGCCGGCCCTGGCCTGAGATGCCGGCGCCTTTGCTCGATATCTGGAATGAGGTTTCCGGCTGTGAGAAGCCACCGGAGGCCTGCCTCGTCAATTTCTATTCCGACGACGCCCGCATGGGCCTGCATCAGGACAAGGACGAGCAGGATCTGCAGGCGCCGGTCGTCTCGATCTCGCTCGGCAACAGCTGCCTCTTCCGCATCGGCGGCCTCAACCGCAATGATCGCACGCTGTCCTTCAAGCTTGCGAGCGGTGATTTGGTCGTGCTGGGCGGCGAGGGGAGGCTTTGTTATCATGGCGTCGACCGCATCTACCCCGCGACATCGACGCTGTTGAGAAACGGCGGCCGCATCAATCTGACGCTGCGCCGCGTTCGTCCGTGAAATTTGATCGCTATAGTTTTCTGAGCGCGACCTGTTCGATCAGATGATCCTTGCCCTTTTTCAGGATGAGATCGGCGCGCGGCCGCGTCGGCAGGATGTTCTGGCGCAGGTTCTTCAGGTTGATGTTCGCCCAGAGATCTTCGGCGATTTCGAGCGCTTCCCCATCGGTGATCGAGGCGTAGCGATGGAAATAGGAGTTCGGATCGCGGAAGGCGGTTTCCCGCAGCCGCATGAAGCGCGTCACGTACCAGTTGTGGATCTGGTCTTCCGCGGCATCGATATAGATCGAGAAGTCGAAGAAGTCGGACACCATCGGCACGATCTTGCCGTCGGCTGGCAGGTTGCGCGATTGCAGCACGTTGATGCCTTCGAAGATCAGAATGTCGGGCCGGTCGACGATCTTGTATTCGTCCGGCAGCACGTCATAGACGAGATGCGAATAACACGGCGCCTTCACATCGGGCCGCCCGGCCTTGATCGCCGAGAGGAAGCGCAGGATCGCGCCAGTATCGTAGCTTTCCGGGAAACCCTTGCGTTGCATCAGCTTTTCCCGCTGCAGCACCGCATTCGGGTGGAGGAAGCCGTCTGTCGTGATGAGATCGACCTTCGGGCTGGAAGGCCAGCGGCCCAGGAGCTCCTTCAGGATACGGGCTGTGGTCGATTTTCCCACAGCGACCGAGCCGGCGATGCCAATGACGAAAGGCGTCTTCGTTACATCCGACATGCTGAGGAAGCGGTTGCGTTGGTCGAACAGCATCTGCGAAGATTCGACATGCGACGAGAGCAGGCGCGACAGCGAGAGGTAGATGCGCCGGACCTCGTCGAGATCGATCGGGTCGCCCATTGAGCGCAGCCGCTTGACCTCGTCACCGGTGAGCGTCAGCGGCGTGTCGGCGCGGAATTTCGCCCATTGCTCGGAAGAGAAGAAATGGTAGGGCGAATAGGATTCAGACTGGAAGTGATCCAATATCTCCGGCACCCCAATAATCTCAGTCGCGATACTCATGAACTCTGCCGGCTGGCCTTTTCCTTGAGACCGGACTGCGCGGTTCTGCGCTCGAGTTCGGCCATGACATTCTCTAGCGGTATTTCAGCAATCTTCAATACGACCAATAGGTGATAGAGCACATCGGCCGCCTCATAGGTCAGATTGTCGCGATCGCCCGTCACCGCCGCCATCACCGCTTCGATTGCCTCTTCGCCGAGCTTCTTCGCCGCTTTAGGCTGGCCGGCGGCCACGAGTTTGGCTGTCCAGGACTGCTCCGGTGAGGCTTTCGATCGCTCTTCGACGATGCGTTCGAGGTCGGAAAGGGAAAATCCGCTCATTGTTCGTTCTCAGGCTTCAGTCGAGACGCATGTCGATGCCGCACTTCGACATATAGTGTTTTGCCTCGCCAACGGTATAGGTGCCGAAGTGGAAGATCGATGCGGCCAGCACGGCATTGGCATGGCCCTCCTTCACCCCGGCGACGAGATCGTCGAGGTCGCCGACGCCGCCGGATGCGATGATCGGCACACGCACCGCATCGGCGATCGTCCGCGTCAGCTCAAGGTCGTAGCCGACCTTGGTGCCGTCACGGTCCATGGAGGTGACCAGCAGTTCGCCGGCCCCGCGCGCCACCATCTTCTGCGCGAATTCGATGGCATCGATGCCGGTCGCGTTGCGGCCGCCATGCGTATAGATTTCCCAGGCGCTGAGATTGTCGCCGCCGACCGCTTGCGTGCGCCTGCGCTTGGCGTCGATCGAGACGACAATGCACTGGTCGCCGAACTTATCGGCCGCCTCGGCGACGAAATCGGGATTGCTGACAGCTGCCGAGTTGATCGACACCTTGTCGGCGCCGCACAGCAGGAGCTTGCGGATGTCGGCAATGGTTCTGACCCCGCCGCCGACGGTCAGCGGCATGAAACATTGCTCGGCCGTGCGCGCCACGACATCGAAAATCGTCTCGCGATTGTCCGAGGATGCGGTGATGTCGAGGAAGCAGAGCTCGTCGGCGCCGGCCGCGTCATAGGCCTTTGCCGCTTCGACCGGATCGCCGGCATCGACGAGATTGAGAAAATTGACGCCCTTGACGACACGGCCGTCCTTGACGTCGAGGCAGGGAATGACACGAGCCTTGAGGGTCATTAGGCAGTCTCCTTGGCCTTGTGGGCCTTGATCAGCGCCAGCGCTTCCTGGGGGTCGATGCGGCCGTCGTAAAGCGCCCGGCCTGAAATCGCCCCTTCCAGCTTCTGCGCGTCGGGCTGGAGCATGCGCTTGATATCTTCGATAGAAGCAAGGCCGCCCGAAGCGATAACAGGAATGGAGACGGCATCGGCGAGTTCCAGTGTCGAGCTCCAGTTGATGCCGGCCAGAATGCCGTCGCGGTCGATATCGGTGTAGATGATCGCCGCAACGCCGGCGCCCTCGAATTTCCGGGCAAGCTCGATGATGCCGAGTTCGGAAGCTTCAGCCCAACCCTCGACGGCCACCTTGCCGCCCTTGGCATCGATACCGACAGCGACGCCGCCCGGAAATTTCCGGCAGGCCTCGATGACCAGCGCCGGATTTCTGACGGCGACGGTGCCGAGGATGACCCGCCGCAACCCGCGCGACAGCCAGGCTTCGATGTGGTCGAGGGTGCGGATGCCGCCGCCGAGCTGCACCGGATTTTTTGTCGCCTTCAGGATCGCCTGGACGGCGTCGCCATTGGCCGAATGTCCCGCGAAGGCGCCATCGAGATCGACCACGTGCAGCCATTCGAAACCCTGGTCTTCGAAGGACTTCGCCTGGGCGGCCGGATCGGTATTGTAAACCGTCGCCTGTTGCATGTCGCCGAGCTTCAGGCGAACGCATTGGCCGCCCTTCAGATCGATCGCGGGAAAAAGGATCATGTCGTCTTACGTCCGTAGAGTGATCGCTGCCATCAGCGCATTCCACGCATCTACGATATCCGAGCGGAAAAAGACAGCGGCAATGGCGGCCGCGCTCAAAAGCAGCAGAAGCAGAAGGATGGCGATGAAGCCCGCACGCACCTGCCGCCAGAAACCGAGGCGCTTCTTCACCGATTTCTCGATCTCCCGCACCCGCCGCAGGGCGTCGCTGTTGACGGCGGCGAGCCGGATCTCAGGCTCCATCGCTTCCACATAGGTCTCGGCATAGCTCGAAAGAATCTGCGAGGCGCGATCGCGCAGCGTATTGCGCAGGTCAGTGGAGAGATAATTGCTGGAAACTGCGGCAAGCTCGGCCTCATTGGGCGAACGGCCGGCATTCCGCTTTCGATAGCTGACGACGAAATCGCGCTTCTGCCGCTCGTAAAGGGCGTAGGCAAGCAGGCCGATCAGATCGTCTTCGCCTTCAATATAGAATTCCAGCACGGCTTCGGTGATATCGCCGGCATTGATCCCATTGGCGCGCAGCTGCGAATTCTCGTTGCCGGCAAGAAATTCATGAATCATCGGTCCGGCCTTTCTTTCAATGCCTTGGCCGCATTGGAAAGCGCTTTTCTATGGAGGGCTTCGTCGACACGGCGAATGATCGTCCCGTCGGGAAGCCGGATGTCCGAGAAGGGAGGCAGACCCTCTCTGGAGGGTCTCAGCATATAGAACACCTTGCCTGATTTCCGCGAAGCCGGCATCGAGCGCACTCCTGTTCCGCTCTTTTCATAAAGAGGAAATAAGGCGGAGGTATTACGGGTTCCAGCGCAGGAAATTGGCGATCAGGGCGAGGCCGAGCTTCTGGCTCTTTTCCGGGTGAAACTGGGCCCCCACCATGTTGTCGCGCCCGACGAGGGCGGTCATCGGCCTGCCATAATCGACGGTCGCAATGACATCCTCGGCATTTTCGGCGGCAAGATGGTAGGAATGGACGAAATAGGCATGCAGCCCCTGCGGCCCGGTGGGAATGCCGTCGAAGAGCGGATGCTCGCGCTTCAGGTCGAGCGTGTTCCAGCCGATCTGCGGAATCTTCAAGGCGGGATCGTCAGGCGTCATCTCGATGACGTCGCCTGGGATCCAGCCGAAGCCGTGTGTCACGGTCTTCTCCAGACCGCGCGACGACATCAGTTGCATGCCGACGCAGATGCCGAGGAAAGGCCGCGCCTTGTTCTCGACAGCCTCGATCAGCACTTCGTTCATGCCGGGCACGGCGTCCAGTCCGCGCCGGCAATCGGCGTATGCGCCGACGCCGGGCAGCACAATGCGATCGGCCGCAGCAACCTCCTCCGCCTTATCGGTGAGATCGATATGGGCATTGATGCCCGCCTCGCGCGCGGCACGTTCGAAAGCCTTGGTCGCCGAACGAAGGTTGCCGGAACCGTAGTCGATAATCGCGACGCGCATCGTCAGCGTCCTCCATCAAAACCAAAGAGATCAAGCGATGTCGCTTGGCCGCGCAGGCTGTTTGCACCGGGCTTGTTCTGCCAATCCGGTGCGACCGTATCGTCACTGCTCACAGGGACTGTCTTGTCCGCAAAATAGACCTGCTCGGCAATATCGAGCTTATCGGCTGCAATGAGGGCGTCCTCGTTCCAGCCCTTGGCGGCAAGATGGCGGATGCGAAAGTTCTGGCCTTCGAGACCGACCACTATATTCACGCCCAGCATGATCGCCGCGCCCGCCGGTCCCAGACCGGGTTCGTCCATCAGTGCGCCGCCGATTCCCTGCAGGATAAACGCCGCGGCCGCATGCAGCCATAGCCGGTGCACCAGAAGCCAAACCCATGGAAACATGAAGCCGAGCCAGGTGAAGCCGTCGCGAATAGTGCGCACCTCATCGGTCGCTGGGTTCGCGCCGGGCGGTGTCAGGAAAATATAGCTGGAGGTCATTGTCGCCGCTCCCTGAGGGGCTCAGACGAGCGTGCCCTTCGTCGAGGGAACACGGCCCGCCTGTCTCGGATCGATCTCTGTCGCCGTGCGCAATGCGCGCGCGACCGCCTTGAAACATGTCTCGGCAATATGGTGGTTGTTGGCGCCATAATGATTGAGAATATGCAAGGTGATGCCGGCGTTCTGGGCGAGCGCCTGGAAAAATTCGCGCACGAGTTCCGTGTCAAAGGTGCCGATCTTCGGTGCGCTGAAGGCGACATTCCAGACGAGGAACGGCCGGCCGGAAAGATCGACCGCCGCTTTGGTCATCGTCTCGTCCATAGCGAGATCGATCGAAGCGTAGCGTGTAATGCCCCGGCGGTCGCCGAGCGCCTTCGAGATCGCCTGGCCGATCGCAATACCGGTATCCTCGACCGTGTGATGATCATCGATATGCAGGTCACCCTTGGCTTCGATTTCCATGTCGATGAGCGAATGCCGCGAAAGTTGATCGAGCATATGGTCGAAGAAGCCGACGCCGGTCGAAATCTTCGATTTGCCGGTGCCGTCGAGATTAACGGAAACGGAAATCGACGTCTCGTTGGTCTTGCGGGCAACGCTGCCGGTACGGCTTGCTGCGGTCTCGGCCATCTGGCCCTCCATCGGAATAAGGCCGTTCCTTATCAGGCGCATCGGCAAATATCCAGAAGCCGGGCAGGAGAAAAGCCCGCCCATTTGCAATCGGCTCCGGCCGGCTTACATAGGGTTCAACAAGGACCGGTTTGCGGTCTCATGTAAAGGCCCGCCTCATGGGCAGACAGGTGTTTTATGACAACAATCATTACAGTTCGAAAAGGCGGCAAGGTGGTGATGGCGGGCGATGGCCAGGTGAGCCTCGGCCAGACCGTGATGAAGGGCAATGCCCGCAAGGTCCGGCGCATCGGCAAGGGCGAGGTCATCGCCGGTTTCGCCGGCGCCACGGCCGACGCCTTCACCCTGCTCGAAAGGCTTGAAAAGAAGCTGGAACAATATCCCGGTCAGCTGATGCGCGCCGCCGTCGAGCTCGCCAAGGACTGGCGCACCGACAAATACCTGCGTAATCTCGAAGCCATGATGCTCGTCGCCGACAAGTCGATCACCTTGGCAATCACCGGCAATGGCGATGTTCTGGAGCCCGAACATGGCACGACGGCGATCGGTTCTGGCGGCAATTTTGCCTTCGCCGCCGCTCGTGCACTGATGGATACCGACAAATCGGCCGAAGAGATCGCCCGGCGCGCCCTCGATATCGCCGCCGACATCTGCGTCTACACCAACCACAATATCGTGGTCGAATTGCTGGACGTCGAAAGCTGAATTCCGGCCTTCCGGCTGCTGCCGCGGCTGACCCGTCGCGGCGCGACAACGATGAATTTCGGCCGGGCGTTGATGGCTCCGGACCGCCAGGAGAATGATACGCAATGACGACCTTTTCCCCCCGCGAGATCGTTTCCGAACTCGATCGCTACATCATCGGCCAGCATGATGCCAAACGCGCCGTCGCGATTGCGCTGCGCAACCGCTGGCGTCGCCAGCAGCTCGACCCGAGCCTGCGCGACGAAGTCATGCCGAAAAACATCCTGATGATCGGTCCGACCGGTGTCGGTAAAACGGAGATTTCCCGCCGCCTGGCAAAACTCGCCGGCGCGCCCTTCATCAAGGTCGAAGCCACGAAGTTCACCGAAGTCGGCTATGTCGGCCGTGATGTCGAGCAGATCATCCGCGATCTGGTCGAGGTCGGTATCGGCCTGGTGCGCGAGAAGAAGCGGGCCGAGGTGCAGGCCAAGGCGCATGTCAGCGCCGAGGAGCGGGTGCTCGATGCGCTGGTCGGCACCACCGCTTCGCCCGCCACCCGCGAAAGTTTCCGCAAGAAGCTCAGAGACGGTGAGCTCGACGACAAGGAAATCGATATCGAGGTGGCCGATGCCGGCTCCGGCATGGGCGGCTTCGAAATACCCGGCATGCCGGGCGCCAATATCGGCGTGCTCAACCTGTCGGAAATGTTCGGCAAGGCAATGGGCGGACGCACTAAGAAGGTGCGCACGACTGTCAAGGCTTCTTATACCGATCTGATTCGCGATGAATCCGACAAGCTGATCGACAATGAGGTGATCCAGCGCGAGGCCGTCCGCTCTACCGAAAATGACGGCATCGTCTTCCTCGACGAGATCGACAAGATCGCCGCCCGCGACGGCGGCATGGGTGCCGGCGTTTCACGCGAAGGTGTCCAGCGCGACCTGCTGCCGCTCGTCGAAGGCACGACGGTCTCGACCAAATACGGGCCTGTGAAGACGGACCATATCCTCTTCATCGCCTCTGGCGCCTTCCATGTCTCCAAACCCTCGGATCTCTTGCCGGAGCTGCAGGGCCGCCTGCCGATCCGCGTCGAGCTGCGCCCGCTGAACAAGGAGGATTTCCGCCGGATCCTGACGGAGACCGAAGCGAGCCTCATCCGCCAGTACCGGGCGCTGATGGAAACCGAAAATCTGAACCTCGACTTCACCGAGGACGCGATCGACGCGCTGGCTGATGTCGCCGTGCATTTGAACTCCTCGGTCGAGAATATCGGCGCGCGCCGTCTGCAGACGGTGATGGAGCGGGTTCTGGACGATATTTCCTACAATGCGCCGGATCGGGCAGGGGCAGCCATCACGATCGATGCAGCCTATGTGCGCGAACATGTCGGCGATCTCGCGCAGAATACCGACCTGTCACGCTTCATTCTGTGATATCGGCGCACCGGCTCGTGGCTTTACCGATGTGAATGCCGCATTCCGTTGACCTCGACTATCGACAGCGGGCCTTTTCCTTTTTAGTGAAGGCCCGTTTTGTTTTCCGCTACGGCTTTATTCGGCCAAGATTCTGGTCCAGTCAGCCGCATCGCGAACAGGACGATGAACGGACGGGATAGCGGATCGTGCGACGCCTTTTGACAAGCCTTTTGATTGCCGTTGCCCTGGTGAATTCGGCGCCGGCCTTCGCCATGCAGACGGTGCCGGCCGGCAATCGCCACGCTGAGCAGCCCGATATTCCCGGCGCGTCCGTCCGCCGCACCAAGGGCACCAAGAGCAGCTTCGATCTGAAATATGAGAAGGTCCACGAGCTTCTTGCGACCGATCGCGAGCTGATGGCCAAGATCCGCAAGGTCTCCAGCGCTTACGGCATCAATCCCATCCATGTCGTCGGCGCGATCGTTGGCGAACATACCTATAACGTCGACGCTTACGACAGGCTGCAGGCCTATTATGTCAAAGCCGCTTCCTATGCCGGGGAAAGTTTCCGCTTCGCCTATGACGGCGAAAACGTCGACGATTTCGTGGCGCGGCCGCAATTTGCGCAGTGCAAGGGCAAGAGTGATTCCTACACGCTCTGGTCCTGCCGGGAAGATGTCTGGGAAAGCGATTTCCGCGGCAAGACCGTGGGTGGCGAGAGCTTCCCCAACAACCGCTTCAGTGCGGTCTTCTTTCAGCCTTTCTATGCCGGCCAGACCTTCGGCCTCGGCCAGGTCAATCCGCTGACGGCGTTGATGCTCTCCGATCTCGTCAGCCGCGTCTCCGGCTATCCGAAGCTGAACGAGAAGAATGCCGGCGACGTCTATAAGGCGATAATGGATCCAGATATCTCGCTCGCCTTCGTCGCGGCCTCGATCCGCCGGTCGATCGACGATTACAAGGAGATTGCCGGCATGGATATCTCGGGCAATCCCGGCCTGACGGCGACGCTTTACAATGTCGGCAACTCCCGTCAGCGCGCGGCGGCGCTCGCCGCGAGAAACCGCTCTTCCGGTGCGACCGTTTGGCCTGAAGAGAATTATTACGGCTGGCTGATCAACGACAAGCTGGACGAACTCAAGGGCCTGCTCTAGCTTCAAGCTTGCCGGGAAGGCGTCGCTCTTCCCCGAAAGGCTTTGACGATGGACATGCGTCCGGATCCCTTCGTTCCGCCGGCACCGCTGCCGCGCACCGTGCCGCCGAGCCGGCTGGATATCATCCGAATCATCCTGCGCAACCCGCTCGAACTCTGGGGCGAGCCCTCCTATACGCTACCCTGGATCAAAACGAGTTTCTTCGGGCAACACACGCTCATCGTCAACGATCCCGGCTTGATCAAGCACGTGCTGGTCGACAATGCCGCCAATTACCGTATGTCCGACATTCGCCAGCTGGTGCTGCGGCCAATCTTGCGTGACGGGTTGTTGACGGCGGAAGGCCAGGTCTGGAAGCGATCGCGAAAGGCGGTCGCGCCAGTCTTCACGCCGCGCCACGCCAAGGGCTTTGCCGGCCAGATGCTGCGGCAATCGGAAGATTTCGTCCGCAAATACGAGAACGGCGAGGCGGCTGGTCAAATTTTCGACATTGCCGCCGACATGACCGATTTGACCTTTGCTATCCTTGCCGAAACGCTCTTCTCCGGCGAAATCATCTCGTCGAGCGGCCATTTCGCCGACGACGTCAACCAGCTTCTCCACCGGATGGGCCGCGTCGACCCGATGGACCTGCTGCGCGCGCCCTCCTGGGTGCCACGCCTGACCCGTATCGGCGGTCAGAAGGTGCTGGAAAAATTCAGGGCTATCGTCCGCGATACCATGGATGTGCGTCTGGCGAAGATGAAGGCCGATCGCGCCGCCGCACCGGAGGATTTTCTGACGCTGCTCCTGGAACAGGCAGGTCCGGACGGCCTGACCAAGGAGGAGATCGAGGACAATATCCTGACTTTCATCGGAGCCGGCCATGAGACGACGGCGCGTGCGCTTGCCTGGACACTTTATTGTGTGGCCAACAGCCCGCATATTCGTGAGGCGATGGAGACGGAGATCGATGCCGTCTTGGCGACTGGAGCCGAACCAGTGGAATGGCTGGATCTGATGCCGGTGACGCGGGCGGCCTTCGAAGAAGCCCTCAGACTTTACCCGCCGGCTCCTTCGATCAATCGCGCCGCCATAGCCGATGACCTCTGGATGAATGCCAAGGGCGAAAAGGTCGAAATACCGGCGGATATTACCGTGCTGATCATGCCGTGGACGCTGCATCGCCACGAACTTTATTGGGAAAAGCCGCGCGCCTATATGCCGGAGCGCTTCCTGCCGGAAAACCGCGGCAGCATCGGCCGGTTTCAGTTTCTGCCGTTCGGCGCCGGCCCGCGCGTCTGCATCGGCGCGACCTTCGCGTTGCAGGAGGCGGTGATCGCACTGGCCGTGATGATGCGCCGTTTCCGTTTCGATCAGACGGCAACCACCAATCCTTGGCCGGTGCAGAAGCTGACGACTCAGCCGCAGAACGGGCTTCCCATGCGCGTGACGTCGCGCATAATTTCCGGAACGGCATAAATCTTTCGAACTATTGCGGAATTGACTGTGAATGAAAGCCGGGCAAAGTGGCAGCATTCACAGGCGCTGCCAGGGAGAATATCGCATGAGCCGCATTGATAAGAACGGTCTTGCCATCGAAACCGTCCTTCACGATTTCCTGACGCAGGAGGTTCTGCCGGGTCTGGCGATCGATGTGGACAGGTTCTTTGCCGATTTTTCGGCGATCGTTCACGATCTCGCCCCGCGCAATCGCGCACTGCTGGCCAAACGCGACGAGCTGCAGACGAAGATTGATGACTGGTATCGCCAGCATGGTGCCCCGTCGGATATGGACGACTATCAATCCTTTCTCCGCAGCATCGGCTACCTCCTGCCGGAAGGATCGGACTTCCAGGTCTCGACCGAAAACGTCGATCCCGAGATCGCCTCGATTGCCGGTCCGCAGCTCGTCGTTCCCGTGATGAATGCCCGCTACGCTTTGAACGCCGCCAACGCTCGCTGGGGCTCGCTCTATGATGCGCTCTATGGCACCGACGCCATTCCCGAGAGCGACGGCGCCGAGAAGGGTAAGGGGTATAATCCGAAGCGCGGCGAAAAGGTCATCGCCTGGGTGCGAGATTTCCTCGATACGGCGACGCCGCTGCAGGACGGCAGCTGGAACGATGTCGGCAGCTTCGCCGTCAAGGAAGGAATGCTCGTCGTCAGATCGGTGGACGGCGAGCAGACAATGCTCAGAGACGGCCGGCATTTTGCCGGCTATCGCGGCGATGTCACCACGCCGAGCCATATTCTCCTGAAGAACAACGGCATTCATATCGAAATCGTCATCGACCCGACGACGGCGATCGGTAAGGCCGATCCGGCCCATATTTCCGATGTCTGGCTGGAATCGGCGATTACCACGATCATGGACTGCGAGGATTCGATTGCAGCCGTCGACGCCGAAGACAAGGTGATCGTCTATCGCAACTGGCTCGGCCTGATGAAGGGCGATCTGCAGGAAGAGGTGGCAAAGGGCGGAACGACCTTCATCCGCAAGCTCAACCCGGATCTGGACTATACCGGCCCGGACGGCGCTTCGTTCGAGGTGCATCGCCGTTCGTTGATGCTGGTGCGCAATGTTGGCCACCTGATGACCAATCCCGCGATCCTCGACAAGGACGGCAACGAAGTGCCCGAGGGCATCATGGATGCCATCATCACTGCTCTGATCGCGCTTTACGATATCGGTCCCGCCGGCCGGAAGAAGAATTCCCGCACCGGCTCCATGTATGTGGTGAAGCCGAAGATGCATGGGCCAGAAGAGGTCGCCTTCGCCGTCGAGATTTTCTCCCGGGTCGAAGACGCGCTCGGCATGGCGCGCAACACCATCAAGATGGGCATCATGGACGAGGAGCGGCGCACGACGGTCAATCTCAAGGAGTGCATTCGTGCCGCCCGCGAGCGCGTCGTCTTCATCAATACCGGTTTCCTCGACCGCACCGGCGACGAGATCCATACTTCGATGGAAGCCGGTCCGATGATTCGCAAGGGCGATATGCGCCAGGCAGCGTGGATATCGGCCTATGAGAACTGGAACGTTGACATCGGTCTGGAATGCGGCCTTTCCGGCCACGCCCAGATCGGCAAAGGCATGTGGGCGATGCCGGATCTGATGGCGGCGATGCTGGAACAGAAGATCGCCCATCCGAAGGCCGGCGCCAACACCGCCTGGGTGCCGTCGCCGACGGCCGCAACCCTGCATGCCACCCATTATCACCGCGTCAACGTCGCCCGGGTTCAACAGGGGCTGAAGGACCGGGCTCGCGCCAAGCTTTCCGACATTCTCTCCGTGCCGGTTGCGGTGCGGCCGAACTGGACGCCGGAGGAAATCCAGCGAGAGCTCGATAACAATGCCCAGGGTATCCTCGGCTATGTGGTACGCTGGATCGATCAGGGTGTCGGCTGCTCGAAAGTGCCCGACATCAACAATATCGGCCTGATGGAGGATCGCGCGACCTTGCGCATTTCGGCCCAGCACATGGCGAATTGGCTGCATCACAAAGTCGTCACCGAAGCTCAGATCGTCGAAACGATGAAACGCATGGCTGCCATCGTCGATCGACAGAACGAATCCGATCCGGCCTACCGGCCGATGGCGGGCAATTTCGATGATTCGATCGCCTTCCAGGCCGCCCACGATCTCGTCCTGAAGGGCAGGGAGCAACCGAACGGCTATACCGAACCGGTGCTTCACCGCCGCCGCCTTGAGCTCAAGGCGAAACAATCGGTGTAACCGAGAATACGAAAAAGCCGCCGGAACGACAGTCCGGCGGCCCTTTTTATACCGAATTCGGTATCTACCCTACTGGATGACGATGACCTTGGAGGTCCCCTTGCCGGGGCGGACGCGGCTGTAGAGGTCGATGACGTCCTGGTTCATCAGGCGAATGCAGCCCGAGGAAGCGGCGGTGCCGATCGAAGCCCATTCCGGCGTGCCGTGCAGGCGGAACAGGGTGTCCTTGCCGTCGTCGTTGAAGAGATACATGGCGCGCGCGCCGAGCGGATTGCTGAGACCGGGGCCCATGCCCTCCTCGACGTATTTGGCGACGTCGGGGCGGCGTTCAGCCATTTCCTTCGGCGGGTGCCAGGTCGGCCATTCCTGTTTCCAGGCGACATAGGCAGTGCCGGCCCATGCGAAGCCCTGCTTGCCGACGCCGATGCCGTAGCGCATCGCCTTGCCGTTCGGCAGGATGTAATAGAGGAAGCGCTCGCGCGTATTGACGATGATGGTGCCTGGACGCTCGGTGGTCTGGTAGCTGACGACCTGGCGGCGGAACTGCGGCTTGACCCTGTCGATCGGGATCGCCGGCAGGGAGTATCCGGCGTCCTTCGTCACGCCATAGGCGTCGTTGAAGATTTGAGCTGTCTGTACCGTCGGGCCTGCGCCCTTGTCGTCGACGGATGCGCTTTCGGAATTGGTGGAGCAGCCGGCCAGTGCGAGTGTCGTCAGTAGGCCAAATACAGGGAATGCGTTGCGGATGCGCATAGATAACTCTTGAAGTTTTCGGGCGAGGAGAACAGTCTTTCGACCATCGTTGATTATGGTTTATTTTCGATTAACTTGCGCTTTGCAAGACTGCTTCGGCGCGAGGAATCCGTCTGCCGCGCAAATTAAAAGCGCATGGTTTTTTTGCAACAACACACCCGGCTCGGCGATGGTTATCCATGACGATTTTGAGCGTTTACAATAACAATCCGTTAATCGATGGCCGGCAATCGGACAGGGCCATGATGGTGCGGCGCGGAACGCAGATATTGCTGCACGAAATGCGCCATGCGGTGCTGCCGGAACTGCCGCTCGCCAGCGGCCGACGCGCCGATCTGATCACGCTTTCGGAAAAGGGCGAAGTTTGGATCATCGAAATCAAGACATCGATCGAGGATTTCCGGGTGGATCGCAAATGGCCGGAATACAGGCTGCATTGCGACCGCCTGTTCTTTGCGACTCATGAAGGTGTGCCGCTTGACATCTTTCCCGAGGAATGCGGGCTCTTCCTCTCGGATGGCTATGGCGCCCATATGATCCGCGAGGCGCCGGAACACCGCATGGCACCGGCCACGCGCAAATCCGTCACGCTCAGTTTCTCGCGCGCCGCTGCGCAAAGGCTGATGATGGCCGAATGGGCCAATGGAAAACCATTCACTGTGGATGATGTCTGACGAAGGTTTCGTCTATTTCGGGGCGCGTTTGGCAAGTATGCGCTGCAGCGTTCGCCGATGCATGTTGAGCCGACGTGCTGTTTCCGAGACATTGCGCTCGCACATCTCGTAGACCCGCTGGATGTGTTCCCAGCGCACCCGATCGGCCGACATCGGATTCTCCGGCAGCTCGGCCTTTTCCCCCGGCCGTTGCGTCAGCGCTGAAAAGACCTCGTCGGCGTCCGCGGGCTTGGCCAGATAATCGACGGCTCCGAGTTTTACGGCCGTCACCGCTGTTGCGATATTGCCGTAGCCGGTCAGCACGATGATCCGGGTATCGTCGCGCCGCTGCCGGATCGCTTCGATGACGTCGAGCCCGTTGCCGTCGCCGAGGCGAAGGTCGACTACCGCATATTTCGGCGGCCTGCCTTTCGATTTCGCAACGCCTTCCGCCACTGATTCGGCCGTCTCCACGTCGAAACCGCGCGTCTCCATCGCCCGTGCGAGACGGCGCAGGAAGGGCCCGTCGTCGTCAACGATCAGCAGGCTGGCGTCGGGCCCGATATGGTCTTCATCCGATGTGGCGAAATTTCCATGATTCTGTTCTGTCATCGTCTCGGGTCCCGGCGGTTGCGCCTGATCCTGGTCAACCGTTTCTCATTCTACTTATGCCCACAAACTCATTTTGTCGAATTTGCGTCGATCAGCATTCGCGGCCATTCGATGCGGATGCGCGCGCCGGCTCTTTCCGGCTCTCGGTTCTCGAAAACCAGCGATGCGCCCGAGCGCTCCAGCAGCGTCTTGGCGATGAAAAGTCCGAGCCCGAGGCCGCCGGCCGTATCTTCCTTCTGCCGCTTGGTCACATAGGGCTCGCCGATGCGCGTCAGGATGTCAGGCGAATAACCATTGCCGTCGTCTTCGATGACGATCAATACTTTGTCTTGATCGTGCTCGACGGTGACGGTCACTTTCTCCCTGGCATAATCGACGGCATTTTCGATGAGGTTTCCGAGACCGTACATGATGCCGGCATTGCGATCGGTGACCGGCTCGCTCTTGCGCGGGCTCTTCTCGATGAGCTCGAGCGTGATGCCGAATTCCCGGTGCGGTGCGACGACTTCTTCGATCATGGAGGAAAGCGGCAGCCGGCGCATATGCGCCTCGCCTTCGGAGGAGAGCGTCGTCAGCCGCCGCAGAATGTCGCGGCAGCGTTCGCTCTGGCTTCGCAGCAGCATGACATCCTCGCGAAAGCGATCATCATCCTTGAGCTCGCGCTCCATTTCCTTGGCGACGACACTGATCGTGGCAAGCGGCGTGCCGAGTTCATGAGCGGCGGCGGCAGCCAAGCCGTCAAGCTGCGAAAGATGCTTTTCCCGCTGCAGCACCAGTTCGGTCGCGGCGAGCGCATCGGCAAGCTGGCTCGCTTCCATCGAGACGCGATAGGCATAGAAGGCGGCGAAGGCCATGGTCGAGGCGATCGAGCACCAGACGCCGAACTGCATGACATTATGGACATTGATCTCGACGCCGTCGAACCAGGGCAGCGGGAAAGGCGAAAAGGCAAGCACTGTAATGCAGACCATCGCAAAGCCGATCAGTGCCGTGCTGTAGCGGATCGGCTGTGAGGCAAAGGAGATGATAACGGGCACGCAGACGAGTGCGGCGAAGGGATTGGCGAGGCCGCCGGTGATGAAGAGCAGCGCGCAAAGCTGAAGAAGGTCGAAGCCGAGCAAAGCGAAGGCGGCCGGCGGCTCCAGCCGGTGCGTCGGCGGATAGCGGATCGTCAGGTAGAAATTCACCCAGGCAAGCGCGGCGATCAGCGAAGAGCTGGCGATCAGCGGCAAGGGAAATTTCAGCCAGAAGGCCACGATGAACACCGTCAGCGCCTGGCCGCCGACGGCAAGCCAGCGCAGCCGCACCAGCGTCTGCAGCCGCAGCCTGCGGCTGCTGTGCCGGTCTTCCAGCGTATGGCTTTGCGTCTTGTCGATCATGCCGGGCTTGTCGATCATGCCGGGGCTCCTTGATGGCTCTCATGTACCACGTGGTTTTGCCCGTGTCGTCGGCAATGCCTCTTCCGGCCGCTCCGGCCAGGGATGGCGGGGATAGCGACCACGCATTTCGGCGCGTACGTCCTTCCACGAGCCCGCCCAGAAGCCGGGCAGGTCGCGTGTCGTCTGGATCGGCCGGTGCGCCGGCGACGTCAGCTCCAGGAGCAGCGGCAGGCGGCCTCCGGCGACCGCCGGGTGTTGCTTGAGACCGAACAGCTCCTGCACCCGGATCGTCAAGATGGGCTCCTCGCCCTCATACTGGATGGGATGTCTTTGACCGGTCGGCGCCTCGAAATGCGTCGGCGCTAGCCGGCTAAGATCGCGCTGCAGCTCGTGCGGCACCAGCGACATCAGCCCGTTCGAAAGCCCTGCCGCAGAAATCTCGGAGAGGCTTCGGGCGTCTTCCTGGAAGGGGGCGAACCATTCCTCCAGCCGGGAAAGCAGAGCATCGTCGCTGACATCGGGCCAGGGATCACCGATCGTCCGATGAAGGAAACCGATCCGTTCGCGAAGCTGTAGCGCCTCCTTCGAGAAGGTGAGCTGATCGAGCCCCAGTTCGCGCACGCCCTCCATCAGCGCCTGAGTGACGGCGGCCCCGGAAGGACGCGGCAAAGGCGTCTCTTCGAAGACGATCGCGCCGAGCCGGGTTGCCCGCCGCGCCCGCACCTGCCGGCTTTGCCGGTCGAAGAATGTCTGGTCATCGGTTCTGATCTCGCCAGGCAGTTCGGTTTCGATATCCGCACGCGTCACTTCGGCCGCCGCCAGAATCCGTCCCTGTGCCGCGCGCCCGGTGAGATCGGCGATGACGAGCATCTGGCTGCCGGCGAGCCTCTCGGTTTCCGGCAGTTCAGCTCCCCGCCCGTTCGCCATGACGAATCGCCCGCGCCCGCCGCGCTGAAGCGCGATTCGATCCGGGAAAGCATGCAGCAGCAGCTGACCCGCCAGTAGAGGTGCGGCTGCGGCGACGGTATCGAGGCCGGCGGCCAGCCGCCCCGCCAGCCGCCGCGAGGCGTCGGCTCTTTCGCCGCGCTCGGCCTTGAAGCGCCGCAGCCGATCCTCAAGGTCGATGCTCGGTCCGCCAAGCCCCTGTTCGGTCAGGAGCACGGCAATCATCGCAGCCTCCCGGGCATGACCCGATTCGCCTGATGAAACGACCATGGCGGCAAGCCGCGGCGGCAGAGCGAGATCGCGCATCATCTTGCCGCGGACGGTCAACGCGCCGTCCTTGTCGAGCGCTCCCAGTTGGCCGAGCAGCGCCCGCGCTTCCCTGAGCGTCGTTTCCGGCGGCTGATCGACGAAGGCAAGGGATTCCGGATCTTGAACGCCCCAATGGGCGAGATCGAGCACCAGGCCGGAAAGATCGCTGGAGAGGATCTGCGGCGGCGTGAAAGCCGGCAGTGCCGCCGTCTGCCCCTGATGCCAAAGCCGGATGGCGATGCCGGGCTCTGTTCGTCCCGCGCGGCCGGCACGCTGATCGGCGGAGGCCCGCGACACCCGCACCGTCTCGAGCCGCGTAATCCCGGTCGAGGCCTCGAAGACCGGCAGCCGCTGCAATCCGCTGTCGATCACGATCCTGACGCCGTCGATGGTGATCGAGGTTTCGGCGATCGCGGTGGCAAGGACGATCTTGCGCGTCCCCTTCGGCGCTGGCCGGATCGCTGCATCCTGCTCCTTCTGGCTGAGATTGCCATAGAGAGGCGCAATCAAAGTTTCAGGCCCGAATCGCCCCTGCAGGCGCTCCAAAGTGCGCGTGATTTCCGCCTGGCCGGGCAGGAAGGCGAGGATAGAGCCGTCCTCGTCGGCATGTGCCTCGATAATCGCCCGCGTGACGGCATTCTCGATGCGCTCGCCGCCGGGCCGGTCCTGATAGCGGATATCGATCGGAAAGCTGCGCCCCAGGCTTTCGATGACAGGCGGATGATTGAGCAGGGCGGCCACACGCTCCACGTCGAGCGTCGCCGACATGACCAGGATGCGCAAATCTTCGCGCAGCGCCGACTGCACGTCGAGCGCCAGCGCCAGCCCGAAATCGGCATCGAGCGACCGCTCATGGAATTCGTCGAAAAGCACGGTGGAGACGCCTGATAGCTCCGGATCGTCGAGGATCATCCGGGCGAAAACCCCTTCGGTCACCACTTCGACCCGGGTCGCCGCCGATATCCTGCTGTCGAGGCGCATGCGGTAGCCGATCGTCTCGCCCACCTGTTCGCCGATGAGCGAGGCCATCCGGCTTGCTGCGGCTCGCGCCGCCAGTCGCCGCGGTTCGAGCAGGATGATCTTGCCGTCGCCGCGCCAGGCCTGATCGAGCAGGTAGAGCGGCACCAGCGTCGTCTTGCCGGCGCCGGGCGGGGCGGAAAGAACGGCGCGTCGCTGCTCGGCCAGCGCCGCCGCGACGGCGGGCAGGACATGCGAAACCGGAAGCTCCGGCAATGATGCACTGATCGTCACTTGCGGCCCGCCACCGTCTCATAGGCAAGGATGGCGCCGGCGAGATCCTCGAGTGCTGCGCCGACCGACTTGAACAGCGTGATTTCCTCGGCACGGCTTCGCCCTCCATGGGCGCCGCTGACAAGGTCCGCAAGCTCCGATTGGATGTCGTTCATGTCAAGCAAGCCGCTTGTCAGCGGCTGAACGATGTCGCCGGCTTCGCTGGTGGCGCCGGCGCGGGTATCGACATGGACCGAAGCACGGCGAATGGCTTCGTCGTCGCTTTCGCGCATGCTCGGCTTGAAGGCGCCGACGAGATCAAGATGTGCGCCGGGCTTCAGCCATTCCCCTGATATCAGCGGTTCGCTGGAAAGTGTGGCGCAGGAAATGATGTCGGCCGTCCGTGCCGCCGCTTCCCTGTCGGCGACCGCCTCGGCATCGAGGCCCAGCGCCCGCGCTTCCGCCGCGATCTTCTCCGCCGCCTGCGCGTTGCGTCCCCAGATCCTGTATCTCTTGATGGGCCGGGTCGTGCCGTGGGCGAGCATCAGGTTGAGCGACAGCCTCCCGGTTCCGCAGACGAGCATTTCCTCCGCATTCGGGCGTGCGAGATAGCGGGCGGCGAGCGCCGATGCCGCCGCTGTCCGCCTGGCCGTCAGCTCGGCGCCGTCGATCACGGCCAGCATTTCCCCGGTCGCGCCTGAGGAAAGAAGATAGGTCCCCGAGATTGCCGGCAGGCTGCGCTGCGTATTGCCGGGAAAGACCGAAACAACCTTCACCCCGGCATAACGCCCGGGAACCCAGGCCGGCATCAGAAGCAGCGTTGCGCTCTCTTCCCCGGGCACGGCCATCTCGTGGTGATGACGCACCGGCATCACGCATTCGCTCGCAAACATGGCGGCGATCGCTTCGATCAGCTCGGGCCAGGGCAGGGCCGCGCGCGTCTGTTCTTCGTTGAGGACAAGCATTCTTCACTCCGCCGGATCGTTCTTCCAGCCAAATTAGCGAGGGGCGTACGTGAGACGCAAGCGCCCTGGAATTACAGCTGCAGGCTTCCCATATAGGTCATGACAGCGCCTTCGAAGCGATTTGTCCGAGATTCGGTTAAGACAGACCCTCAGAACTGCCCAATCGGGCGGCAATTTTGCGGGTTTTCAAAGACTGTAACAAAAAGCTAAGCCAAATCAGCCTGTTACAAAAATGTCAAAAAACTTTTGGAATGGCTGTTGACTTAGAAAAGGGGTTAGCTC